>NC_012881.1:3380000-3732500 GCF_000023445.1 Maridesulfovibrio salexigens DSM 2638 | reverse complement strand
GTTAGTCGGTCCCTAAGGCGAGGCCGAAAGGCGTAGTCGATGGAAAACGGGTTAATATTCCCGTACCAGCAAATGTGTGCGATGGAGGGACGCAGTAGGATAGCTCAGCCGGCTGTTGGATATGCCGGTGTAAGTGCGTAGGCTTAAGGAATAGGCAAATCCGTTCCTTTTTAAGGCCGAGACACGATGCCGTAACTTTACGTTTGAAGTGAGTAATTCCAGACTGCCTAGAAAATCTTCTAAGTTTAGCATTTGTTGACCGTACCGCAAACCAACACAGGTAGTCGGGTCGAGTAGACCAAGGCGCTTGAGAGAACTCTGGTTAAGGAACTCGGCAAAATGATCCCGTAAGTTAGCGAGAAGGGATGCTCCAGACGGTGACTTGATTCACTTAATGAGCTGTTTGGAGCCGCAGAGAATCGGGGGGGGCGACTGTTTACTAAAAACATAGGTCTCTGCTAAGTCGTAAGACGATGTATAGGGACTGACGCCTGCCCGGTGCTGGAAGGTTAAAAGGAGGTGTTAGACTTCGGTCGAAGCTCCGAATTGAAGCCCCAGTAAACGGCGGCCGTAACTATAACGGTCCTAAGGTAGCGAAATTCCTTGTCGGGTAAGTTCCGACCTGCACGAATGGCGTAACGATCTCCCCACTGTCTCAACCAGAGACTCAGTGAAATTGAATTACCGGTGAAAATGCCGGTTACCCGCGGTAAGACGGAAAGACCCTGTGCACCTTTACTATAGCTTGACATTGGGTTTAGGGCTATCATGTGTAGGATAGGTGGGAGGCTTTGAAGTCGGCACGCCAGTGTCGGTGGAGCCAACCTTGAAATACCACCCTTGATAGTCTTGAATTCTAATCCAACGCCGTTATCCGGCTTGGAGACAGTGTCTGGTGGGTAGTTTGACTGGGGCGGTCGCCTCCCAAAAAGTAACGGAGGCTTGCAAAGGTTCCCTCAGGCTGATTGGAAACCAGCCGTCGAGTGCAAAGGCATAAGGGAGCTTGACTGTAAGACAGACATGTCGAGCAGGAACGAAAGTTGGTCTTAGTGATCCGGTGGTTCCGCATGGAAGGGCCATCGCTCATAGGATAAAAGGTACGCCGGGGATAACAGGCTGATCGCGCCCAAGAGTTCACATCGACGGCGCGGTTTGGCACCTCGATGTCGGCTCATCACATCCTGGGGCTGAAGCAGGTCCCAAGGGTTCGGCTGTTCGCCGATTAAAGTGGTACGCGAGCTGGGTTTAAAACGTCGTGAGACAGTTTGGTCCCTATCTACCGTGGGCGTAGGATAATTGAAGAGGGTCTGTCCCTAGTACGAGAGGACCGGGGTGGACGAACCTATGGTGTTCCTGTTGTCGCGCCAGCGGCATTGCAGGGTAGCTAAGTTCGGAAGGGATAACCGCTGAAAGCATCTAAGCGGGAAGCCTGCCTCAAGATTAGTTATCCCTATGCTTTAGCATCTAAAGATTCCAGGTAGACCACCTGGTTGATAGGCTGGAGGTGTAAGTGCAGTGATGCATTCAGCTGACCAGTACTAATAAATCGTGCGACTTATTTTTCTTCTCTTCCCTTAACTTTAACCCTAAACGGTTGAAGCTAATGGAACTCTAATTCTTCTCTATTAAACAATATATTTTGCTCAAACGAGCAAGCAAATTTGCTTGCGGCCATTGAGGAGAGGTCACACCCGACCCCATTCCGAACTCGGAAGTTAAGCTCTCCATCGCCGATGATACTGCTAGGTAGCTAGTGGGAAAGTAGGTCGCCGCAAGCTTTTTTATTTCAAAGCCCCCTTGTTAACTCAAGGGGGCTTTACTTGTTTGGGGCGGGATTGGTTTTGGAAGGTACGGGGAGTGAGGGGAAGGGGGGCGTTTTTTCGCTACCGCCCTTGCTTGTTCGTAAGACGAGGAGTATAAAGTCGTCTGATAAATATATGTCAGGAGAGATTCAATGCATATCGAAGATTATGAATCCTATGAAAACATTTCATTCGAAAATGTTGATCTAGAAGATCAGACTTTGCTGGAAGTTAATTTTTACAGATGTACTTTTGAAGCTTCTTCTCTTCAGTATGCCGAGTTTATAGATTGTGAATTTCAAGAATGCCGTTTCGTAGGCTGTAATATGTCTGTTGCAGTCTTTTCAAATTCAAAGGTTATCGACACTGAATTTCGGGACTCAAAGTTGCTGGGTATAAACTGGGGAAATCTTGGGCCTGTAATAGTGGCCCGTTACTCTAATTGCCTCATGGATAGATGTGCATTCAGCAGTCAAAACTTGCTTAAGGTTAAATTCAACTCCTGTTCATTGAGAGAAGCTTCATTTTCTGATTGTAAGTTGGCGCGAGTAAAATTTGATGATTGTGATTTTGCAGGCTGCCAGTTTCATCAGGCTGATTTGAGTAGTGCTGATTTCACCTCGTCCAGAAATTACTTTATGAATGCTGAGACGAACAAACTTAAAAAAACTAAATTTTCATTACCAGAAGCGGTCTCATTGCTAGCCAATCTGGATATTGAATTGAAAGAGTAAATTTATTCTCCTACAGCTATTTCCCATCTCGTTCGCAGCATCTCACAGATTTCTTCCTGCGTATTAGCTGTCATTAATTCCATATCAAGTGGAATGCGGTTATCGAGAGCAGCTAGCTTCTCTATATAATTGTCGACCTTGCGGGGTGAGAATTTATACACCTTGCTTTCGAAGAAAATTTTTTCTGCATTGTGAATTTGCAGATACATGATCGGAGCCAGTCGTGGTTTCATGAACGGAGAGTAGTCTTCGTCATCTTCTTGAGGTTCTGGAGTCGGTTGCTCAATAAATATATCTTTAATGTTTTCCCATGGAATATATTTGGTGACTGTCCCATTTATCCTGATCCCGTCATCACTTGTTTCTAAAAAATATTTTTGGGCATTAAGAGTTATCATCTTCCAGAGAAACGCAATTATTCCCAGTGTCGCCAGAATGCGAGCGAGATAAATTTCACCATTGCTTTGTGCGGGATAGGAACCAAAAATGCTGAAGAGCAAAAATCCTATAGTTCCGAAAAGCCCAAAACCACACAGTGCAATACCTACTGGACGCATGTCATTTCTTAGAATAATTTCTTCTGGCAATACAGACTCCGGTTGGTCATAAAAATTACATCCTGTTATTATATAAATATTTTTTATTAAAAATGTCTATACGAATTCCAGAAAACTACTGACCGTCTTATTCGCATTTCGATTCAATCTTTTACTCCTCAATTAATTTATGCTGACACTTGTCCTTTCTGCATTGATCCCACTGTTTTTGATGGTTCTAGCCGGGGCTGTTTCGTTCCGGCGTGAAATATTGCCTGAAAATTCTGCAACAGTTTTGAACGGGTTTGTTTATTATTTTACCTTGCCTGCCTTGCTTTTCAGCTCGCTGGCTACAACTCCGTTTGAGGAAATTGCGCAGGTTCGTTTCATTGGCGGCTATCTTTCCGCAATGATTGGAGCTTACTGGCTCATGTTTCTGGCTTCGAAACTTATATTCAAAAGCCATTTTACTGAAGACGGAATCCGGGCCAGCTCAGGTAGTTTTCCTAACTCAGCTTATCTCGGCCTTCCGATCATGATGTATCTTTATGATGGCAGCAGGCAGGCTTTGATAGCCACTACGCTGGCGATAATTCTTCCAATCGTTATTGTCATAATGGTTGTGGCTACTTTTGAGCTGCATCGCGCGGATAAAACTAAGTCTACTTTTGGTATAGTCGGGCAGATCGCTTTGTCCATGCTCAAGACCCCTTTGATCGGAGCTTCATTTGTAGGGGCAGCATTCTCTTTTTTACATTTGAAGTTACCGGGATTTTTGGCTGACGGGTTGCATAATTTCGGCATGGCTTCGGTCCCTTGTGCCTTGTTTGCAATAGGAATTCTTATTGTACGTCAGAAGATGGAGATGAAATGGTTCAATATCGGGCTGGTGAATTTTTTTAAATTAATATTGCATCCGCTTCTTGCTGCCGGATGCTTATTTCTTTTCGGGGTGCGAGGACAGGAATTGCTTATGGGCGTATTGTTGTCGGGAATGCCGACTGCGGCGCTGTGTTGTGTGCTTGCTGAATCCTATAGTACCTGTGAAACAGAAACTTCAGCAACCGTACTGGTCTCCATGATTCTATACATCCCAACCATGTTCCTGACTCTCATCGTGGCTGAAGCTTGCGGGATACCCTTGATTCGCGGTTAGGATTTATTTTTCCTGAAAGATAAAGGCCGGGGTGATTTCACTCCGGCCTTATTTTTTACTGAGCTGCTTTTTGTAATGCAATGGTTCTTAGTTGCTGCATTTTGGCCTTATCTTGCAGCAGGGCTTTCATTTCCGGGTTGTTGGATATGATGAATGATATTAGTGAGCTGGTCAGTTTTTGGTCGTATTTCGCTTTGCTTTCGGTGAGGATAATTGCTGCGAGAATAGGATTGAGCCCGGGTCTGTGGTAACGGTCGGCGATCATACCGCAAAAAGCATCTGAGATTGCGCAGACCTTTGCTTCCAAAGTTATCGCATCTCCGCGCCTTCCTTTGGGATAGCCGCTTCCGTCCAACCGTTCATGGTGATCGAATACGCAGGATTTGATGATTTCATCCCTGATTTCAAGGCGGTTAAGCATTTTTTCCGCAATATCGACATGCTCCTGCATGCGCATTCTTTCTTTGTACAGCAGTTTTGAGTTTTTCCCGGTTACAGCTGAAGGGATCTGGGTCATTCCCAGATCGTGGAGGACCAGTCCCAAAGCAAGAGGCTTAAGGTCCATTTTTTCCCCGGGTTTGTAGAGGACTTTTAAATAGATGGATGTACCGACAAAAAGTGTGTTTACCGCATGGCAACAAAGGTCTTTTTCCCGTTTAAGTGTATTGAAAAAGTATGTCCATCTGTTGGGATCAACCCACACGTATTCGCAAAAAATAGCCAGAACAGTGCTAAGCTCGGTTAGAGTTTCGCCAATGGGATTGGAGTAAAAAGAACGTACTTTTTCCAGAACTCCTTCATAGAAAATTTCTGCAGCTGCAGCCTCGTCCAGAAAATGTTCAGTCAGTAATGCACCAAGGTTCTGACTGATGTGGCCGGCAAGTGATGCGTAGTCTTCTTTGGATATGAACAGATTTCCGTCACTACAGTAGTTATTAACCAGTTCCTGTTTCTTGTCGGAGAGTCTTGTGTCTTTCGCAAAAAGAGGTACGACACGTTGAAATTCGTCATCGTGTATGCAAAGAGATACAGGTAGTCTGCTGCCGAATGTATTTAAAATATTAAAACTGATTTGCAAGAACTCCTCAGTTCCGGCATTCTGGCTTTCCGCATCATTGTTCATGGTACTGATTCCTTTCAGTAGAGAGCACTTTCCAAATGCTAAAAATTAAACGATATTGAAGATTATTATAGCGGGGTTAAAAAGTAAATACCCGTCTTAATATATTGTTAATCTTTCGCTTGATTTTATAGCTTTTTATCCAAATGTGTATGATGCAATGCTTAGCAAGGTACTATTAGGAGTAATTTGAGAGAAAGATTGAAGGGAAAATATGGCTGATAAAATACCAGATAAATTTATGAGTGTTTCAAAAAAATTACTTGAAGAAGACCCGGATTTGAAACGTAAGCTCGAGAAAGTCATGGGTCGTGTTGCGGATACAATTGTGAAAGCAAAGTATGTTCAGGATGATTCCCCAACATCACCGGAAAGTAAAAAGAGTAAAGATTAGCTCTTGGTTCTTAGAAAAGATTATCGCTTTTCCCGTAAGATTTCATTTCGCCCCGGTATGCTGAGAGGATGTCTTCTTTGCTGATAAAGCCGCTGAAGCTGCCGTTTTTCATTACCGGAAGGGTGCGCTTGCCACTGCGGTTCATTATTTCAAGAATTTCTGCCGCTCCCATACCATGTTCTATGATGGGAGCATTTCTGTCTATGGCTACCTCACCGATATTACTTTGTTGCTGATCGGGGTCAAGAATTGATGATCGTGCTGAAACCACGTCTACCATGCCAATGAATTCCTGAGTTTCGCTATTTATAATGGGGATGTGGGTTTGACTGGTGCTGGTTAATACTTTCAGGAATTCGCTCACCGTCATTTGCGGGCAGGCATAGGTCAGTTTATCGTGAACGAGCTGATCTGTATCTATATCAGCCAATATTTTTTCATCCGTTTTAGGGCGCAGAAGTTGTCCTTTCTCCACCAGATCCCGAAAATAAAAAGACGATGGTTCAAAAGAGTGAGTGAGCATGGATGAAAGGAAAGTGACGATCATGATGTGCATCACCGCTTGATATCCGTGGGTGATTTCCAGCACCAGAAAAACACTGGTCAGAGGGGCCTGCATCACTCCGCTGACGACTCCGGCCATACCCAGCAGGGCGTATGATCCTTCGCCGGTTAGTATGTTCTGGGGGATTATCTGGGAAATTACCCGGTAGTAGAATGCGCCGAAGAGTGATCCGATAACAAGGCAGGGAGCAAATATACCTCCTAAGCCACCACTTCCCAGAGTCAGCGACGTCGTGACTATTCTGAGCATTCCCATAAAAGCGATAAGCGCTATGCCGTCAGGCAGGGTTCCGTGAATGGCCATTTTGATGGAGGTGTATCCTTCGCCGAGTGCCAGCGGAAAGAATATACCGATTATCCCCACGGCCAGACCGCCGCAGGCAGCTTTGATCCACGGTTTATTGGTCAAAGAGGAACAGGCGGAACCTACCTGCCGGATCAAGCGGACAAAGAGCACTGAAACCAGTGCGGTCAGTACCGCCAGCAGGATGGAAGTTCCCAGATCGGTAATCCCCATGGGCGGGAATTGATCATTGAACGGTATAACGTTGCCTTCAAGCAGTCTTGACGTCTGAGTGGCAACAACTGAGGAGATTGCAATGGGAATGAGGTGGTAGGGAGTCCATTCCCCGAGAATGATTTCTACTGCGAAGATCATTCCGGTGACCGGGGCATTAAATATTGCTGAAATGGACCCTGCTGCCCCGCATCCGATGAGGGTCATGCGTGATTGTCCGCTCATTTTGAATAGCCGGGACAGGTTAGAACCCATCGCTGAACCGCTGACCACGACCGGGGCTTCCGGCCCTGCTGAGCCGCCGCTGGCAATGGTCAGTAAGCTGGTCAAAAGCGAGCTGATGATTGATATGGGGCGGAGGATGCCCTGTTTTAAGCCCACTTTTGCGATGACTTCTCCTACACCGTGTCCGCCTGATTCCTTGAATATATTTTTACTCAGGATAACAGCAAGAGTGGCGCCCACTGCGGGCAGCATGAACATCCACCAGTGCTGGGAATTGGTCATGCGCAGCGTGCTGAGATAATCAAGTGCCCTGTTCAAAACCACGGCAGCCAATGCAGAGCAACACCCTATTACGGTTGCGGCAAAAATGAGTTTTGCATTGCGCGAAGGGGCCCGTTTATGCAGGAAGTGTTTCAGTTCCGCCGGGCTGATGTTGTTACCTGATTTGATCATGGCTGCCTGATTCCTTTTGGGACTTAATAGAGTAGTCCTACCACAGCTCCGGTCATGCAGGTAGCCAAAGTTCCTCCTATTACTGATTTTGTACCCAGGGCTACTATCTCATCCTTGCGAGAGGGGGCGATGGAAACAAGACCGCCGATAAGAATTCCGAGGCTGCCGAGGTTTGCAAATCCGCACATGGCATAGGTCATGATAATGGTTGAACGCGGGGAAAGTGTTCCGGCAGGAAGTCCTGCAAGTTGCAGGTAGGCGAGAAATTCGTTGAGGATGGTCTTGGTCCCCATGAGCGAAGAGGCCGTATAAGCCTCGTGTGCCGGAATACCCATCAGCCAGACCACAGGCCACATGATGATACCGAGGATGCGTTGCAGGGTAAGCGGTTCGTTTTGAAAGTCGGGCAGAAAGGCGAGAATCTGGTTGGTCAGCGCTACCAGAGCAACCAGCACCAGAAGCATAGCCACAACATTGATGAGCAGGGAGACTCCATCGGAAGTTCCTTTGACTACGGCATCCATTGAGCTGGAAGCAGTGCTTTTGATGTTAAGGCCGTCTTCACCCTGATGCCCTTTTTGTTCCGGGACCATTATCCGGGAAATTAGAATCGCCGCCGGTGCGCTGATGATTGAGGCGGTCAGGATATGCCCGATAGCGCCGGGAAGTACCGGATTCAAAATTGAGGCATAAAGAACAAGCACTGTGCCGGATATTGTCGCCATACCGCTGATCATGAGGGTCATGAGTTCGCTGCGGCTCATCTTGTTTACATATGGGGCGATGATGATCGGTGCTTCGACCATGCCTACAAAAATATTGGAGGCAACCCCAAGTCCCAATGCTCCACCTATGTCCATTGTTTTTTGCAATGCCAAGGAAAAGCCCTTTACCACTACCGGAATTATCCTCCAGTAGAAGAGCAGGGCGGAAAGAGCACTGACCACAAGAATAAGCGGCAGGGCCCGGAAAGCAAGAGTCCAGCTCGCGCCCGGAGAAGTTTCGGCAAAGGGGAGCGGCCCCCCGCCAAGATAACCGAAGATAAAGCTTGTTCCGGCTTGCGTGGCTTGTTGCAGTGCATCTACAGCGTGGTTCAAATACATGATCAGGTCACTGAAAAAAGGTACTTTTAGCATGAGTGCCGCTACAGTAAATTGAAGGGCCATCCCGATAATAATGTTTTTCAGGCTGAGTCCCTTTTTATTTTCGCTGAACAGCCATGCGATGAATACCAAACCGAACAGTCCGACCAAGCTTTGAATCATTTTCTATTATCCTTTGTAAGCAGAGTATTTGAAATATTAATGTGGATTACATTATACTCGGCCGGGCTGCAATGGTGATGGATTTTGTCGCTGGATTTTAATCATGTCTCTTGAACCTTTCTGTTTTTGAAGTTAGTATCTTTCAAATTGTGTTCTAAGTAGGAAAAGACCGTGAACTGAAGGTGATCCTGCTCTTGGAGAAAACTTCTGATGTAGGGAATGTCTATATGAATGTTGAACTTGCTAAGCCGTTTATCAAGGCTGCAGTGGATGTGCTGTCAATGATGGCCATGATCACTCCGAAGCCGGGAAAGCCTTATGTAAAAAAAACCAAGACCGCTGTAGGTGACGTTACAGGGTTGGTGGGTATTACCGGTGATATGAATGGTACAATATCAATATCCTTCACAAAGAATTGTGCGGTGACCATTGTTAAGAATATGCTTGGCGACGATGTTCAGGATATCGTTCAGGATGTTCAGGATGCTGTTGGTGAGATTACCAATATGGTGTCCGGTCAGGCCAGAGCCGGGCTTGCTGAACAGGGCCTCAGTTTTTCTGGGGCCACACCTTCGGTAATTATGGGAGATAACCATACCATTACCCACATTGCCAATACTCCCATTATGGCTATCCCCTTCACCACCGATGCCGGGGAATTTACCATTGAATTCTGTTTTGAATAAAAACAAAGTTCCACTGTAAAAAAGAGAGATTACAATATGTCTATGTTAATCGGTTTCAGAGAAAAATCTTTCTTGGATAAGATCAGCATTCTCAATGAAGTTGCCACTGCAAAAGATCCGGTTGAGCTGGAAGCTCTGCTGGACCTGTTCCAGAATCCGCTTGAAGATACTTCTGTTGACTATATGGTTGTAACCGCTTTGAACGGTGTTCTTTCCGCTGATGAGCAAAAGACGGTAGAACTTCTGAGCAAGGAAGATGGCAAATTACGTATCCTGTGCATCAGGGTTTGTGGAGAATTTCAGTTCAAAAGTGCTGTTCCTGTTCTCATGCAGATGGCTGATGAAGCCTCTGATCCAGACTTTTTATTCGAGGTTCTTACCTCGCTTTCAAAGATTGGCGGCCCTGAATCTCTTGAACTTTTCCGTTCCAATATCAATAACGACGATGACCTGATCGTGGTTATGTCCATAGAGATGCTTGCAGAACTCAAGGACGAGCAGTCCATTCCCGAACTCAAGGGATTTGTTGAGCGCAACAACGAGGAAGATCGCTACGAAGTGTGCGATCTGACCACATGGAAGGCAGTTGAATGCCTCGCTACCATAGGTACGGACGAAGCCCTTGATTTTATTGTTTCCAACCTGCACCACCGTAACCCCACCGTACGCCGGGTAGTTACCGACTCTCTGACAGTTCTGGGAAGTAGGGCAGTTCCTTACCTGAATAAGATCATCAGTCCTGATACTGCGAAAGATGATATGATCCTCGCTGCCAACGTACTTGGTTTCATCGGGGACAAGGAAGCTCTTGATGGGCTCATGGATGCCATTGAGAAGCAGTATTCCACTGACTCAAGCGTTAAGTACGCCATCTATGAAGCCATTGGCAGAATCGGCACCATGAAGGGTGTGATCAGCCTTATCGATGGTCTGGAAGATGATGACGAACTCATCACCGTGGCGGTCATGACCGGCCTTGACGGACTGGTTAATCCCGGCGTGACCAAAAAGCTGGTTGAGATAGTAGGTCAGGGCGGCAGCAAGGCCGGAAAGATTTTGCGGGCTATTGTTACCGCCAAGGCAGTGAATGTATTTCAGGCTCTGTATGCTGAAGGCAAGATCGGCCGTTTCCTGATGAATGCCGTGGCAGCTTCCAAAGATGCTGAAGTGCATGAAGCTTTCCGCGCCAAGCTGGTTGAGATTGGCGGTGCAGAAGCAGAAGCTGATATGGCCAGGTTGCCTGAAGCTGTTGTTGCAGGTGGTAAGAGGGCTCTGGCTGTGGATGACTCCAAATCCATGCTTGCACTCTATCGAAGCATTCTTACCAGTGGAGGGTATGAACCCACTGTGGCTGAAAACGGTCAGGATGCATACTCACACATTGAACTCAGTGAAGAATTTGATGTGATTATCACTGATATGAACATGCCGGTTATGGACGGAATGGAATTTGTTTCCAAGCTCCGCCAGACTAACGGTTATGCGGATATCCCCGTAATCATGGTTACTACCGAATCTGAGTATTCCCAGCAGGAACTGGCCCGTAAGACCGGGGTGAACGATTTTATTACCAAACCGTTCACTGCTGATCAGCTCAAAGCCAAGATTGCTGAATACGTTTCTTAGAAAATATAGATCACAGCAAAGGGAGAACTGTTATGGTTCTCCCTTTTTTTTTATTGGTTTTGTATTTTGCGGATCGATTCAACTACCATTTTGCCCACCTGTCTGCTGTAAAGCATGGCTACGTGTCCCATGGCGTGAGTTCGTTTGAGTTGCCATTCTTCAGAGGTCGGTTCGAGGTTGGACCACGGCAGGACCAGTTCATCGGTGGGAGAGATAATGGCTGTTTTGGGTATATTCCTGGGATAGCCGATTTTGTTCTTCCCTTTAAAGAGACTGCCTTGCGGGTGCAGACTGCGTCCCAGTCTTCCGAGGGCTATGGTTGCGAGAATGCTGCCCCGGTAAGGTGTTCCAAGGGTAATAATCCCCGCGCACATTTTTTCAATTTCGGGGTCCTGTGCTGCTCCGCATGAAAGCAGACCGCCGAGACTGTGTCCGGTCAGGATGATTTCTCTTCCTGATTCCAAGTGCAATTTTGAAATTATATCCCGCAGTTCCAGCACCAGCTCCGGATAGGATGTAGTAAAGCTGTTGTATTGCCATGTGTGCAGGTTTGTGTATCCCGCAAGGTTCAAGCGATAGCGCATAGCCACCCATGCGACCTTGTTATGGTAAAGCCCGTGGGTCATGAGAATGGGAGTGTCATCCCCGTTTTTTTTGATCAGCGGAAGGTTGCTGAGAAAAGTGAAGGGGCGGGTGCAGATGGCTATGATCAGGCTTATGCCTGCTGATACAGTGGCCCGGGCAATGTCCTTGATCATCGGTCCGGTGCCTCTATTGCGTATTTCCGTTCTGTTGCAAAGGGCGGCAAAAATGATAAGCGGCAGTGGCAGCAGGATCAGCAGGGCGGTGAAAAAGATTATTTTCATCATGGTCAATGCGGGGTTGCGGTTAACATATTCTGTTTTCAATTGACGCAAATTGTTTCCGCCTGCAACATAATTATCAATCTTTACTGTTAAAAATGGAGATCTGGAGTGAAGAATACGGTTTTAAGTCTGGATATCGGCAGCGGGACTCAGGATGTTCTTTATTATATTAAAGGTGTGGAGATTGAAAACTGTTTCAAGTTCGTACTGCCTTCCCCGGCACGGGTAGTAGGGGAACGAATCAAGGAATTGACCGGACAGGGACGTGATATTTATCTTTCGGGCCGGAATATGGGCGGTGGTTTTGGAAGGTCTGTCTATCCCCATATGGAAGCGGGTTATAAAGTCTATGCCCATCCCCGTGCGGCTCTTGCCCTAGGTGATGATCTTTCCCGGCTGGAGAGTAACGGGATCATTCTTGCCGATGAAAAGCCGAAAGGGTGCGCGGAAGTTCCTCTTGCTGACTTTGATGCTGCATGGTGGAAGAATTTTTTTAAGGCGGCAGGTCTGGAGTATCCTGATTATGTGACTGCATCGGTACAGGATCACGGTTACCATCCCGGTAAAAGCAACCGTATAGGACGCTTTAATCTCTGGAAGCATTTGCTGCTGGAGAATGACGGACGTCCGGAGAGTCTCGTTTTTGAAGCCGTGCCTGATGAGTTTACCCGTATGGCTGAATTGCAGGATAGCATCGGTGGAGGGGCGGTTAGTGACACCGGTGCTGCGGCTGTGCTCGGAGCCCTTTTTGTGGATGAGATAATGGAACACAGCCACAGGCAGGGTGTCTGCCTGATCAATGTAGGGAACAGCCATACTGTTTCATTTTTACTCTATAAAGGCGCTGTTTACGGTGTTTATGAACACCATACCGGGAACATGACCCCGGAAAAATTATGGGATGATTCTCAGCGGTTCCGGCAGGGTAATATCAGTTTTCAGGATGTGTTTGATGACTGGGGTCATGGCTGTTTGACCCTTGAATTACCTGAAGAAGCTCAGGGCTTTGCTCCCACTTACGTGCTTGGTCCCCGGCGCGCCCTTTTGAACGGTTATCCTGTTGAGTTTCCGTCCCCCGGTGGTGATATGATGCTGGCCGGATGCTTTGGTTTGATTAAGGGACTGGGCTTAAAGGGGATATTGTAGTTAATAAAGTTACTTCTGGTCTTGCTCTGGACTGGTAATGACGATAATGGTGTATGAGATATATTTATTACTAATGTTGATCGGGTTTATTCAGACTCATAAACGGAAACAACAGATTCGGAATTATGCTGCGCACACTATTATTTGCCACATTACTGTTCCTGCCCGGGTGTACGGATATTTTTGCCGAAGGATGGCTGTCCGCTACTCTTACTGAGCTTGGGGCCGGTAATCTTGACAGGATTCTTATCCTCGGTGCGGCTATCATCATTACTGTTCTGCTTGTTTTTATCGGCTTTCTTTATCTGAACATAGACAAGAGAAAGAAAGTTGAGATTGAATTGCAGCGTGAGCGAGATCTCATGGGCAGTATTATGGAAACCAGTCCTATGGGAATCCTCGTCATGGATAATGACGGTAAAATTATTTTTGCCAATGATCAGGCAGCGCGGGTGCACGGTGTGGCCCGGGAAGAGATTATCGGCAAACAGCATAATGATCCCATCTGGAAAATTACTGCCCATGACGGGTCTCCCTTTCCAGAGGAAAGACTGGCTTTCAACCGCGTAATGAAAATCCGCAATGCTGTTCTTGATATCCGCCATGCTATTCATTGGCTGGACGGACGCAAGGTGCTCCTTTCCATCAACGCCTCGCCGATTATTTCAGATGACGGCAGTATCAAGAAAGTTGTTGCTTCTGTTGAGGATATAACCACCAGAAAGAAGGTGGAGGAAGCTCTCAAGGAAAGTGCTTACCGTTTTCGTTCACTGGTCAAGACCGCAGAAAGCGTGATCATATTGCTTTCTCCTGACAAAAAGATTCTTGAGTTCAACCGCATGGCCGAGCAACTTTTCGGTAGAACCCGGCATGAGGTTCTTGGCCGGGATTATTACGAACTTTTTGTTCCTGAAAGATTCTGGCCGGATCATAACCGCCAGTTTGCAACTGTTCTTTCCGGCAATCCCCTGCGGCTGCTGGAGAATTATGTGCTCGCCAGAGGAGGCGAGGAACGGATGATCCAATGGTCTCTTTCCCGCCTGCTGGATGCCAAGGGCGGTGCTCTGGGCGTACTTGCGGTTGGTCAGGATATTACCGAGCGTAAGCGCAGTGAGGTGGAACTTTGTGAAGCCCGTGATGCCGCTGAAGAAGCCAGCCGTGCCAAGAGTGAATTCCTCGCCAATATGAGCCATGAAATCCGTACTCCGATCAGTGCAATTATCGGTATGAGCGAGATGACCCTGAATACTAATCTTACCGGAGAGCAGCAGGGCTATCTTGTCACAGTCAAAAAGGCTGCCGAGTCCTTGCTGCATATCATTAATGACATTCTCGATATTTCCAAAATCGAAGCACGCAAGATGGAGCTTCGGCCCGAAGATTTCAATCTTTATGAAATGCTGGAAAAGCAGCTTTCCGTGCTGAAGGTACAGGCCGAGGAAAAAGGCATCGAATTGCGGGCAAATGTCAGTGATGATGTCTCCCGCTGTTACCACGGTGATGAGTATCGCTTGGGGCAGATTATTATCAATCTTGTCGGTAATGCTATTAAGTTTACCGAAAAGGGATATGTGGAAGTTTCAGTTGATCACGTGGGAAGCTTTGAAGAGGGAGCGGTTCTTGAATTTCGGGTTAAGGATACCGGAATAGGTATTTCTGAAGATAAGTGTGAGAAATTGTTTGAAAGTTTTGTCCAGCTTAATGCCGGATATTCAAAGCGTCATCCCGGAAGCGGCTTGGGATTGGCAATTTCCCGCCAGTTGGTGGAAATGATGGGCGGGCATATAACCTTCAGCAGTAGGGAAGGCTGGGGGTCGGAATTTAAATTTACAGTCAGGCTCAAGTCCAGTGTTGGCGAATGTATCGAAACAGATACAGCATTTCTTGATGAGGGCAAGAATGATAAGGGCTTGGCCGCACGAATTCTGCTGGCCGAAGATAATGCCACCAACCAGCTTTACATTGCCCATTTTCTGACCGAACAGGGTTTTGAAGTGGAAACTGCTGAAAACGGCCTTGAAGCCTTGGACCTGCTGGATAATAGCGGTCCTTTTGATGTAATTCTTATGGATGTTCAAATGCCTGAAATGGACGGCCTTGAGGCTACCAAGAAAATCAGGGAGCAAGGGAATGAAATTCCTATTATCGCCCTGACCGCCTATGCCATGGAAGGAGACCGCGAAAAATTTCTCAGTAACGGCATGGATGCCTATTCGTCAAAACCGGTCAACATCGATGAACTGGTCCAGATTATCGGTAAGTTGGTCCCACGTACTAAACAATAAAAAAACCGCCATATACCTCAGGAATATGGCGGTTTTTTCTATTACTGTTCAGTTGTTTTCTCTTCAATATTTCCTACAAGGTCTTTGTGCAGGATTCCGGCAATCTGTTCCTTGAAGTCCATAAGTTCTTTCTTGTTGATACCGGCAATGATGTCTTCTGCGGTTTCAATTTCATCAAAGCCTTTATTCAAGGAGCAGATGAGGTGGATACCTACCTTTCTGCCTTCAAGATCAACGGTTCCGAGAATATTTGATTTCTTAATCTTTTTTCTGACCGCCTGCGGAAGCTGGGGAATAGCGAGGAGCATTTCGCGGGGGTAGAACAGGTAGCCGAAAGAGAAGTTCTCGGCAGTGAAGGCGTCATTCTGGAATCCGCCGTTGAGGTCCAGATCGCTGCCCTTAGCTGATTCGAGCATCTGCATAATGTCGGAGGCGATAGTTTCAGCGTAACCTTTATCCATGTTGTTTCTCCCTGAAATATTATGTAGCTTTTAGGCTGTTCATTTGTGACGAAGACAGCCCTGCAGTAGTTGCAGAGCAAAAAAAGAATCAAGCATTTGCGGCATACAGATGTCAAGTTGATACGGAGGCTTCAATAGATGAAATCTTACAGAAAGGAATTGTGGTTTGAGGTTCCGGGCAGGAGGGCGTTTATCAATATTACGCCAAAAGTTGAGGAATGCCTTGCCGAATCAGGGGTAAAGGAAGGTTTATGTCTGGTCAACGCCATGCACATTACAGCCAGTGTTTTTATTAATGATGATGAATCCGGTCTGCATCATGATTACGAAGTCTGGCTTGAAAAGCTGGCTCCTCATGAACCGGTCAGCCAGTATCGGCATAACGGCTATGAAGATAATGCCGATGCGCATATGAAGCGGCAGGTCATGGGGCGTGAAGTTGTAGTCGCCATTACTGAAGGGCAGCTCGATTTCGGAACTTGGGAACAGATTTTTTACGGAGAATTTGACGGCGGACGGCGTAAAAGGGTTCTGGTTAAAATTATAGGTGAGTAATAAATAAATCCGGGGAAGCCCCGGATTTATTTTTGCGTGCCAAAGGAAGTTTTACCCCACGGTTTGAACACCGAGACCCAGATCAGAAAAAGCAGGCAGCCGAAGACAGCGAATGCTGATATCTCATTCAGTAATTGGCTGCGCAGGTATTCCGGCGTTTGCAGTGCCAGCGCTCCGGTATTTCCGGAAAGCTCGCTCATATGGTCCAGCCAGGGCATGAAGCAGGTGAATCCGAAGAGGATGAAGATGATATTGACGATCCATTTGGTGATAATCCACTTGAATTTGAAAAATCCCCAAGAGCTTTTCCACGCAAAGATGAATCCGGTAAGCAGACAGCCCAGTGCGCCGGCTGTTACTACATATTGATCCACGAGTTTAAGGCATATATCCCGCCCGTAAAGGGCTTCACCTGAAGATGGAACAAACAGGCAGTGCAATAAGACCAGCGAAAGTGCGCCCCCGCCCCAGAGACAGGCACTGAGCATATGCAGGGCGCGAATCCACTTGGTTTGTTTGGCGGTAAGTTTTTCCATTTATTTGGTTCTGTTGTGTATATTCAATATTGTTTGCAATAAAGTGTCTCTCTTAATGGGCTTAGACAGGAATTCGTCTGCCCCGGCGGAGATGCATTTATCCCGGTATTCAGCCGAAACGTGTGCGGTCAGCGCTATCACTCCGGTTGGCGGAAGGTTGTTTTCCTTTTCATAGCTCCTGAATTTAACCAAAAATTCAGGCCCATCCATGACCGGCATTTCCATATCCAGCAGGATGATATCAAAATTATCATTGGTTGCCAGCTTGAGTCCCTGCGCTCCGTCTGCTGCCATGGCCAGAGTTGTATCAGTGTCCTTTAGAAAATGTCGGATCAGGTCCCGGTTGGGAATATTATCTTCTGTCAGTAATATCTTTATAGGCGGTATTTCCCGGGATTTAGGCGCTGTACTTGCCTGCTCCTGTTCACATGAAAGGTCCAGCAGTTCCATCATGTTGTGCAGAAGTTGTCTGCGCGAAGTGGGAAGCTGTTGACCGCGTCCTTCTATGCCTTGCTGAAGGTGTTTCTTGTCAAAACACGCTCCTTGCTGGAGCATCAATACCGGCGGAAGTTTTATTCCATCTTCCTGCAATGAACGGAGCAGGTTCAGCCCTCCTGCGTTTTTTAAGGAAAGATCGTAAATCAGTAGTTTGTATTTGTCGTCCTGCGGGGATGAAAGCAGAATTTTAAGACTTTCTACAGTAGAGCAGGGGGTTGCGGTCCCATTGAAATAATTAATGGTTTCGCAGACCGATGCAAGAGTTTCAGAGTTGCGGATTGCAACCAGAATTTCCGAATATTCAAGGTTAGGTTCCGTAGCAGTAGTGGCCTGCGGTGCTCTGGGTAGAGGCAGGGTGACCATGAAGGTGCTGCCCTTGCCGGGAGTACTGCTGGCGGTAATTGTTCCCCCCATAAGTTCAGCCAGTTTGCGGCTGATGGAAAGTCCGAGACCGGACCCTCCGTACTTACGGGTGGTTGAGGAGTCTGCCTGTGAAAAAGGCTCAAAAATGGAGTCCAGTTTTTCCGGGGCAATTCCGATTCCGGTATCTGAAATTGTGAAAGTGATATTGTCCGTGGAATTGCTTTCCGGGGACCGTGAAACAACAATGGAAACTTCGCCGCTGCTGGTAAATTTAACTGCGTTGGCAAGGATATTGAGCAATATCTGGCGAATCCGGGTGGAATCACCAAGGACGATCTCCGGTACGTCTGGCTTGTAGCGCATGACCAGTTCCACATGGCGTGAAGAAGCGGCTGTGGCCTGAAGTTGCATGAGTGATTCAGTCTCTTGCAGCAGGTCAACAGGGATGTTTTCCAGCTTAACGTGATTTGCTTCAATTTTTGAAAAATCAAGAATATCGTTGATGATGGTGAGCAGTATTTCTCCCGATGACTCGAATATATTGACGTATTCTCCCTGCTCATCGGAGAGATCGGTGTTTTTAAGCAGATCGGCAACCCCCAGAATAGAGTTCAGGGGAGTGCGTATCTCATGACTCATGCTGGCAAGGAAAGCGCTTTTAGCTTCGTTGGCCTCTTCCGTTCTCAAGATGGCCTGTTCGAGTCTTTTCTCTGTTTTTTTATGCTCCTCAATTTCCTGATTAAGATCAGCCGTTCTGTTCTCGACTTCTTTAGCCAGAGTTTCTTTTTGTTTTTCCACGGTCCGGGTGCGTTGGCGTACAATCAGGAAAAACATGATGATGGCCAAGATTCCCAAAAGACCTTTGAACCATAACGTTTTCCAGAACGGAGGAATAATGGTCAGCTTTAAGCTGGCTCCATCATCATTCCATATGCCGTCACTGTTAGAGCCCCGAATTCTGAATATATAGTTACCCTGATCAAAGTTGGTGAATGTGGCTGTTGCGTCAGGGGAATCTATCCATTCATCATTGAAGCCTTCGAGCTTGTATTGGTACTTGTTCAGTTTTGGGTTTTGATAGTCGAGGGCAGCGAAATGAAAGCTGAACATGGCGTCTTTCCATGACAGGGTTACCTGACTGGATTCAGTGATGTTAGTTTTCAGATTTGCCGGAGCTCCCATTATTGTAAGGTCGGTGATGACCAGAGGAGGGGGAGTACGGTTAATTTTAATGTTACGGGGATCGAACATATTCAGCCCTTTCAATCCACCGAAGTATATCTTCCCGGTTTGGCCTTTGTTGTAGGAATTAATCCAGAATTCAATTCCCTGCAGCCCGTCTGAAGGACCGAAGTTCCAGACCTTTCCGTTGACCGGATCAAGGCGGGATATCCCTTTGAAGGTAGAGACCCAGATATGCCCATTGTCATCAATGCAGAGGCCTTGGATTCCGTCATTGGCAAGTCCGTTTGCTTCTGTATAGCGGGTGAATATGCCGGTTTGCGGATCAAATCTGTTCAGACCGGAATCTGTACCCAGCCAGAGCGAGCCGTCAGCAGCCTCGGCAACAGGTGTGACCCGGTTGTTTGAGAGTGATTGCGGATTCCCCGGTTCATGTTGATAATGTTTAAAGGTTCCTTCTCTGCGGTCCATCAGGTTTAGACCGGCATTGGTGCAGACCCAGAAGTTGTTGTTGCTGTCCTCGAAGATATTACGGACTCTTTTGTGTCCGAGGCTGGTCGGATCGGAATCGGAATGATCATAGCGTTTGAACTCACCGGTCTTGCGGTCAAGGCGATTGAGTCCTTTTTTGCTGGTTCCTATCCAGATGTAGCCCATGCTGCCTTCATATATCCACCAGATATTGTTCTGGCTGAGGGAGTTGGGGTTCTTCTTATCCCATTTGTACTTTTGTACTATTCCTTTATTCTTATCAATTACGAATACACCCTTTTTACGGGTTCCAACCCAGATAAGGCCGGAGCTGTCTTGAAAAATGCAGTTAATCCTGTTGCCTGAAAGCTTCCAAGAAGATGCTGATTTCGTGCTGTAAGCTTTGATTTCACCGGTTTGTGGATCATAGGTGTTAAGACCGTTTTTATAGGTTCCAATCCAGAGCAGTCCTTCCCGGTCTTCAAGTATTGCACTGACCTCAAGCCCTGAGAGAGTGCTTTTTTTCCAAGGTTGGCGGCTCAGTATACCGAAAGCCTGCATCTTTGGTGGAAGTTTGCTCAGCCCGTCAGTATAGGTGCCGACCCAGATGACCCCGGAGTTGTCTTCAAGCACCTTGGTCACCTTGTTGCTGCTCAGGCTTTGGTGGTCAAGCTGGTTGTTTTTGAAGAAATCGAATTTCATTTTTTCCGGGCTGGCTGATGCAGTTGACGGATCTCTTTTGCCCAACCCTTCAAGGGTCCCGAGCCAGAGATTGCCGGAACGGTCTTGATAAATGTCGTTTATTTCAAGGGATCGAAACAGGGTCTTGAATTTGTCCTGCTGCGTATCAAGAATCGAGATTCCCTTTTTGGTGCCTACCCACAGTTCATTTTTATTCTGTTGGTAAAAGCACAGCACTGTGTTGTCTCCCAGACTGCTTTTATCGCCCGGAGTATTTTTGTATGTTTTGAATTTTTTCTGTTCACTCTCGAAGAGGTTCAGCCCTATAGCCGTTCCTATCCATATATTCCCATCAAGATCTTCGTATATGGACCTGATCTCGTTATGGCTGAGACTTCCGGTATGTTCTGACTGCTGAAATCTGGTGAATGTTTCTGTATTGCGGTTAAACAGATTCACTCCGGAATGAGTACCAATCCATAAACGGCCTTTTGAGTCTTCAAATATTGCACTGACATTTGTACCGGAGAGAGAATCAGTCTTTTCTGCTATCGGCTGGTAGCTTTTGAAGCTGTCAGTCAGCCGGTCATAGCGGTTTAACCCACCACCTTTCGTGCCGACCCACAATACCCCGGCTTTATCTTCGTAGAGTGCCCGGATGTTACCATCTGACAGCATTCCGCTCTTTGTGCCGCTTTTATATACTTTGACGTTTCTGCCATCGTAACGGTTTAAGCCGTCGTATGTTCCGAACCACAGAAAACCACGTGAGTCTTGCAGCATGCACAGAATGGACGATTGCGACAGTCCTTCGTTTAACGAAAGGCGGTCAAACCTTAACTCTTCCTGATAAGCGAATGACGGTGTTATAGAAATAAGGAAGAATATAAGTGTTCCGTTGAAAATGGTCGCAAATCTGTTTCTCAATGACATGCGCTAAATCCTGTGCTGTTGCAAAAGTTGAAAACCGGGTGTCAATTGCCGTTTATTTAAGTAGAAAGAATAGGTTTGATGCGTTCAAGAGCCCAGTCCACCTGCTCAGTGGTAATCACCAGAGGAGGTGCAAACCTGATGATATTGTCATGGGTTTCCTTGCAGAGCAGCCCGTTTTCTTTGAGCTTTTCGCAGTACTGTCTTGCTCCGCCGGCATCAAGTTTAAACTCAACGGCCAGCAGCAATCCCCGGCCACGAACTTCCCTGATTTTGCTGTTGTTGATGGATTTGAGTCCAGCAAGAAATTTTGCACCCATTTCTTCGGCATTGCGAATCAGGTCTTCTTCTTGAAGAACTTTCAGGGCTTCCCTTGCCACGGCGCAAGCCAGCGGATTTCCACCGAAAGTTGAGCCGTGTTCACCGGGTCTGAGAACTCCCAGAACCTCGGTATTGGAAAGAACTGCCGAGACCGGATAAAAGCCGCCGGAAAGGGCTTTGCCGATTAGTGTGATGTCAGCTTCAATCCCTTCATGTTCTTCAGCCAGCAGTTTACCTGTCCGGCCAAGTCCGGTCTGGATTTCATCGAGGATTAGGTTGATGTTATTGGCAGTGCATATTTCCCGTACTTTTTTCAGATACCCTTCCGGGGGAATGATAACGCCGGCTTCGCCTTGAATGGGTTCAACGAGAAAGCCTACTGTGTCTGGTGTGATCGCGTTTTCTAGAGCTTTATGATCACCGAAGGGAATGACTTTGAATCCCGGAGTGAAGGGGCCGAATCCCCGGCGGGAAACCGGGTCGGTGGAAAAACCTACAATGGAGATGGTACGACCATGAAAATTGTCTGCACAGACAATGATTTCGGCACGATCTTCCGGTACTCCTTTTACCATGTAACCCCATTTCCGTACTGCCTTGATTGCTGTTTCTACAGCTTCGGCTCCACTATTCATGGGCAGCACTTTGTGGGAGTTGGTCAGGGAGCAGAGCTCTTGGTAGAAAAGTCCCAACTGGTCGTTGCGGAAAGCTCTTGAGGTCAGGGTTAATTTGTCAAGCTGGTCCTGCATGGCCTTTTTTATGCGTGGATGGCAATGGCCCTGATTCACAGCTGAGTATGCAGAGAGGCAGTCCATATATTTGTTCCCGTCAACATCCCAAACCCAGACTCCTTCTCCTTTTTCTATTACAACATCGAGAGGCTTGTAGTTCTGAGCGCCAAATCTGTCTTCAAGTTCAATGTAGTCGGACTGTTTCATTGTGTTCCCTCCATTTTTGGCTTTATCTTTCTATATAAGACCCTCCTGTTTTTGTCAGCCTTCTTTTTGATTTATAATATATTTTGGCTCATTTGGCAGAATTTAATTCGTAACTTTTGGATAATTAATAATAAAAAAATAGTTATTTTCTTCGTGGAATGAGTTATTTTATATTCTAATTAGGCTTATGCTGGAGCTATTAACGACTGGCGTTTTTGCAGGGTCGGTCTGGAGGAAAAAATGTATAAAATTCTTTTTGTTGATGATGATGTAGCTATCCATTTGCTATTTTCAAGAATATCGACCGAAAGACTTCAAATATCCTGTTGTTCTTCCGGAGGTGACGCTTTGGAGGCTTTAAAAGCAGATGGTCCCTTCCATGTTATTGTTTCTGATTATCAGATGCCTGAAATGGACGGAGTTGAATTTTTGACCAGAGCTAAGGATGTTTCTCCTTCTTCTGTCAGGATTCTTCTTAGTGGTAATGCGGATCTTGCTATGGCAATCGATGCGGTAAATGAGTGTGGTGTTTTCAGAATCCTGACAAAACCGTGTTCACTCAAGATTTTGAAAAAGTCCTTGCGGGATGCGTTGGAGTATCATCGTTTATCTAATGTTGAAAATCACATGTCCAGCAAAATGACTCGCGGGGTTATTCGGATGGTCAGTGATATCGCTGCAATGCATAATCCCGGTTTGAATAGCAGGACAGCACGTATCTTGCCGTTAGTTAAGTCCTTAAGCAGGAAACTTGGAGATCCTGATTCCTGGAGCACCGAAGTTGCCGCGGTGTTATCCTCAATCGGATTTATTTTTTTACCTGACCGTCTGTTGGAAATGATTGAGACAGGTGATGTTTTCGGTAGTGTTGACTATAGTATTTATACCCAGCATACGGAATATTCGGCTAAGATCTTATCGAAGCTTCCATATTTCGAAGATGTGTGCACAAAGCTTTCTTTGCAGGAATCTCATTATATGGATGATGGAGAAGATGGTGGTTTTTTTAATGATGAGATTCCTATCGGGTCAAGAATCTTAAAGGTTGTATCGGATTTTGACAGGCTGAAGGCAGGAGGACGAGGTGCAGGAGAAGCCTTGGCCATGATGAACTTACGGGGCAAACGATATGATCCCAAAGTCATCAAAGAGCTTGGGAATCTTTTGGGAGCAGAAGCGCGATATCATGTCCGTGAAGTTTATCCCTTGGGGCTTGCCGAAGGAATGGAACTGGCCGAAGATGTTTATGGAATTGTGAAAGGCAAGAAAATGAAGTTCTTATCAAAGAGGCAGGTGCTTGATTCTAAAATAATAGACTATATTCATAGGAACGCTGAGAATATAATAGATATAACAAAGAAGATTTCCATAAGGGAAAGGAATGTCTTCTGATTCTCATTGAGTGGTAGGTTGATATGACAAGGCTTAGAAATGGTGAACATATGGTCGATGTAGATCGGTTGAGGCCCGGAGTTCATATAAAACTCGTGGGCGTGCCGTGGTATCGACATCCATTTTTGACCAGCAGTTTCCGAATAAAGGATTTTGAGACGATTGAAACCTTGCATTCTTTAGGGGTTGAGAAAGTTATCGTCATCCCGGATAAAAGTTTGGTTACACCCTTGCAGGCCACCAAAAAGAAGTCTGTTCAGCGTCCTGCCAGTTCTCAGTTGGCTTCAGCTCCAGATGCTTTGTTCAAAGAAAAGAAAGCCCGGATGGAAAAGCTGAAGGAAAAGAAAGAGTCTGTTGTTCGCGCGGAGCAGAAATATACTTTGTCTGTTCGTCAGGTCGAAGATCTCATGTCTTCAATCACCAGAGGGAACATGCAGTTTTATGAAGAGGCAAATACTTTTTCCAAGACTTTAAGCCGATATTTTTTGAGTGATTCGGAAGCTCTTATGCATGTCCTGAATTTACAGACAGATAAGAGTGATACGGTATACTACCATTCAATGAACGTTACGGTATTATCTTTGATTCTGGGCAGAACTATAGAGTTGGATGAAGATGAAATGCGCATACTTGCGATTGGAGGTCTTTTTCACGATATAGGCAAGGCCAAGATTGAAAAGAAGATTTTACATAAAAAGGGAAAGCTTACTAAGTTTGAAGCGGAAGTTCTGCGCAAACATCCATTTTATGGCGTGGATATACTTTCTGGCTGCGAGGATTATCCCCCAGAAGCAATGGAAATAGTGTATGCGCATCATGAACGTTGCTGCGGCGGTGGGTATCCCAGAGGGGTGGAAAGAGGGGAAATCGGAAAGTTGACCAAAATTCTGGCCATTGCTGATTTCTATGACTGTCTCATAAACAAGCATGATCCGTCAGCATCACTGACTCCTTATCAGGCTTTGTCGTATATGTTTTCCAAGAGAGCCACTTATTTTGAACCGGATTACTTGTCTGCTTTTATACAATGTATGGGCATTTATCCTCCGGGAACCGTAGTGGTGCTCAATGATGAAATGGTCGGAATGGTGATATCCGTAAATCTTGCAAAGCCTTTGCTGCCCAGTATCGTCATATACGATCCGGAAATACCGAAGAAAGAAGCACTTATTCTCGATTTGGAAGAGGAGTCCGAATACTCGATTACTAATTCTATTAATCCGGCTAAACTTGCACCTGAAGTCTTTGATTACCTGTCGCCGCGAAGTAGAATGATTTATTTTGTAGATCCTGACTTTCCAAAGCGAAACAAGAAGTAAAAATCCCCTGCAAAGATTTGCAGGGGATTTTTCTTATTGTTGTTTGCGCTGGGTGACGTCCACTTTTTCCACCCACTTTGATCCGCTGGGCGGTTCATATGTAGCGAATGACTCAATGAGCAGGTCCGGAGTTTCTGCGGTAAGCAGTTTCTCCCGGTGCATGTCTTTCAAGAATCCTTCTTCAACCACCCCGTCCAGAAAACTGAGCAGTTTATCGTAGTATCCGTCCACATTGAGCAGGCCACAAGGTTTGGAATGAAATCCGAGCTGAGCCCATGTGAATATCTCGAATATTTCGTCCATGGTCCCGATTCCTCCGGGCATGGCAATAAAACCGTCGGAGAGTTCGGCCATGAGTGCTTTGCGTTCATGCATGGAGTCGGCAACATGCAGTTCAGTAAGGTCGGTGTGGGCAATTTCAATTTTATAGAGGCTTTCCGGGATTACCCCGATAACTTTACCGCCAGCTTCCAGTGCGCTTTCGGCAAGAATGCCCATCAGTCCGGTGCGTGAGCCGCCGTAGACTGTGGTAAGGCCGCGTTGAGCCAGTTCCCGGCCCATGTTGCGGGCCGCTTGTGGATATTTAGGATCGTTGCCGGGATTGGCTCCGAGGAATATGCAGATGCTTTTCACTTCAGGATTCCTTTTTTTTGTTTAGATAAAATGAGTTATAAGCGAGGGTTAATAGGACCGCGAATCCGGCCGAGGCAACCCCGAGGGCTGCATTGTAGAAGGGCGGGGCAGCAAGCGCAAGTCTGATCAGCAGCGTGACCAGCGCAAAGCCTGAATTCCTGAAAACAGCCTGAAATGCCGGCAGAAAACGCTGCGAAATGAGCACCAGCAGGATGTCACTGAAAATCAGGATGGTGTAAAAAGTGCTGAAAAAATCAAAGTGGTGGAGTCCTTTGGCTGAGCAGTAAAACACGTATATGCCCAGTCCCATGAAAAGGCCAAGCAGTAAAAGGGCAACCAGTTTTTTGCTGGCAACGTAGCTGAATTTTGATGCCGGTTTTAAGCTCGGCCCAGATTTCTGGACTCGATAATATATGCCCAGAAGCACAAAGACCACAAAGGCTCCGGCTCCGTCAGAAAGAATCTGGTAAATGGGAGTCATGTTACCGGTGAAAGTGATCGGCTCCGGGAAATTAACCAGTTCCTTGAAGGAATTGCGCATGAGGATCAGGCAGAGAATCTCCAGCTGCTTGCCCACGGACTTGGAGAAAGAGCAGGGCAGCACAAAAATAAAGCTTATCACCTCCAGCACCAGAACAAGGGTGAAGGCAATGCCTACCGCTGCATAGTGGCTGGTCGGGGTTTTGGCGGCAATTGCTGCGGGCAGCAGGCCCTGCCTGCCAAGTTCAATGCCCAGCAGAGCGGCAAGAAAACAGCCGATCAGGATTCCGGCAACCGCTTTTTCGGTCCTTTCATTTTTCCAGAATGCATGCAGGGGATCGAATGCGTATGTTGCGAGTTCGTAAATTGAGTATTTCATAAAAATTTAACCACGATAATTGTGCAGTCATCTTCAAGCGGGAGTCCTTTACGGTGGTTCTCTACTTCAAGAAGTATGATGTCGGATATTTCCTGTGATGATTTATGGCAATTATCCCGGATAACCTGTTTCATCCTGTCCTTGCCGAACTGGTTTCCTGCGGGGCTGTGTGCTTCCCAGATACCGTCTGTGTAAAGTACTAGAATCTGCCCCTGATTCATTTGGGTCAGGTATTCACGGTAGGGATAACCTTCATCAACACCAAGAGCCAATCCTTCTCCCAGAAGTTGATCAAAGGTATCAGTCTCGGGAGAATAGACCATCCCGGGGTCATGCCCGGCTCTGATCCAGTTTACTGTCCTTTCATCCGCATTGCAGATAGCCATGAACATAGTCATGAAATGGCCTGTCTGGGCACAGTCCTTGGTTATAAGGCGGTTAACTTCTGTTGCAGCTTCCACAAGTGTTTTACCGCGTCCTGAGAGGGCTCGAATGTAGGCTCTGGCACTGGTCATAAGCAGGGCTGCGCTGACGCCGTGTCCGGAGACATCCCCGATAACGGTGGCGAATGTTTTTGGGCCGCACGTGGCACAACCGACAAAGTCGTAGTAATCACCCCCGGTCTGTTCGGAGAAGGTGCATCGTGCACCGATATCAACATTTTCAATATCCGGTGGTGACTTGGGGAAAAGTGATTGCTGGGCTTCATCAGCAAGGCTGAGGGCCTGACGGATTCTGGAATGCTCACGCAGTTGCGGGACCATATAGTTAAAATTCTGAGCAAGGTCTCCCAGTTCATCCTTGGAGTGAAAATCAGCCCTTGCGTCCCAGTCCCCTTCACCTACTTTTATCATTGCTTCAGAAAGTTTGTGGATGGGTTTGGATAGTCCCTGCGAAACAAAATACGCAACGATAGCGATGGATAGAATGACCGCTAATGCAATCAAAGATGTCCCTTCCAACTGATTGGCAATGCTTTCCCGGACGTATTGTTCAGCTTCGTCTGCTTCGGCGGTAAATTCATGGACCGGGATAATGATCAGAATGGATACAGAATTGTTAACTGGACTGTATGTCCACAAGGACGGGACTCCATTGTCGTTCATGTGCAGAACCCCTGAATTCTTATCTGTAACGTCCTTAATCAGGGTTTTGAATTCAGGATTGTCTTCGGTCAGCCATTCCTTTTCAGGTGGAGCCTGCCAGAAATATCCATGCATTGGACGGAAATCTTCCTCAATTTGCTCATCACCTATCTTACCAAGCACCAGCAGTGAATTTTTGTGGCTATCATCTCGATGAAGAGTGGTGACCAGCATCACTTTTGCTTTTTTCGTGTCAGTTGAGACAAGTGCTTTGTTCAGGCTTTCCCCGATGGGAATAACCAGTGATGCGACTCCTATAAATTGACCGTCATTTCCATAAAGAGGAGCCGTAAGCCTGTTGCAGAGGGTTTTTGTTGCAGCATCCGTGGATGGGAGGGTCCAGCTTACTTCTCCCTGCTCTTTGACTTCCTTGTACCAAGCGTGAGTTCTGGGGTCGTATTTGCGTGGAAAGGAGTCGTGGCCCGGATAGGTGGCAACAAGACCGTTTTCAAGAATGATTTCCTGCCAGAGAATCAGGCTGTTCAGTGATGATGCGCATGATTTAAAATCGTCCAGCAGAGGGGCTATTTTGTTGATATCTGCTTTGGCTTCTTGAGGCGAAAGGTTTCCTGCCAGCCAGAAGGATATGTGGTTTAGCGTTACGGGCAGGTCAATAAAGTCCCCGCGTTGGACGGCAGCCATCATGTTGTGGTCGCCACGGCGGTTTGTTCCTTTGCCCATCAGTGCCCGTTTTTTGTAGGCCGGGCTATTGGTCAGTTCCGGTTTATCAAAACTCTTATGTCTGGTGGTTATATACGGACTATTTTTCTGTGGGGGAATGTCATTGTCATTTAGACGCAGCTCTGCCTCTCCCTGAATGCTTTTCAGGGTGGATTGATAGAGTCGCCCTTCAATATCAATCATGACCGCAGCCCCCTTAGCCTGATCAGCAAGGTTGTGGGTGGCTCGCTCAAGAAGGGTTACGCGGGTCTGAGTCTGCAGATCTGCTCCCAGATCCTTTAAAGAATTAAGTCCGTGAGTTTTTAGCACGAACAAAGGAGTCAGGGAGAAGGTCAGCAATATTATGAGCATTTTCCAGCGGATTTTCATAATAGTATTAGAACCTATCTAAATTCAATATTCAATGATGAAAACGTTTAAAACATCCGCTTGTTGTGAATTTTAGTTAAGTATGGCGGTAAGCGCGATGACTACTCCCAAAGAGGGCAGCAGGTTGGCGAGGTTGATGCGCTTGATATCAAGTAGAGTTACGCTGATACCGATAATGAGCAGCCCGCCGGTTGCAGTGAGCTGGGAAATGATCATCGGAGAGAACCAATCCTGAAAAGAACCCGCAAAAAGGGTTAGTGCGCTTTGGTAGATGATGACCGGGATAAAGGAGAACAGCACTCCGATTCCATATGAAGAAGCAAGAGCGATGGAGGCGAATCCGTCAAGCATGGCTTTGGTGAACAGGATAGTGGTGTCGCCGTTGATTCCCTCTTCAAAGGAGCCGATAATAGCCATAGCTCCGATGCAGAAGATCAGGGAGGCGGTGATCATTCCGTCAATGAATCCGGTATCCTTGGAACCTACTTTTTTCTTGAGCCAGCCGGCGCCGCGTTCAAAAAGCGTATCCAGCCTTAACAGTTCGCCACCTATGCCGCCGATGATCAGGCTGAAAATAACTACAAGTATATCCTCAACTTTCAGTGACATCTGGATACCGATAAGTAAAACGCCGAGGCCCAATGCCTGAAAAATGATCTCCCGGATGCGTTCAGGAAATCTGCTGTGCAGGAGAATACCGATGATGGAACCGCCGATGATGGCGGCACCGTTGACCAGTGAGCCTATTGGGATCATGGGAAACTCTTTTGTAGAAAATTAATGAAAGGACGTTAGAAATAGCACTGAGTTACCTGCTTTACAATAGAGTAAAGTATGATCATGGCTGAATCTTCAGATAATTACTTTTTGAGTGAAAATATGTATTCCTATCCATATCTTGCTAAATGCTCTTGACAGTCGTAAGGTCATCTAATATTAACAATCCCTCACGCATGCCGGGATGGCGGAATTGGTAGACGCAGCGGACTCAAAATCCGCCGGGTTCACGCCCTTGCGAGTTCGAGTCTCGCTCCCGGTACCAGATAATACAAGGACTTACTGCTTTATGGTTGTAAGTCCTTTTTTTGTTTGGGTCAGATTTGAATTCATTAAAAATGCCTGTTATTGATCAGTTTTTAATTGAATTAATCATTAAGCACAGGATTTTTCCGTGAGCTCAAATACAGACGATAATTTTGACCGTCTTCCTGAACCTATTTCCGAAGTTTTTGAATCATTTTCTGATTTTATCCTTTTTACTGATGGCGGCGGGCGCATCTGCTCAGCAAGTGCCCGTGTTGTTGAATTCTTTGGGTGTCCTTTGAAGGGGAGACAGCTTTGGGATATTTTGGGAGTTGAAGCTTCCGGTATTGATGAATTTATTGCAGCTTATCCTGTGGCGGGAGTGCATGAAATCCCATACGGGGAGGATGGGGGAAGTTATTCACTGCGTTTAATTCCCCTTGCCGGACCGTATTGTTCGGAAGGGTATGTTGCCGTTGTTACCAATAACGCGCCCTTTGTAGAACTCCATGAGTCGTACGAGGAGCGAATTGAGGATAATATCGCCGCTCTTGCTGACAGTGTTGCCCTGTTTAATGCTCTCTTTGAGGCTGCTCAGGATCCGACTTTTCTGGCTGATTCAGCTTTTCGTATTCTTTCTTCCAATCCCGCTGCAGAAAGACTTTTCGGGCGCAGCTGCACTCTATCCGGAAATAGTTGCCTAAATATTTTTAGTGCTGAATCATCTAAAGTTGTCCGCAGGCATTTTGAAACCTGCACTACTGACATTCCTGTCCCGTTTGATGAATTGCTTACTGCTAGAAATTGCACGGGAAAAGAAATCCCGGTTGAGCTTACTATGCATAAGGTTCGGCTTCAGTCCGGTACCGTGTTTCATGTCGGATTGAGGGATATGACCGATATCCAGCGTCTTGAAACAGGTCTGGAAGAGACGCGTGAGCAAGTCGATGGTATGAACGTGGCTTTGCGTACTGTTATTGAATCTGTAGAAGAAGAAAAAAAAGATATGCATGAGGATTTTGCACTACAGGTTCGTGAACAGATTCTTCCGGCCTTGGACCGCATGATTAAAGAGCCCGTTCCGCAGATGCGTAGAAGTTTTGGAAGATTTATTAAAGAACGTCTCTCCGCTCTGGCAGGGGAAACCGGGGACCAATTTGAAGAATTGCTGCTCAAGCTCACTCCCCGTGAAGTTGAAATATGCCGATATATTGAAGCAGGAAAAAGTACTGAACGTATTGGTGAGCTCCTTTCAATCACAGCCGACACTGTCCGCACCCACCGCAAAAATATTCGCCGCAAACTTGGTCTACAGGGTAAGAGAGTCTCTTTGATTTCATATCTCAAGCATCAGATCGGATCATAAAATATTGGGTATATACTATACCCAATAAATACCCAATAAATCGCCTTGTGGGTAGAAGCTAAGTCTGTATTGTTCTGAACAGCGACAAGGTTGTTCAATTTAGTTTTTTACCTATCTGCACGCAAATGAGACCTAAAGATATAGCAAACGACAATTTAAGACATGCAATTGTAACTATTGCATTTTCTTTTGTTGCATTGTTTATGTTTCTCGGGTTTTCATATGTGCATCGCAGTGAGATTCGAAAATCTGCTTCACCACCTTATATAATGATATATAAGAGTGTGTATCCTTAAAAATAGTACACATATTTAGGAGAAAACATGAGACGTTTTACTGCCTTATACCTTGCGGTGTTCACGCTGTTGATCACTGTGTCTTTTGTCGGTTGCGCTAAACAGGAAAAGACCGGCCTTGCCAAGGTCAAAGAAGCCGGGGAAGTGAGCTTTGCCATGAGCGGCGGCTATCCCCCGTTTAATTATTTTAACAAGCAAAATGAGCTGGTCGGATTTGATGTGGATGTTGCTAAAGAAGTCGCTAAAAGGCTGGGTGTGAAACTGAAGCCCGTCACCACTGAATGGAGTGGCATTATCGAAGGGCTGCGGTCCGGTATTTACAGCGGTATCCTCGGTAGTATGGCAGCAACTGAGCAACGTAAGAAGGTCGTGGATTTCTCTACCCCGTATTACTATTCCGGTGCTCAGATGTTTGTCCGTACAGACTCTCCTTTCAAGTCCGCTGATGAACTGAAATCTAAGGCCGTCGGACTGGTTACCGGAACCACTTTTGAGCAGGATGCCAAAAATCTGGGTGTGTCTGATATCCGTCTGTACAAAGACGATACTCATACTCTTACCGAATTATCCAGCGGGGTAATTGATGGTGTCATCACTGACCGTGTTGTGGGTGTTAATGCCATGAATAGCGGAAAGTTTAAGATTAAACCGCTTGGTTCCCCGTTACGCAAGGAAGATATCGCAGTTGCTTTCCGCAAAGAAGATAAAACTCTTACGGATGAGGTGAACAAGATTCTTAAACAGATGCACGACGACGGTACCCTTACCAAGCTGAGTAAGAAGTGGCTTAAGGTAGATATTACCAAGAAATAGAGAATAGTAAGGGGGCGGACAGCCTCCTTACTTTTTTGAAAAAAGGAATAAAGATGTATTTCGATTTTGCAAGTCTGCCGGAGTATATTCCGTATTTTCTCCCGGCAGCATGGATGACCCTTGAAATTACCGTGCTTGGTATTCTTCTCGGGCTTGTTCTCGGCCTAGTTACGGTATTCATGCGCATTTCCGATAAGCGGATATTCAATCTCCCGGCTCACGCGTACATTTACATAATCCGCGGAACTCCGTTGTTGTTGCAGTTGCTCTTCATTTATTTCGGAATGCGAAGCCTTGTAGGGCTTTCCGCTCTTCCGGCTGCTGTTCTGGCTTTGGGAATTCATAACGGTGCCTATATTGCCGAGATTTTCAGGGGCGCCATTGCATCCATCTCCCCCGGGCAGATGGAAGCCGCGCGAAGTATCGGGATGAGTTATCCCCGGGCAATGGTCAGGATCGTTTTGCCGCAGGCATTTAAGCGTGCGATCCCGTCCCTGGGCAACCAGTTCATCATTGCTTTGAAGGATTCATCCCTTGCCAGCACGATCACTATTAATGAACTGCTGCTTAAATCACAGCAATTGGCCTCTTCCAATTTTATGATGATGGAAATGCTGACAATAGCCGGGGTCTTTTACCTTATCTATACCGGAGCTTTTACATTCCTTTTTCATGCGATTGAAAGAAAGCTCGATACAAGCAGGGCTTAAGGAGAAGTTATGCAGGATACTATTAGCATAGAAGGTGTTCACAAATGGTTCGACACCAACCACGTGCTCAAGGGAGTTGATCTGAATGTGGGTAACTCCGACGTGGTTGTAGTTATCGGGGCCAGTGGTTCCGGAAAATCCACTTTGCTGCGCTGCGTAAACCGCCTTGAAACATACACCAAGGGTAAAATCAGCATCAATGGTGACAAGGTCCCGAGTGATGAAAAGGAAATCAATTCCATGCGCAGCCGGGTTGGGATGGTCTTTCAGCATTTTAATCTTTTCCCGCATATGAGCGTATTGGGCAATGTGACTGAAGGGCCAACTCAGGTCAGGAAGATGCCCAAAAAAGAAGCTGCGGAGCTGGGCATGTCTTTTCTGGATAAAGTAGGCATGGCCGAAAAAGCTGATGCTTACCCGGAAACATTATCCGGCGGTCAGAAACAGAGGGTCGCCATTGCCCGCGCCTTGGCAATGAAGCCGGAAGTAATGCTTTTTGATGAACCTACTTCTGCCCTTGATCCGGAACTGGTCGGTGAGGTGCTCACAGTTATGCGTGACCTTGCTGACGACGGCATGACCATGATGGTTGTTACCCACGAAATGAATTTTGCAAATGAGGTAGCTGATTCCGTTGCCTTTATGGATCAGGGTGTAATTCTGGAACAGGATAGCCCCTCACGTTTGTTTTCTGCTCCGGCAGAGCAGCGGACTCAGGAGTTTCTCTCTCAAATATTATAAAAATACAGGATATTATGACTGTTTACACAGAGCGACAGGAAGCATTGGCTGGTGTGATTGATGACGATTCTTCGAGGTCTGACTGGACTGACTGGAAGTGGCACGTCCGCAACACAATCAGGACTGTCTCCGGCTTTGAAAAAGTTTTAGGCATCAAATTCAGTGATTCTGAACGTAAAAAACATGAGATGACCCTGCGGAAATTTCCGTTGGCTATTACCCCTTACTATCTTTCACTCATTGATGAGGAAGATTACGAAAATGATCCCGTTTTTCTGCAATCCTTTCCAAGCCCTGAAGAGCTGAAGATAGAGCGTTGCGATATGACTGATCCGTTGCACGAGGATGAAGACAGCCCGGTTCCCGGAATTACCCATCGTTACCCGGACCGTGTGCTTTTCCACATCAGCAACCTTTGTTCTATGTATTGCAGGCATTGTACTCGCAAACGTAAAGTCGGTGATCAGGATTCTATCCCGTCCACTAGCCAGTTGGAAAAGGGAATTGAATATATCCGCAACACTCCGCAGGTGCGTGACGTGCTGCTTTCCGGTGGTGATCCGTTCATGCTTTCAGATGAAAAACTGGACTGGATTCTGACCAAGATCGGTGAAATTGAGCATGTCGAGGTTGTCCGAATCGGAACCCGTATGCCGGTTGTCCTGCCTTATCGCATCACCGATGATCTGGTGAATATGCTTAAGAAGCATCATCCGCTCTGGATCAACACTCACTTCAACCATCCAAGGGAAGTGACTGATTCTTCGCGCAGGGCCATCGCAAAACTTGCTGATGCCGGAATACCGCTGGGTAACCAGAGTGTATTGCTGGCAGGGGTCAACGATTGCCCGCGCTTGATCAAGACACTGAACCAGAAGCTGGTTAAGAACAGGGTTCGTCCTTACTATCTTTACCAGTGTGACCTTTCCGAAGGCTTAAGTCATTTCCGTACTCCCGTAGGTAAGGGGATTGAGATCCTTGAAAGTTTACGCGGACATACCAGCGGCTTCGCCGTGCCGACTTATGTTGTGGATGCTCCGGGCGGTGGCGGTAAGATTCCGGTCATGCCCAACTATATTGTTTCATGGGCCACCAATAAGGTTGTGCTGCGAAATTACGAAGGGGTAATCACCACCTATACTGAACCGGATTCCTACGAGTGTAATACCTGTGACCGGAATTGCGCTGATTGTAATCTCCAGCTTAAGGAAGAAGATGCCGAAGAAAAAGCTATCGGTATTGAAAAGCTTATTTCCGACTGGGACGATACCCTCAGTTTGACTCCTGAAGATAACGAAAGGGCGGAGCGTAATTCGCATGTTGCATGATTCTATTCTGACTGTAGGGAACAGCACCATACAGATGGGGGCTTATAATGACCGCATCTATCTGATGTCTCTAGCAGCAGAAGACGGTCCTGCGATTGTTGATGAAATTATCAACATGGCCGTGGCTGAGGACCTTTCGAAAATATTCGCCAAGGTTCCTGAATCGCAGGCGCTTCATTTTTTGTCCTGCGGCTTTGAGAAAGAGGCAGAAGTGCCGGACATGTTTGACGGTGATGACGGTGTTTTTCTGAGCTTCTATCGCTACCTTTGGCGTAAGGAGCAGAGTGACAAGGAAGAGCTTGATCGTGTTCTTGCTGTTGCTGAAAGCAAAAAAGGCAAGGGTAATGTCTCAACCCTGCCGAGCAGTCTGCAAATGCGCAGGCTTGGACCGGAAGATGCGCACGCGCTCGCGCATCTTTACGGTCAAACATTCAAAACTTACCCGTTCCCTATCACTGACCCTGACTTCATTCGTCAGGAAATGGAAGACGGGGTGAGGTTCATGGGCGTTTACGAAGACTCAAAGCTGGTAGGTGCAGCCTCTGCTGAAGTTGCATCTGATGGAAACAGTGCGGAGATGACAGATTTCGCTGTTAACCCGGACTACCGCAAGATGGGAATTGCCGGTGCTCTGTTGCGCGCTCTCGAAAAAGATTGCACCGAGTCCGGTATCAAGTGCCTGTTCACCATTGCCAGAGCCTGTTCGTACGGGATTAATTCTCTGTTTTCCAAGGGAGAATATAAGTTTTCGGGACAGCTAAAAAATAATACCAATATCAGCGGGCGTCTTGAGTCCATGAATATTTGGTATAAGGTTGTTGAGGAATAGTGACCTGGATTATTCCTTATCATGACTCCTTACAAAATGATCTAATAAAAAGGGGCAGCCTAACGGCTGCCCCTTTTCGTTTCTATACAAATAATCTTCAAGCCTACAACGCTTCAAATTCCAGATTCTCAATATATTGATGATAGTTGTCGATGCCGACAAAATAGCTGGGATCTTCGAGGATGTTGACCACGCAGATTTTTTCGGCCCGTTTGATTAAGCGAACGCAATCCTGACTGAGATGGACCAGATAGACTTTCTTTCCGGCCCGTTCATACATGGAGGCAATTTTGTTAATCGCTTCAATGGCGGACTGGTCCATGATCCGGGAATCTTCGAAATCAATGATCACTTTGTCCGGGTCGTCCTGCACATCAAATTTGCTCAGGAAGAGAGTGGTGGAGGCAAAGAAGAGCGGACCGTAGATCTGGTAATGCTTAATGCCTTGCTCATCGACCATCTTGCGGGCGCGGATACGCAGGGCGTTTTCCCATGCAAAGATAACCGCTGAGATGATAACGCCGCAGATTACGGCAATGGCCAGATCATATTTAACGGTCAGGACAGTTACCAGCACGATGACGATGACATCCCATTTGGGGACCTTGTTCATGATGTTAAAGGTGCTCCATGCAAAGGTCTTGATGACTACGATGAGCATAACACCGACAAGGGCGGCAATGGGGATCTGTTCAATATATTGTGAAGTGAACATGATGAAAAAAAGAAGGGCACTGGCTGCGACAATTCCTGAAAGTCTTCCGCGTCCACCGGAGGAGATGTTGATCATACTTTGGCCGATCATGGCACATCCGCCCATGCCGCCGAATAATCCATTAACGAAATTTCCTAAACCTTGAGCGAGGCATTCGCGGTTACCGCTGCCGCGTGTTTCAGTAAGTTCGTCAACCAGTGACAAAGTCATCAGGGTTTCGATCAGGCCGATAGCGGCTAAAATCAAGGCATAGGGAGTTACAAAGACAAGGGTGTCCCAAGTAAATGGTACTTGAGGGATGGCAAAGGAAGGCAGGCCGCCTTTAATGCCGGTTCCGCCGTTGGACTGGATGAATGAGAGTACTGTTTGGGTTTCTATCTGCATGGCAGCAACAAAGATGGAAACCGCAATAATGGCGATCAGTGCTCCGGGGGCTTTTTTATGAAGTTTGGGCACGATGGTCAGGATTGCCATGGTCAAGGCCACAAGGCCGATCATCAGCCAGAGCGGTTGGCCCTGCATCCATGTTCCTTCTGATTTGAACATGTTCAGCTGGGAAAGAAAAATTACAATTGCCAGTCCGTTGACGAATCCCATCATGACTGAGCGCGGGACCATGCGGATGAATTTCCCAAGACGGAAGAAACCGGCCAGCATTTGGAACACACCGACTAAAAGCAGTGTGAAAAACAGGTATTGCAGCCCTGCATATGAACCGGGTCCGCCCAGCGCGTTACCTTCCATAACCAGACTGACCATGACCACAGCCATGGCTCCGGTTGCGCCGGATATCATGCCGGGTCTGCCGCCGAGAACGGCTGTGATAAGGCACATGAGAAATGCGCCGTACAGTCCGACCATGGGCGGTACGCCTGCGACAAATGAGAAAGCGACAGCTTCAGGAACAAGGGCGAGAGCTACAGTAAGTCCGGAGAAAATGTCAGCACGGGCACTGCCGTTGGAGGGGGAAACAATTGAATTGTTTGAATTCACGAAAAATCCTTTTAAAGCGGTTTGGAATTGTAAAAAACAAAAAAGTAGAGACCGCAGGCGGTCCCTACTGCAAATATAAATTCAAGGCTGACGTCCGGTCAGCTTTTGATTTAATGTCTATGTTCTCTGTGAGTTATATTGAACGAGAATGAAAACCGGATAAGTATGTCTGTTTTGCAAAAGCTGACACTTATTTACGATAATTGCAGCGGAGTCAACAATTATCGTAAATTAAAATATGCAGGCAAATCGATGTTCCTTAATAAATAATCCGTATGTTTATTTAGGCCGTGGCGCTATTGCATACTGCGTTGTCATTGTGTTCAGGAATAGTGATAGTGAAGCATACCCCTTGGCCGGGAGATGATTCCAAATGTATGGAACCGCATAATTTTTGCGTCACGATGTTATATACGATGTGCATGCCCAAACCTGTTCCTCCGGCTGCTTGTTTGGAAGTAAAGAAGGGATCATATATTTTTGCCTGCTGCTCTTGTGTAAGTCCTACACCATCGTCTGAATAAACAAGTTTAATTTTCTCATTTTCTTTCGATACCTTGATGGTGATGTGACCGGAATCTATGTCGCTGAAAGCATGGATCAGTGAATTCATTGTCAGATTAGAAATTATCTGCATCAGGAGTCCGGGATATGTGGTGATGATGATATCCTCGGGACATTCTGTTTTTACGATGTGTCCACTGTTTTTATAGCTTGGTTTCAAGCTGAGCATCACTTCATCAAGATATTCACTGAGGGTGATGGTCCGCAAGGATTCATTGGTTTGGTCCACAGCAACCTGCTTGAAGCTGCGAATTATGTCGGCGCCTCTTCTAAGATTAACCAGCATCGAACGCGTCGCTTCTTCGCAATTGTCCAGAAAAACTTCAAATTCGCCTTTGGTGAATTTCCCTTCTTCGTAGGCTGTTTTTATCTTTGCAGCCTGTTCTTGCAGGAAGGTGGCATTTGTTACCCCTAATCCCAGCGGGGTGTTAATTTCATGAGCGACTCCGGCAACAAGTCCGCCAAGTGCGGCCATTTTTTCTGACTGAACGAGCTGGTCTTGAGTGTTTTGCAAGTTTTCAAGGGATAATTCTAATTCGTTGGTTCTTTCAGCTACACGGGCTTCAAGATTCGCGTTCAACTCTTCAAGTTGTTCGAATGCAATGTTGATATCCGTAAGATTTATTCCGTTTGCAAAAATAAATATGGGTTTTCCTTCATCATCGTTAATAGGAGTGATCGTTACTTTCAGGTATGTGCTTTTCTTGTTTCCTGCAATGAGCTTCATATCGAAGCTGGAGCTTGAACCCGTGCTGGCGTTATTAACAGCCTTTTTAATGGCTTCAGTTGATTCTAGGTCAATGTCAGGAAAGACATCTTCAAGTTTACAGTTTAGGATCTGATGGTTTGAAAATTGAGACATATCAAGCACAGCTTTGTTGGCTTGCAGGATCGAGCCGTTCAGATCTAAAATTATCATTAATTCTTTAGATTGCTGAAAGATTTCCCGCAGGGTTGCTTCGTTTTTAGAAATTATCGCTGAAGCCTGAACGGACCTCTTGATAGATAGAAATGAGAGTATGGAGATAATGCTGAGTACTCCCAGTGTGGCAAGAAACATTTTTTGGGTTTGTTGAATTGCGTCTTCGTCAATGTCATTGATGTAAGCACCCGTTCCAATAATCCATTTCCATGGTTTGAAACGTTTCACATATGAAATTTTTGCATATATTTTATTTTTATCATCCTGCCATTGCCAATAATAAGGGATGTATGCAGATCCTGTCTTTTTAGTTTCGGAGATCATGTCAATAAAGAATTTTTTGCCCTTGGCATCTTGATGATCCCTCATATCTCGTCCATTAAGTTCTGGAATATATGGGTGCATTATCATGTTCGGGTGGTAGTCCATTATCCAAAAATAATCCTTACCGGATGCTCCAAACCTAATTTGAGAGATGCTTTTGATCGCATATTCCTGAGCTTCCTGTTTAGATATTTCGCCGTTTAATTGTTTTTCATTGTAAAAATTAAGTGTGTTCCATGCGATGTCTGTGGCATCCCGCAGTGCTTCTTTTCGTTTATTCAATAAAGCATTGTATGTTTCTGGTAATTGTACGAAGACAACAACACCCAAGAACAATATGACTGAAGTTACTATGGGCAGAGTTATTTTGACCCATAGCGAGTCAGCTGATTTTGCTATCTTTTTGAAGGTAAACATAGCTATTCCTGTGTGGCGGAGTACTTTTCTTTTACTTTTAGAATATTATCAAACTGTTCTTCGAAAATATCGACAAGTTTGGGGTCGAATGTTTTCCCCTTTTCTTTAATAAGAAATTGCAAAGCGTCTTCGGCTGACCATGCCTTTTTGTATATTCGCTCACTGCAAAGGGCATCGAATACATCAACTATGTTTGTTATGCGTCCTTCGATGGGAATTTCCTCTCCCTTGATTCCTCGCGGGTATCCGTTTCCGTCCCAATGCTCGTGGTGTGTATGAGCAATATTGGCTGCTACCTTTAATAATTTTCTTTCGGATGATTTAAAGAGTTTGTACCCAATTGTAGTATGAGTCTTCATTATTTCAAACTCTTCAGCAGTAAGTTTATCAGGCTTTAAAAGAATACTATCTGAAATTCCTACCTTTCCAATATCGTGCATAGGCGAAGCCTGCTTTAATCTTTTGGCATCTATTTCAGACATTCCTGATGCTATTCCGATTATGTAGCTGTATTCTGCTACCCGTTCTACATGGTAGGCAGTTTCTTTAGATCTGGTTTCAATGACTTCACCTAATCTATAAATTACTTCTGTCTGTGTCTTTTGTATCTCTTCATTTAAATATGCATTATCCAATGCAATGCCTACATTATTGGTGAAGACAGTTAGTAGATCATTGATTTCTTCAATGTTTTGATTTCTGCAATTTTCAAGATATATAACGTGATGTTTATCTGACTGAGTAGGGAAGTAACCAATGAAATCTTCACCTACGAAAGAACTCTTCTTGGATTTTACAGCTTCATTTAATAGCATGAGGATCTTTTCGCTGATCTGAGGGTCTGAGTTGTCCTCTCCATATTTTCCAGTCCCTGTAAGGACGCTCCACGCCTTAGTGGTCCCATTGCTGAGGGCGGCTGCAAAGTTTTTCTTTGAATGGACATATAGGGAGTTGTGCATGCTGAACATTGCTTCTATCTGCGTCAGCACGCCTTTTGCCAATGTGCCGATGGAGTGCTGTTGAAAAAAATCGGCGGAGGCATCTATTATGTATCTTAATCCGATTCGCTGCTTATCTAATGCTGATAAATCCCTGTATGAGCGTATCGCTGTATAGACGGTGCTAAACAACCGTTGAGTTGTTAATTCTGTTTTGTGCTTGTAGTCATTGATGTCATATTCAACAATTACCTTGCGCTCCGGTGCCTGTCCCGGTTGGCCGGTCCTGAGTACGATGCGGATATTCTTGTTTTTTAAGTCGTTCCTGATCGCCTCTGCGCAGTCCAGCCCGGCATGTGGTGTCTCCATAACTACGTCTAATAAAACAACGGCGATATCTGTGTGTTCCCGCAGTATCTCCAGAGCTTCCTTTCCTGAATAGGCTGATAGAAATTCTAGTCCAACACCTTCGAATTTAAAGTCGCTCAGGACAAGCCGTGTTGTGTTGTGAACTTCTATTTCATCATCTACTATCAATATTTTCCATAGGGTCTGGTCGTAGGGGGCTTCGTTTTCTACTTCGTCTTCCAAAAAGAGATCGTCACTGTCGCTGAATAATAAGTCGTCCTTCCCCATGATACCTCCTTAAGATAAAATGGGTCTTTCGTTCCTGTTTCTGTTGGTATTATCAGTCTAGCACAGCAGTTAGAATTATGTAAGCAAAATGCATTTCATTGTAGTGTGAAGAGGTGTTATTTGGTCATTCATTTTTGCTTGCACGTGTGGATATATTTTAAAAAATGGGTAAGTTTTTTTCGATATTCATTGCTTGCAAGAGAAAAAATGTCGCAAATTGTAAAAAGTGGAGTTCTTGCGGTTGACCGCCGTGATTATCTGGATTATTAAACCGCCCCAAAGGGCTACAGCTCCCATCAGCCTGTCTCAAACATTCCTTTTCCCCGTTAACAACGTTGAAACGTCTGTGCCGCAGTGTCCAGCTCTCCGGGAGGACCGGCTGAAAGGTCACTTATATTCTATTAGCCCTGTATTCTATAGGAAGGGCTACCTGTCCGGGTAGCTCATGTTCATTTTTATTTATGCTGGTTCCGCGTAGCTGTTGTGGAATCGGCATTGTTTCAAGGAGTTACAGCAACATGCAAAAAAGAGAAACATGGGGCTCACGTACCGGCTTCATCATGGCCGCAGTGGGGTCCGCAATTGGATTGGGAAACATCTGGCGTTTTCCGTACATGGTTTATGAAAACGGCGGCGGCGCATTCCTAATTCCATATTTTGTGGCCATGCTTGCCGCAGGTATGCCTTTCATGATTCTTGAATTTGGTCTGGGCCAGAAATTCAAGGGCTCTGCTCCCAAGGTTTTTTCCTCCATTTCCAAAAAATGGGAATGGCTCGGCTGGTGGCAGGTTATGGTCTCTTTCATCATTACTACTTACTATGTCGTAGTCGTGGCTTGGGCCATTAACTATTTCCTGCTCGCCTTTAATCAAGGCTGGACAGCCTCACCCAAGGATTTCTTTTTTGGCGAATTCCTTGGCTTGACCGATTCTCCCATGAATATGGGCGGTGTGCAGACTTCAATTCTTTACGCCACAGCTGCTGCATGGCTGATGACTTTCGTGGCCGTTTTTACCGGTGTTAAGAGTGGTATTGAACGGATCAGCAAGATCTTTATGCCTCTGCTTTTCCTGCTCGTGTTTATTTTTATCGGCAGAGGGCTGATGCTTCCTGGTGCTGTTGATGGTCTGGAATGGCTCTTCAAGCCCGATTTCAACGCCATTATGGACGGTAAAGTCTGGGCTGATGCTTTCGGTCAGATCTTTTACAGCCTGTCCATCGGGTTTGCGATCATGATTTCCTATTCCAGTTATCTGTCCAAGGATTCCGACATTAACAACAATGCCTGCATGACCGTATTCATCAACTGTGGTTTCAGCATCATCTCCGGAATCATGATTTTCAGCGTGCTCGGTTACATGGCTCATCAGCAGGGCGTTCCGGTTAGTGAAGTTGCAGGTTCCGGTGTAGGCCTTGCCTTCATCACTCTGCCTACCGCTATCAACCTGATGCCTGCTCCCGCGTTTTTCGGGACCCTGTTCTTCCTCGCGCTTACTGTTGCGGGCCTTTCTTCTATGATCTCTCTTGCAGAGGTTGTAGTTTCCGCACTTATCGACAAGATCAATGTTTCCCGTAAGGTTGCGGCGACTGTTTTCTGCGGACTCGGTTTTGTGGTCAGCATCGCCTTTACTACCGGCGGCGGACTGCTTCTGCTTGATATCGTTGACCACTTCATCAATAACTTCGGTATCCTCATGGGCGGATTCATTGAGATCATTTTTGTGGCCTGGTTCTGCAAGCTTGATGATCTGCGCAACCACGTTAACCTTACTTCCGAGATCAAAGTAGGTTCTCTCTGGATGAACAGCCTGCGTTTTGTTATTCCCGCAATGCTCGGTTTTATGCTGGTTTCAAACTTCATTGGTGATCTTTCCAAAAACTATGGCGGTTACTCTACTACTGCTACCGTAGCGTTTGGTTGGGCTCCGCTTGTTCTTTGCCTGATCTTCGGTCTGCTTTGTGCCCGCAATGAAGGTGGATTCATCAATGTTACCGGCATCAACAGAAACTTTTTGAAAAGGAGGTAGGTATGGAATTCTCAGCAATCATTATGATGCTCTTCGGACTCGGTATAACCTGGGGCGGCGCTTATGCCTGCTTCCGTATTGCCTTTAAGAATCAGTAGATACCAAAGCTGAATATAATTGATTAAGCCCTCCCGCACTTTTGCGTGGGAGGGCTTTTCTTTTGCATTGAAATCTTTTCGGAATCGCACAAATTGTTTTCGATTTGGGGAAATAGGTAAAAATATTGCTTTGAATCCAGTTATAGCTGTAACGTGACCTTTACAGTTTTGTGACTAGTTGGTGGTGTGCGTGTTTGTATGTGTCTGTAACAACTAACGGAATTGTTCGCTAATTGTTACAAAAATATGGAGTTTGTCATGAAAAGGATTCTTGTATTTGCTTTGCTGACTGTGTTTGCTCTGGCCGGAACCGCTCAAGCGGAGACTCTGAAACTGTTAACCTGGAAAGGGTATGCACCCCAGAAATTGATCGACACTTTTGAAAAAGAAACCGGAATCAAGGTTGAGGTTACCTTTTCCAACAACGAGGAAATGATTGCCAAGTTGCGGGCCACCCGAGGTGCAGGTTTTGACCTTGCCCAGCCTTCACAGGACCGTATTTCTTCCGTTCAGAAAAAGTACAAATTGTATCAGGCTATGGACTATTCCAAACTTGATTCCAGTCTGTTCATTCCTTCCATGCTCACTGCGGTTAAGGCCAATACCCTTGTTAAAGATGAATCCTATGCAGCACCATTCTGCTGGGGAACATCCGGCTTGATCGTAAACAGCGAAAAGGCACCTAACGCAGATTCTTTTAAGGCTCTCATCGATCCCAAATATAAGGGCCGCGTGAGCTACCGTCTTAAGAGACCTACTCTCATCGCCATGGGTTTTGCTCTTGGTTATGATCCCTTCGCACTTTATGACGATCCCAAAGCTTACAAAGCCATGCTCGATAAAATTGCCGAAACCATGATTGAAGCTAAGCCTATTGTTAAGAACTACTGGGCCAACGGTGATTCCCTGCTTGAGTCCATGCGTTCCGGTGAAGTCTTTGTTGCTATGGCTTGGGATGCAGGTGGCTGGAAACTGCATGCTGACAACAAAGCAATTGATTTCAAAGCACCCAAAGAAGGCGCTCTCGGCTGGATTGATACTTTTGCCATTCCCGCGAAGGCCAAAAACGTTGAAGCCGCTTACAAGTGGATTAACTTCATGATGAAGCCTGAAAATGCCGGTTACTTTTCTTCCATGGAAAAATACGCCACCGCGTCCAAGGATGCTCTGAAGTTTACTGAGAAGGCTGTTGCTGACAATTTTGCCCGTTCCTTTCCGCAGGCAGTTATCGATAATATTAAGTGGTATCCCCCGGTTCCTGCCAAGCTGGAAAGCATGGAAGGTAAGATTCTCGATAAAATCAAGGCTGCTAACTAGATTCCTCTGTTGAAATAACATTCTCTGTTGCGGAGAGTCTTCGGACTCTCCGCTGTTCTTCAAAATTCTACTTCGGGCGATTTTCCATGATTAATGATCTTTCTGTTTCTGATATGGTGAAAAAATTCGGCAATTTTACTGCCGTGGACGGTGTTTCCTTTGATGTTCCTGCCGGATCTTTTTTTTCAATTCTCGGGCCTTCCGGATGTGGCAAGACTACATTGCTGCGTATGATCGCCGGATTTGAGGAGCCGACTTCCGGGGATATTGAAATCCGGGGCGGAAGTATGCTTGGCGTGCCTCCCAACAAACGTCCTGTGAATCTTGTTTTTCAGCATCTGGCTTTGTTTCCCATGATGAATGTTGCCGAGAATATTGCCTTCGGGCTGAAGAGACGCGGGGTGGGAGCTGCGGAGATTAAAAAGAAAACCGAAACCATTCTGGAACGGGTCGGCCTGCCCGGTTACGGAGAGAAGCAGATTAACCAGCTTTCAGGTGGTCAGAAGCAGAGAGTGGCAATTGCCCGCTGTCTGGTGCTGGAACCTTCGGTATTGCTCCTTGATGAACCCCTGGGGGCGTTGGATTTGAAGCTGCGGGAACAGATGAAAGTGGAATTAAAGAAACTTCAGGCTAAGGTGGGCACAACTTTTATCTATATCACTCACGATCAGTCCGAAGCCTTGGTTATGTCCGATCGGGTAGCGGTAATGAATAAAGGGCGCTTCGAACAGGTCGGCAGCCCGCAGGAGCTTTATGGAAAACCGGCTACTCCATTCGTTGCTCAGTTTGTTGGGGACAATAATAAATGGAGCGGCAAGGTTGTTGAAAGTGATTCTGAGAAAGTCATTCTCCTTACTGATGAAGGATATACTTTTCAGACCAAGCCGCACGGAGCTTGTGTCAGTGGCGGAAGGGCCGACCTCTTTCTGCGTCCAGAGGCCATGCTTATTGAGCCGAAGGACCGCACGGGTTTAAATGTATTTGAAGTCACAGTGAAGAGCATTCTTTTTGATGGAGCCAACAGCCGCTTGCTTACTGTAACAAAAGAGGATCACGAACTTATTGTCAGCTTGCCCCAGAACCGCCGATTTGATCATATTGAACCGGGCAATGAAATTTCCGTGGGCTGGCATCCTGATTCCGGTATCTGTTTCGGGGCGGAGGAATAATTATGACCCGCTCGAGAATGGTTTTCTGGATATTTTTTGCTCCGGTAATCATGTGGCTCTTTTTGCTGATCGTGTTGCCTCTTTGCGACCTGCTGACCATGAGCTTCAGGGGTGAAAATGATTATGGCGACATGGTTTGGACTTTGCAAAACTACATCAATTTTTTTGATGAACCTGTCTATTGGCTTACTTTTGTGCGTACCTGTCTTTATGCCATAGTGACCACCTTCATTGTTTTTCTGCTCTCAATGCCTGTTTCCTTTTATATCGCCAAGCTGGCACGGACGCGGGTGCAGGGCGCACTGATGATCATGCTCTTGCTGCCCTTCTGGGTTAGTGAACTGGTCCGTATTTACGGCTGGATGATCCTTTTGCGTGAGTCCGGGGTGCTCAACTTTTTCATGCTCAAAATCGGGTTGATCAATAAGCCTATCGAGATGCTTTACAACGATGCGACAATGATCATGGGGCTGGTTTATACCTCTATGCTGTTCATGGTTGTGCCTCTGGTGTCGGTTATGGATAGCCTTGACGACAGCCTTATCGAAGCTGCTCACGATCTGGGGGCAGGGAAGTGGACAATCTGGCGGACCATCATCATTCCTCACTGCAAACCGGGGATCACTTCCGGTTCCATTGTGGTCTTTATGCTTGTGCTCGGTAACTACCTGACCCCGAATCTTATGGGCGGTAAGAATTCCCTGTGGTTCACGGAGCAGATCTACAATCAGTTTATCGCCAGTTTCAACTGGAATCAGGGTTCGGCCTTCGGTTTTCTGCTGCTGATCTTGAGTTCATTGATTATCTGGACCGGGCTTAAACTTACCCGCCAGAAACTCGGGGAGGTGGCATCATGATTCGTTCTCTGCCGCGCAGCAAGGCTTACAATTGGTCATTCAATTGTTTCATCATTTTGTATTTTGTCTTTTTATTTGCCCCGCTGGTGGTTACCTGCGTGCTGGCCTTCAACAATTCAGATTTTCCTTCCCTGCCATGGAAGGGTTTTACTTTGGACTGGTTCCTTTCCAGCGGACCGGAGCGGATAGGGCTGTTTCATGATGATCAGAACCTGCGCTCTATTCTGACAAGTTTTCAGACCGCGTTTTTTGTTTCAATATTGAGCGTTATCGTGGGAACCTGTGCGAGTTTTCTTTTTGAGAAGGAAGAGTTCCGCTTTAAAGGATTGCTCTACTTTTTGATGCTGGCTCCTTTGGTTATCCCGGGTGTAATTCTCGGTATCTCCCTACTGCTGGCATCAAATACCGCCGGAACTTACTTTGATGAAACTTTCGGGCTTGATTTTGAGGTTTTCCGGCCCAGTTTCTGGTTGGTGGTACTGGGGCAGTTTTCCTTCATAACCACATTTGTAACTCTCGTGGTTTCAGCTCGGTTGCGTAAATTCGACCATTCCCTTGAAGAAGCGGCTTTGAATCTGGGCGCGAGTCAGTTGGGGGTAATCTGGCATATAACCTTGAAGTTCCTGCGTCCGGCTATCATCGGTGCGGGGGCGGTGGCCTTTCTGATGAGCTTCGAGAACTTCAACACCACTCTTTTTCTGGTCGGTTCAGAGCCCACGCTCCCGATTAACCTGTATTTGCAGGTAAGGGATGGAAGTACTCCGGTTATCAATGCGGTTTCGCTGATGCTGATTGTGGGAACTTCACTGCTGGCTCTCTGCAATCTCTACTTTTCCAAGCGGGAAGAGTAGCTTCGCAGTAAAAATAGCCCAGTCCCGCTAATCCGGGACTGGGCTTTAATAATACACGCCTTAGCCATGACCCCAAACGGCAGTGTTTGGGTAAGAATCCATTAACTCTGTCTGTACTTTCAGCTTAAGAATTCGTTTGCCGCCAGAGTTGCACGGCATCTTTCCGGGTGTACAGCCTTGTCTAGCTATAAAGCCGTCCGGAATGTTTTGGTTTCTGAGTATATACCTTCGCGTTGATAAGTACCTCCATTCGCCGTTGTCATGCATGGATTTCTTCCACGTTCTTTTCAGCGGTGTCTTAGGTAGTATCCGGCAGAAGGATTCGGGGGCCCTTCTGCCGGCGGGCAATGTCCATTTGCATGAACTTCCAGATTGCTGCAGTGGCTGTTTGCGTTGTCCCGTTATGCGGATTGGGATAACGCGATTCAACCTTAGAGCAGTTTCCTGCTGAAGCCTGTGTTCCGGGCAGTGGTAGCCGGAAGCAGAGTGCACAGGGTTTGAGGGAGTGTGCTTAAGCGGCTTCAGTCGGAAATTTATGAAATATGTTTACGAGTCCTTAAAAATCCTCGGAACTCTGGCCATAAGTGTGGAAACAATCTCATAATTGATTGTTCCTAGTTCGCAGGCCATCCTTTCTGCCGAAATTTCAGCCTGTTCCTGTCTGCCGATGATGACCACTTCATCTCCGGCCTCAACATTCTCGATTTTCCCTACATCAATGACGCTTTGATCCATGCAGACCCTTCCAACTATCGATGCATGCTGTCCGTGGACCAGTACTTTACCTGCTGACGAGAGTTGCCTTCTATAGCCGTCCGCATATCCGAGCGGAATTGTAGCCAGTTTAGTTGCATTCGGGGTGGTGTAGGTGTGCCCGTAGCTGATCCTGAATCCGGCAGGGACTTCTTTTGTTTGTGCAATACGGGCTTTTATCTGCATGGCCGGCCTTAGTTCGGCATTCTGCTGGTGGACTCCGTTTGAGGGATAAAGGCCGTAAAGCATTATTCCGGGGCGGACCATATCAAAGTATGATTCCGGGAGATCAATAATTGCGGCACTGTTGGCTGCATGCTTGAGGGGGATGCTGATCCCTCTGCGTTCAATGCCAGCGAGAATGTTTTTGAACTGTTTCAGTTGTTCAAGCGCACTGGTTTTGTCCGCTTCATCACTCGCTGCGAAATGAGTATAAACACCCTCTGTTTCCAGATTGGGAAGGCGATTGATTGTGCTGATGGATTCCAGCACTGCTCCGTCATTGAATTCGTCAACAAGACCTAACCGGCCCATTCCGGTGTCGATTTTAATGTGAACTTTTAATGTCTTGTTTGTCTGGTTGAGTTTTTCGTTTAAATCTTTGGCATATTCACTTGAAAATACTGTTTGAATGACCTTGTGTTTGAGCAGTTCTGTTGCAGCCTCGGGGGGAGTGTAGCCGAGGATCAGAATCGGCTTTTCAATGCCGTGATTGCGAAGTGCTACAGCTTCATCCAAGCGCGCTACTGCAAAATAGTCGGCTCCGGCTTTGTTTAAACAGTCCGCTACCTTTGTGAGCCCGTGTCCGTATGCATCAGCTTTTACAACAGCCATTATCTTTGACTGCTTGTTTACCAGCCGTTGAACCTCACTGAAGTTATGGCTGATCGCGGACAGGTCCACTTCTGCCCAGATGGGGGCGAAAGTTTTGGGGTTATTCATGGCGTACCTCTTGTTCCTGCAAAGCTGCTGAGTTGTTTTGGGCACCCCCTTCCGAACGGTGGTATTCGTCCGAAAGAGGGTGCGGAGTGGGGTCCGTATGCTTTTACGAGGCTACTTTTCGTTTTCAGTAGCGGTGGAGGTTTCCATACTTGCGGATTTTTCTTCCTGTCTTGCAAAGTATTTCTTGGTTTCCGAAACAACAACCGGAGTCAGCAACAGGAGGCCTACAAGGTTGGGGATAGCCATGAGGCCGTTGAAGGTGTCGGAAAGGTTCCATACGAAGCTGAGCTTTGCGATGGCTCCGATTCCTACGAAACAGATGAATACTATGCGATAGGGCAGTACTGCTTTTACGCCGAAGAGGTATTCAATGGATTTTTCACCGTAGTAACACCAGCCGAGGATGGTGGAGTAGGCGAAAAGAATCAGGCCGATGGTAACAACGTGTTCACCGCCGGAGAAACCTGCACCGAAACCGATAGTGGTCAGTTCTGCGCCGGTAGCACCGCTGGACCAGGTGCCGGTGAGGATCAGTACGAGGCCGGTCATGGTACAGACGATGATAGTATCGATGAAGGTCTGGGTCATGGATACCAGAGCCTGAGTTACGGGCTGCTTGGTCTGGGCTGCAGCTGCTGCAATAGGGGCACTACCGAGACCGGATTCGTTGGAGAATACACCGCGGGCAACACCCATGCGGACAGCCAGCATGATGGTGGAACCTGCGAATCCGCCAACTGCGGCGGTGGGGTTGAAAGCCTGCTCTACGATGAAAGCAAGGGCTGCGGGAACTTCGGCGATTTTGATCAGAATGATGTAGGACGCACCGGCCATGTAGAAAACGATCATGACGGGAACGAGAAGTCCGGTAACTTTACCGATCTTTTTAATACCGCCGAGGATAACTGCAGCGGTCAGGACTGTCAGTACGAGACCGGTAATATAGGGGGAAAGGCCGTAGGTTGCTTCAACTGCGTCGGCAACGGAGTTGGACTGAACCATGTTACCGATACCGAAAGCGGCGATGGATGCGAAGATTGCGAAGAGGGTTCCCAGCCAGGGCATGTTGAGGCCCTTGGAGATGTAGTACATGGGACCACCGCCCATTTCGCCGTTTTCATCAACTACCCTGTATTTAACAGCCAGAACAGCTTCCGCGTACTTGGTGGCCATGCCTACGAGGCCGGTCATCCACATCCAGAACAGTGCGCCGGGGCCACCTACTGCGATGGCTGTTGCAACACCGGCAATGTTACCGGTTCCGACAGTTGCGGAAAGGGCGGTCATCAGGGCCTGAAAGTGAGTGATGTCGCCGGGCTCATCTGTTTCTTCCTTGCGTTTTACGAGAGCAAGGTAAAGGGCGTACCACAATTTTCTGAACTGCAGTCCGCGCAGAGAGAAAGTTAACCAGATTCCGGTTCCGACAAGCAGAACCAACATGGGCGGGCCCCAAGCAAAGGCCCCTATTTTTCCAACCAGTCCGTCCAGTAAAGTCAAGAATTCCATATCATCCCCTTGTAAGTTTTTCAGGTTACATCCAAGACTGCCGAGAAAACTCCAGCTGTGGTGTAAAGAGTTCCGGCGAGCAGACCATCCCTCTTTTTCCTGTGGGGTTATAGGAAAACACTGAGGCATAGCACAGAACATCCTGCGCAATGCCCCAGTGTATTTTGTGATTATTTCTAACTCATTCTCAACAGTCTTCCTGATTTGACTTATTTATCTGAATTGTCAGCAGATTTGTCAGTTTTTAGTTGTCGTAAAGAACGCCTTCAACGGGGGTGTATTCGAGGTCGAATGCTTCAGCTACTCCCTTGTAAGTAACCTTGCCGCCGACCATGTTCAGACCGGTTCTGATAGCGCGGCTGTCCTGAGCTGCTTTTTTCCATCCCTTGTTTGCGATTTCGAGTGCATAGGGGAGGGTGGCGTTGGTCAGAGCCATGGTGGAAGTCATGGGCACTGCACCGGGCATGTTGGCTACGCAGTAGTGGATAACGCCTTCAACGTCGTAAACGGGATCGCCGTGTGTGGTGGGCTTGGAGGTCTCAAAACAACCACCCTGGTCAATGGCAACGTCGACGATTACGGAACCGTTTTTCATGGTTTTAAGCATTTCGCGGTTAACCAGTTTAGGTGCTTTGGCACCGGCAACCAGAACTGCGCCGACAACAACGTCAGCTTCCTGAACCAGATCACGCAGCAGAGCGGGGCTGCTCATCATGGGGAAGCAGTTCTTAGGCATGATTTCGGAGAGGTAGCGCAGTCTTTCGAGGTTCATGTCGAGGATAGTTACTTTGGCGCCCAGACCGCAGGCCATCATTGCTGCGTTGGTACCAACTACACCGCCGCCGATAACAACAACGTTTGCGGGAGTAACACCGGTAACTCCGCCCATGAGCATGCCGCGTCCGCCGTAGTAGCGTTCGAGGTACTTAGCGCCCTGCTGAATGGACATGCGACCGGCAACTTCAGACATGGGGGTGAGCAGGGGCAGGTCGCCTTTATCGCCTTCTACGGTTTCGTAAGCGATAGCTATGGACTTGTTTTTAACGAATGCACGGGTCAGGGGCTCATCAGGAGCAAAGTGGAAGTAAGTGAAAACGATCTGGTCTTCGCGAACCATGTCGTATTCAGAAGCCTGAGGTTCTTTAACGTGCATGACCATTTCACATTCCGCATAGATTTCAGCGGGGGTGTCGATGATCTTTGCACCGGCAGCAATGTAGTCTTCATCGGAAAAACCGCTACCTACACCTGCGGATTTTTCAACCCACAACTCATGACCGTTTGCGATCATGACTTCAACACCTGATGGTGTCATGGAAACTCTGTTCTCTTCTGATTTGATTTCTTTCAAGATACCAACTTTCATTTCCACTTCTCCTGATTTGATTGTTTACGCCCCGCAATCACCACGGGACAGCTGTTGAAAAATAGAGTCTGAACTCTTGGGTATTTTCCCTAAGGCAATCCGCATGCCAAAAATTGTCAGGAGAGTGGTGTCTGGTCTTGGTCGGAGATTAAAATTTCATAATAACGTAAGTTTAGGAAAATAAATTAAATATTGTGCTAATATTCACAAAATAATCACGCGTTTAAGTAAGTTTTGTAGAAAGTACCTTTGGTAATAAAAGTTTCCACAGATCGAAGTATTCTTAGTCTAACAGAGTAAGATGTAAGGGATTACTTAGTGTGGTAACTAATGTTTCCAGAGTGTCAAATCATGATGAAATAGAGGCTGATCCGCGAAATAACAGGAGTGACAGGTGGTAGGTAATGTTACCACAAAGAAAATCCCCGTGACTTGTTCAAAGCCACGGGGATGTGCATCGGAAGCTCTTTGGGGCTGGTTTAGCTGACGGGTGTTGCAGGTTCCCAAGGGAGGACTCTGCTTTCGTTGCGCAGCTGGTGCTTTTCAATTTTTTTGAGCAATGCTGTGTGAGATATGCCCAGTTTTTTAGCCGCCTTGCGTATACTGTCTGAAGAGTTGAGGGTTTCAAGGAGTATTTGCATTTCGTATTTACCGACCATGTCTTTCAGGGACTCTCCTAGCGTGACTGTGGTGGGTATAGCCTTGCATTGCTGCCCGCAATTCGACTGCTGCTTGGAATTCAAGTGAATTTGCGGAAATTTCGTTTGAGTTGCTGAAGATTGAAGCTCGTTCAATGACATTTTGTAATTCGCGTACATTGCCCGGCCAGCTGTAATTCATCAGCTTTTGCTGCCCTGCTATGCTGATAGTCTGTTCCTTCTTTTCCAGCTTGCGGTTGAAGCGGTTAAGGAATTTACCGGCCATGAGTGTTATGTCTGTATGTCTCTCGCGCAGAGGTGGGATTTGGATGTTCAGGACGTTTATGCGGTAAAAAAGGTCTTCCCGAAAATCTCCGGCAGCAACCATGTCGTTTAGGTTCTTATTTGTTGCGGTGATAACTCTTGCATTGACCGGAATCTCTTCCACACCACCAATTCGGCGTACGCAACCTTCTTGCAGGACTCTCAGGATCTTGGCCTGTGGTCCGGGAGGCATATCACCGATCTCATCAAGAAAAATTGTTCCGTTCTGTGCTGCTTCAAAGAGTCCGGGTTTGCCTTTTTTTCTGGCTCCGGTGAATGCTCCGTCAATGTAACCGAAGAGTTCGCTTTCAATTAGTTGTTCGGGCAGGGCCGCACAGTTGATGGGAATGAAGGGGCCGGGTCTGCCGCTTTCAAAGTGGATGGCCCGTGCGAAAAGTTCTTTACCTGTTCCGCTTTCCCCGGTGATGGAGACGATGGTGTCCAGTTCTGCAATGCGTTTGGCAAAGGTGATCAGGTTCTTGATGGCCGGACTCTCGCCGATGAAGTCGTCAAATTTGAAATCGATGGGGGGCATGACAGCATCAACCATTGCTTTTACTTCCTGCAGATCTTTCATAAGCAGGACAGCTCCGACAAAATCGCCTTGTGAGTCGTGGATGGGTTTTGCTGATCCGTAAAAGTCTACACGGCCGGTGCTGGTAACTGCGGACTTCCTTCTGTTGACTGGAATCCTTTTTTCCATGCACTCCATAAGCAGGTTGTCTTTAGGCGTAATTTCACCGACATATGTGTTTACAAGGCTTTCATAGGGCGTGTTCAAGATGCGGCAGGCAACGCTGTTTGCGGTGTTGATCATCCCTCTGGAGTTCACAGAAACAATCCCTTCGCTCATGCCGTCAAAGAGGGTCCGGAACCATTTTTCCCTTTTTTCCTGTGGGAGTCTTTTGAGTTTATTCTGGCTGTCGATTCCGGGCAGTGAAGAGAATAAAGTCAGCATTTCTTCAGTATCAAGGGTGTGTCCTCCCTCAATTTCAACAGAAATCTGGGCAAATCCGTCTTTTTGCTCAACTTCCATGCTGATTATGTTCAGCTTATGCTCCAGCATGAGTTTGGTGATATCAAAAACGATCCCGATACGGTCCCTAAAAAGAAGCTTATACTTTTTGTTTTCAACCATGCCTACTCCGTTTTGGATATTGTTAGGACATTACTGTAGCTGTATAATTGTGGAAAGAAAAGATACAAGTGGCAACTTTTCGTGCCGAAGCGTTTTAAGTTTCTAAAATATCGGAGCAAAAAGTAGAAATTTTGCAGATTTTGGTAGTAAAAATTACCATCCCTCTGAGCGTAGTGTGAAAGAGTTGTGGACTCTCTGAAGCAAACCCTTCCTTGTTCATTGAACCCACTGATGCTATTTTTGTTTGGACCGCAATAGTTTCTTACAAGGGGACAGTTACATTGATTCTTAAAATTTCGGACAATGATATTTCTTTTCGTTTACAATTTTTTTGTGTCCTTCTCTTCCTTTTATTCTTCGTAGTTCCAGTAGACAGTGTTGCGTTCTCAGTTGCAAATGCTGAGCCAGTTGTTAGGGAGAGCTCGCCATTTCCTCTGAAATTAAGTCCTGAAGAAGAAGCTTTTGTTCGCAGGGGTGTGCCGCTCAAAATGAGTGAGGTGGACTGGGAACCTTTGTCCATAATTGATAAAAAAGGGAAGTTCCGGGGAATTATCGCGGATTATATGAATATGATCTCAGAAATGTCCGGTCTTAACTTTGAATTTGTCCCAAGTGATTCATGGGCGGATGTTCTACGTAAATACACTGAAGGGGAGTTGGATGTTATCCCGGCCCTTAGCAGCGAGGACATGGTCGGACGAGAAGTTTTGTTTTCAGATGTTTATGTTTCATTTCCTCTGGTTATCGTAACCGGAGAAAAGTACGGGAATGTGCGGGACTTGTCGCAGTTCAACGGCAAGAGGGTTGCCGCAGGGCAATCGTACACCAGCTATCACTATATCGAAGATAATTTTCCTGAAATAGAGCTTGTCGGCACCTCCGATGTGGAGGACGGCCTTCTTCTTTTGACCAAGGGGCAGGTAGATGCTTTTGTGGGGCATCTTGCTGTAGTGGTCGAAAATATGAATCTGCTTGGAGTTGAGAACCTTAAAATTGCAGGAACTACCAGATATAAATTCGATCATAGAATCGGTGTGTCCCCGGAATATCCTGAAGCCCTGTCAATCATCAATAAAACCCTTGCCGCTATAAGTAAAAACTCTCATCGAGAAATTCGCAAAAAATGGTTTGACGTGCGCTATGAGCAGTCCGTGAAGTATACTGAGATTGTGCTTCTTTTTGCGTTCATGGCACTTGCTCTCACCGCGATTATTTTTTGGAACCGTAAACTTTTTAGACTTAATGAATCTTTGAATACAGAGGTTGCGCAGCGCCGCCGCATGGAGAAGGTCCATAAGAGACTATATGAGATAGCGATGTCTGTATCCCGTGTCTCCGGTATCGATGAGTTCTACTCCATCGTTCAGGGGCAGGTGAATCAGCTCATGCATGCGCGAAATTTCTATATTGCTGCTTATGACCGGGAAACAGATATGATCAGTTTCCCTTATTTTTCTGATGAGAAGGAGGAGGCTCCGGAAACGCGAAAAATGGGAATCGGGTTGACTGATTATGTTATCAAAACCGGTGAACCGTTGTTCGGAGATTTTGAAACCCGTATGAAACTTCGCGATAATGGGGAGTATGTACTTATCGGTCCTGAGTGCAATATCTGGCTAGGTGTTCCCTTGAAACTTCAAGGGGAAGTTGTAGGGGCGATGGCTGTCCAAAGCTATTGTGAAAGTGAGCCTCTTGATAAAAAAGATTTTGAGGTATTGCTGTTCCTTTCCTCATATGTGGGGTTTGCTCTTGAAAGGTTGTATCTTATGGAGCAGGGGCGAAATAAAAATGAAGCCTTGAAAGAAAGGGAAATTAAGTATCGATCTATTTTTGATAATGCCAGCGATGCAATTTTGCTGATGGATTTAAATTACAAATTCTTTAGTGCTAACCCTGAAGCTGTTTCGATGTTTCGTTGCGGCTCAGAAGAAGAATTGCTTTCTTACCGTCCAGAGAATCTTGTTGCCCCTAATCAGCGCGAAGGAGAATCTTCCAGTGATCTTCTGGATGAATGGGTAGGGAAGACCATTGATGCCGGGGGCTTGGATTTTGATCTTATTTGCCGTCGGTCTGACGGGGAAGAATTTTATGCAAGTGTTCGCGCACGCAAGATGGTCATCAGTGGTACTCCCTTCATTCAGGCTACCTTGCGAGATGTCACCGAGAAGCGCCGCAGCAAGGAAGAGATTGAACGTTCTGTTTCACTCCTGACCGCTACCATTGAATCATCTGCAGATGGCATCCTTGCCGTGGACGGCTATGGACAGGTGGTAGCATGGAACTCTCGTTTTTCAAGCATGTGGAACATCACGGAACATATCTTGCGGTCCGGAGTTGTTTCCGATGTTTTCGGATATATTGCTGATCAGTTGGAAGAGGGGAGTTCTGTACATGGCCTTTGGGATTACTCGCTGGAGTCGGAAGCGGGACAGATTGAGGAGCTCATACTGGTGGACGGTAGAATTGTAGAGAAATATTCCAACCCCCAGCGCATAGGCTCTGATATTGTCGGCAGGGTCTGGAGTTTCCGGGATGTGACTAGAAAACGATTGAGCGAAAATGAATTGCGGGATTCCTATCAGCGGTTGAATGACATTATCGAATTCCTGCCTGACCCGACTATTGTTATTGATAGTAACGGGGTTGTGCTGGCTTGGAATAAAGCCGTTGAAGAGGTTACCGGGGTCAGCAAGCAGGATATGATCGGCAAGGCTGATTATGAATATGCATTACCTTTTTATGGTGAACGCAGGCCGATTCTTATTGATTCCGCTCTTAAAGACGATCTCGAACCTCTGACTGATCGCTATGAGTCTTTGGAGCGGCGCTATGGAATGCTTTATGGTGAAGTATATACCCCCAGAGCATTCAATGGACAGGGAGCATATTTTTGGGGAGTTGCCGGACCGCTGCGCGATCATTCCGGGAAGGTTGTCGGTGCTGTTGAGTGTATGCGTAATGTGACCGAGCGTAGAAGGGTGGAACAGGAACTCAATAGGGCAAGGCTGGCTGCGGAAGCCGCCACTCGTGCAAAATCAGAATTCCTTGCCAATATGAGCCATGAGATTCGTACTCCCATGAACAGCATCATCGGATTCGGACATTTGATGCAAAGTGCCGATCTTGATTCGGCACAGCGTGAGTACCTGAACAAGATGATGTCGTCCGCCGATTCCCTGCTGTCAATTATTGGTGATATTCTTGACTTTTCCAAGATTGAGGCCGGTAAATTCGTGCTGGAAGCCGTAGAGTTTCAGCTGGACCATGTGTTGGAAAAAATTTGCAATATGGTCTCAGTCAAAGCGGAATCCAAAGGGATCGATTTTATTCTGTCCGTCGGTCCTGACGTTCCTTTGTTTTTACGCGGCGATCCGTTACGTCTTGAGCAGGTTCTGACTAACCTTGTGAACAACGCGGTGAAGTTCACTGATAGAGGTGAGGTTAATCTTATTGTCACTTGTGAGGAGAACTGTACCGGGGAAGCCAGCATAAAGTTTATCGTACGTGACAGTGGAATCGGTTTAAGTAGTGAAGAAGTGTCCGTATTATTTAATTCTTTTACGCAGGCTGATGCTTCAACCACCCGTAAATACGGTGGGACAGGTTTGGGGCTGGCAATTGCTCGTTCCCTTGTGGAGTTAATGGGCGGGACAGTCAGTGTTGAAAGTCATCCCGGAGAAGGAAGCTCTTTTTATTTTACAGTGAAGATGAGCGCTATGGATAGGGGGAGTTCATTTGTTTTGCCGGCAGGAAAAGCGGGCATGAAGTCTCTTGTGATTGAGGGCAATATGATGGCCCGTGAATTCATCCGTTCCACAATGGAAAAATCCGGCATTACAGTCATGGTGGACAGCACAGCTTCAAGTGCACTTGAAAGGCTTGCAGAGTCGATAGATGTTGATGGGTTAGGATTAATTCTTGTTTCTGGAAAAATACAGGATATGCATGTCCTTGAGGTTGTTGAGCGGATCAGGAACATGCCCAAGTTGATGCATGTCCCTATTATTTTAATGTCTCCAGTAAATATGGACGAATCCTTTCGTAAGGAAGCAGCTCTGGTCGGTGTTGACGGATTTGTTACCCGTCCGGTTTCGCGTCTTTCATTATATGCTGCTTTGCAGGGTGAATTTAATGATGTTCAGCATATGCTTATTCCGGATGCAGATGTGCAAGATGCTGTTGATTTAGAGTTGACTGGGCAGAGTCCTAAAATTCTTCTTGTAGAAGATAATGAACTAAACCAGCAGGTTGCCCGGAGAATGCTTGAAGGTATGGGGCTTGATGTCGATGTTGCCGACAATGGCCGTAAGGCTTTGGAGGCCTTGGAGTCAGAGCCATACAGTCTGGTTATTATGGACATTCAGATGCCAGAAATGGACGGGCTGACTGCGTCCAGGATAATCCGTTCCGATGAACGCTACCGTAACCTGCCTATTCTGGCTATGACAGCACACGCCATGCCGGGGGACAGGGAGAAAAGTTTTGAAGCAGGCATGAATGAACATTTGACCAAGCCCATTGATCCGGAGGAATTGAAAAGAGCTTTGGTTAAATACCTGAACGCAGAGGATATCGTTTATGTGCCTTCTTCCTGTGAGTTGTCAGGGAATGAGCAAGAAATGCCGGACTTGCCCGGAATAGACTGCGCAAAGGGACTGCGCAATATCGGTGGCAATAAGGAAAGTTACCTGAAAGTTCTGCAAGGATTCAAGGATCGGTATGGAGATTTTCAAGAGGAATTGAAAGCAGCCCTAGCTGATTCAGGACCTGAACAGGCCCTGATTAAAATTCATTCTTTGAAAGGTATTTCCGGAAATATCGGAGCTGTAAAACTTTATGAATTCTGTCGCCTTCTGGAGGGAGATCTTCGAGATACTGATCGTAGCGGGTATGAAGATGACCTACTGCTTTTTGTCTCAGAGCTTGATCTGGTAATTAAGGGATTGCAGGGTCTTAAAGTTGGTGGTGGGGGCAATGTCCGGGAATATGTGTATGATAAAGAAAAAAGTTTTAATCTTATCAATAAGCTGTATATAATGCTCGGTGAAGGTGATGCCGAATGTGGCGATGTTCTGGCTGAATTGCGAAATCATTTTAATCTGGAAAGATTTGAAGGTCAGCTTGCTGAATTAACCCGCTATATTGAAAATTTTGATTTTGAAGATGGGCGGTTCCTGTTGGAAAGAATTGCCGATGAACTGAATATCCCGCTGGATAAAGGATAAGATCAATGGAAGAGAGAGCTAAAATACTAATTGTTGATGATGAGCGTTTGAATCTCAATGTCCTTTCCGATCTGTTGCGTCAGGACTATAAGGTTGTCTTGGCTAAAAATGGCAATCAGGCTCTTGATCGTGTGAATTCTGATAATCCTCCTGATCTGGTGCTGCTGGATGTTCTTATGCCGGAAATGGATGGGTATGAAGTTCTGCGTAAAATCAAAACTTCCGATAAAAGTAAGGATATTCCGGTTGTTTTTATTACTGCCCTTGATTCCGAGCATGATGAGGCCCGCGGTCTTGAAATGGGTGCCGTGGATTATATTCGCAAGCCTTTCCATCCCCCAATCGTCAAGGCAAGGATAAAGAATCACCTGACCATAGCCAGACAGAGAAAATTATTGGAAGGACTTGCCAATCTGGACGGTCTTACTGAAATGCCCAATAGAAGAAGTTTTGAACTGGCTTTGGACAGGGAGTGGCGCCGTTGTAGTCGTTCCGGGGATAAAATGTCGCTGGCTATGCTCGATGTAGACTGTTTCAAGCAATATAACGATAACTACGGTCATACTGCCGGAGATGAAGTTCTTAAGAAAGTTGCTGATCTCTTACTGGCTGAGGTCCAACGTCCGGCAGATGTTGCCGCACGATACGGCGGAGAAGAATTTGTTCTCCTGCTCCCGGAGACAGATTCAGATGGCGGCAGGTATATTGCCGAAAAAATCAGGGTTTTAATTTCTGAGTTGGGTATCAAGCACGGTTTTTCTTCAGTAAGTAATGTGCTGACGGTAAGTCTTGGCGGAGTGACTGTGATCCCATCCACCTTTTCAAAGGCTCAGGATTTAACCGTCGGCGCTGATTCGATGCTTTACGAGGCTAAGCGCAGGGGAAGAAATATGGTCCTCTGGACCGATTTGACCTGATTTTATTCTCCTTCAGGAAACCATATTTCGTATGTGGTTCCCTCTCCCGGCGAACTCTGACATTCAATCGTTCCGTTCAGTGCTCTGGTTACAAGGTTGTATACCAGATGCATGCCGAGTCCTGTATAGCCCTCACTTCTGGCTGTGGTGTAAAACGGTTCAAATACTTTTAATACTTGCTCCGTTCCCATTCCGATGCCGTTGTCTGAGAAGGTGAGTTTGACCCCTTTGCCGCTGCGTTCAGCAGTAATGGATATATTCCCTTCATCCGTATCCGGGAAAGCATGGGTCAGAGAGTTGCTTACAATATTTGTTATGACCTGCATTAGTGAGCCGGGTGAAATATTAATTTCCAGCCCCTTGGGGCAGTCCACAGTTATTTCATGCTTGTATGTCTTGAATTTTGGCTTGAGCGACAGCAGGATTCCCTGAATGTATTCGTGCAGGTTGATTTGGCGGACATCATCAGAAGTCTGGTCCACTGCTAGCTGCTTGAAGTTGCTGATAAGTGTTGCTGAGCGCTCAAGGTTTTTCATTATGTTATCGAGAGCCTCGCTGCCGGTTTTCAGGAACTTTTCAAGGTCCGACTTTTTCATGGTGCCGGATTCAAAGTTGTGTTGCAGGGTTTCGGTCAGCTCTTTAATAAATGAAGCGCTGGTTACACTGATCCCAAGCGGGGTGTTGATTTCATGAGCTACTCCGGCAACAAGCTCCCCGAGAGAAGCCATCTTTTCCGTTTCAACCAGTTTATCCTGAGTCTGGCGCAGTTCATCCATAGATTTAAGTAAGGCTGAGTTGGCGTTTTCCAGTTCGGTGGTTCGCATGGCGACCCTTTCCACCAGCTCTTTGTTCAAGGATTTCATCTCCTGCTCAACTTCTTTGATGCGGGAGATATCTGTGGAAATCGTCAGGATAGCCGGGGTGTTGTTTTCTGCTGTGGTATAGGGAACCCGTGTTGTTTCAATCCAGTGGGTTACCCTGTTCTCATCGCGGAAACTCTCTTCGGTGAGGAGCTTTTCATTTCTTTCAATGACCATGCGGTCATCTTCAAGAATACGGGTTACTTCCACCGGATCAGTTATTATCTCCGGCAGGTATTTTCCGGTAATCTCAGAAGCAGGAATCCCCATCTTTTCGGCTTTGATGCTGTTTACCAGCAAAAATTTACCTTCAAGGTCGTTGGCGAATATTTCTTGTGGCAGCAGATTGATTACCTGACTTAGCCGTGCTTCACTTTCCTGAGCTTTTTTTGTTGCTTTCTTGCTTTCGGTTATATCGAGGCCCTGAAGGAGAATAAAGTCTGCATCTTCCTTGGATTCCATCCGAACTGGAGAAAATGTCCAGATAAAATATTTTTCATCTCCTTCCACCGGACGGATCGGTAATTCCAGAACCGGAGTGAAATCACCTACCATAGCCTGTTGCAATGCTTCGTCTATCGTCTCCTGATAGTTTCCCGGAAAAAGATTATTCAGTGTTTTGCTTAAAACCTGTTTTTCGTCAAAACCTATAAGTTTCGCTGCTGCCGGATTCATATCAAGGACAACTCCGGTTGTGTCGCAGTTAATGATTGGCGCTTTTGCTGAGGAGAATAGTTTAGAAATATAGACGCTGTTTTCGTCCAGTTTTGCAACCATGTTCTCGAGCATCGAGCCCAGTTGGTTGAATTCCCTTACCTGACCGGGGATGAAATTTGTTTCTCGTTCTCCGGATGCTACGTTCTGGGCATAATCAGTAAGCATTTTCAGTGCTTTTAGAATCCTTTTTTGCAATGCCCAAGCAGTAAATATAGCCAAAAGGGTTGCCAGTGAAAGAAGGATACCCAGATTCTGCATGTAATTTTTCTTTAAGGATTGGAACGAAGGGTTTTGCCTTACAAAACTGAATAGCAATGGGCTGTCTGCCTGCTGTGGGAGTAGCTGGATGGTAGAGTAGATAAGCTCCTCATCAATTTTAAAATCACCCGGTTTGATACCCAGAGTCCAGTCAACGAGCTTTTTCATCTCCGGTTTAGAGGGATTGGATGTGCTTATGATTAACCTGTGTCTGCTGATGAGGGCTGCGTTAATTGCGCTTGATACATCTTTCAGTCGATCTATAAAAGATACGTTGGAGTTCAGATCGATCCCGCCGTAAAGGATTCCGGCGACCTCACCGGTATGTTCATTGAAAACAGGGACAGCACAGACCAGCATGGTCCTGATGCTATTTAATGATCTGAATGAAAGGTAACCCCAAGCCGGAGACGTGGTCATAGTGTTTTTGAATTTATTACGAAGTTGAACGATTGGTAGTTCGATGACTCCGGCTTCAACCCAGTTTCGCCCTTCCCGGTAAATGGTCAGAACGTCCAGAAGATACCCTTGGCGGGAGTTCATAAATTCGTACAGCTTCTGGTCAAGGGTTTCACTGTCACCGGAAATGATTGCGCCCCGGAAATTAGGATCCAGAGTCATTTCAATAAGGTCATCTTTAATGTCTTCGAGTGTGTTGTTTAGAGAGAGAGCAACAATGCTTTCTGTTTTTTCAATATCAATGGCTATTTCGCTTTCAAGGGTGGTTTTGGACAAATAGAAAGACCATGAAAGTATGAATATTCCCATGACAACTACCAAAGCCAGCATAGGGGTCAGTAGTTGTATTGTCAGTCCCAGAGCCTTCCTTGAGAACAGCTTCATTCATGAATCCTTTTAGTTTCCGGAGTAGCGAAAGCTTTCCTGTTGCAGTTGGTGCAGTCGTTTTGCACTTACACCTTTTTCCAATATTTCAAACCTACCGGAAAATACAAGGGGAATAAGTGATTTTTGTCCAAGCATATCAAGAATCACAGCATCGGCCATGGCTACGCCGTTGTCATCGTTGATGCGCATTACCGTGACATCCAGTTCTCCATTTTCAATTGCTTTTATCTCAGGTGTACCGCCACCCCAGCCGTTGACCATGATTTGTTGGAGCATATCCTTTTCTTGCAATGCTTCAACTGCTCCAAGAGCAATATCTGTAGAGCAGGCGTAGATAAATTTAATATCCGGGTATTGTGTAGCAATATTCAAAGTTGCCACCCGTGCTCTTTTTTTATTGATTCCGGTGCGGAAAGCAGTTGCCAGTTTGAGGGATGTGTTGTTGTCCATATATGAAATAAAGGAATTTCCTCTTTCTTCATTCAAATAACCGGGATTCGGCAGGAGAATTGCGTAGCTGCCGCGTCCACCTGTTTTGCGGGCAAAATACTCGGCAAGCATTCTTGTTCCGCGTGCATGGTCAAATCCAACGTACATGAAGGGTTGTTTATCTTCCCAGGCCTTAAGCGGGGTAGTAATGTTCTGGAGTATTATTTTGGGCTTTCCTTTAATTAGGATAGGCTCAATCATTCTTTGGTGCCTCAGAGCATCAAGGGTAAAGAAAAGGTAGTCCGGGTCGGTTGCAAGGGCCTTCTGGAAAATGGCTACCTGCTTGCCCATTGTTTCTGAGGCATTAATATAAAATTTAGAAATACGGGGAGTAGCACCGTATTGGTGAATCCTGTTTTCGAAGGATTTAGTGCTTCTGCGCCAGTAATCCGAGACTTCTCCTCCGGGATATACAATGGCTATTTTAGGACTCAATTGTTTTTTAAGTCGCGTAACGTCATTTCTTTTAACGATCTTATTAAAGCGATCTTCCAGAATTTTTTCAGTGGGATGAATTTTAATGTATTGGTCGAGAGTGAAGTATTTTTCGGCCTTGGCAGGTATTGCGAAAAGCAGAATTGCAAAGAGGGCTATGACGGACGAAAATAGTTTGAGATTCATTACTGTCTCCATATTTCAATGTTTACACGCGAAATATGGAGACAGTGTATCAGAATAACAACTAAATGTAACTCCACTGATGTAGACTGTGGAGAACATTTTTAGAGCGGGAGATCAGGATGTGGCGGCCAGTGGTGTGCGTTGTCTGAGCAGGCTTACTCCGGCATAGACCAGCGGAGTGTCCAGAAAAGCAATACATACTTTGGCGACCCATTGACCTATGATGATATCTGTTACGGGCATTACGCCGTAGAAGGCGATGGTAACGAATATAGTCGAGTCAATGAGCTGTGAAACAATGGTTGAGAGGTTGTTGCGCAACCAGAGATGATTGCCTTTTGTCAGCTTGCGCAGGAAATGGAAGAGCCAAACATCATTTGTCTGGCTGACCAGATAAGCCATCAGTGATGCAAGGACAATGCGCGGGGTATTGCCGAGTACGCTGGCAAAACCTTCCTGTCCGTGCCAGAAGGGGGCAGCTGTCCAGTGCAGGGCGGCCCATGAAAGGGCGATGGCGGTCAGTAGGGCAATGAATCCGCAGTGGATAACTTCATTTGCCCTTTCCTTCCCCCAGATTTCACTGATAATATCCGAGACAATAAAGGTAACGGAGTAGGCCAGTACTCCTGCGGGGGCGTAAAAGCCGAAGATGTTGATGATCTTGGTTGATACAACCGCGGCCATGACCAGCGAGCCGATGAAAAGGCTCGTCAGAAGAGTGAACGCTTTGCGTTCAAATGTTGAAGAGAGCATTGGGTTCCCTTGTGTTGGATGTGCTTGTTTTGAAACGGATTCCGCCCGACACGAGCAAAAGGGAGAAAGTCCCGCGCCTCGACAGTTCCGTTTCGGGGCAAATATTCAAGCTGCAGGGTTGCCAGCATTTGAGTGAAAAGTCAAAATGGAAATAAGGTCTCGCGGAGGTTTTCTTTTGGCGGGCAAGCTGCTAACAGCCGGGACTCGATAAAGGCCCTTTTCAGATTAGACTGTTTATCTATGGAGAAGATCACTATGAAAACTACCAAAAGTCAGGATAAGACCGAATCCCTTGTTTCTCTCGGTCAGGCGGGGGCAACAGAGTACAACTACAATACTCCGGGTCCCGAAATCCTTGAAACCTTCCCGAACAATTTCCCGGGCAGGCCCTACATTGTAAGTATTGAATTCCCGGAATATACATCGCTTTGCCCAGTGACCGGTCAGCCGGATTTCGCGACTATCATTGTGGAATACATTCCTGATGAACTTTGCGTTGAGTCCAAGAGTTTCAAGCTGTACATGGGTGCTTACCGCAACCATCAATCTTTCATGGAAACCATTACCAATAATATCCTCGACCATTTTGTGGGTCGTCTTTCTCCTCTGTGGATGCGGGTGAAAGGTATCTTTTCGCCTCGTGGTGGGACTGCCCTGCATGTCTTTGCTGAGCATTACAAAAAAGATAGCGCACAGTATGAAGATGTTCGGGAGATGGTTCGTGAATGGAAAATGGAATCATCTAGACATTCCGCTTAATTTTATTTACGCGCTATACTGAATGGTTATCCTTTTTTCTGTCTTCTGTTCACGGAGATTATGATTGCCGGAACTTGACAGAATTGAGTTAATTTTTATATTTTGCCAAACAGGAAAGTTTGGAGAAGTTATCATGACAGCAAATATCGAGACGAAATCAAAAGTGTTCAAGGCGCTGGGGCATCCCAGCAGGCTTGCTATTGTTGAAGCTCTGTGTGACGGAGAACTTTGCGTCTGCGATATTGTTCCCATAGTGGGACGGGATATTTCCACTGTGTCCAAACATCTTTCCCTGCTCAAGGATGCAGGGGTGCTCAAGGACAATAAGCGGGGGACCAACGTGTATTACAGCCTGAATATGGATTGTGTGCCGGGATTCCTGAATTGTCTTGAAAACTTTTTTGCAAGGAAATTTGAAGAGCAGGCTAAGGCCTACGCTGCAAGTTCTATAAAAAAATTGTAAGCAGGAACAGCTGTGACTTTGTTGCGGCTGTTCTTTTTTGAATAAATAGTTTCGTATTTGGCAAAATATAAAGACGGGAGAAAACAATGGAAGAGTTAAATATTAAACCTTGCGCGTGTTCGTCAGAATCTAAGGGCTTGGAACCTCTGGGCATAAATTCTGAAGCTGAAACTGTTGTTGAAGAGCAGGAGGAATCCACTTTACCTATTAAAGGTAATGCTCTTTGGGCTGCAATGGGCGGTGGACTGGTTGTCTGGTATGCCATTTATTCGCAGTTGCTGCCATTTTCCAAGTATGCGGCTTTTGATTTGTTCGGCCTTCTTCCGGGCAGTCACCTAGGTGAAGCGGTTCAATTTTTTATCTACGATACACCTAAGGTGTTGATGCTGCTGGTACTGGTTGTCTTCGGTATTGGCATTATCCGCTCATATGTGACTGTGGAGTGGACTCGAAAAGTTCTTGCCGGAAAGCGTGAATCATACGGTAACGTTCTTGCCGCACTGCTCGGTGTTGTCACCCCGTTCTGCTCTTGCTCAGCCGTTCCTCTGTTTATCGGCTTTGTAGCTGGGGAAGTTCCTTTGGGTGTAACATTTTCTTTTCTGATTTCCGCGCCTATGGTTAATGAAGTGGCGCTGGTCCTTTTGTATGGGCTTATGGGCTGGAAAGTTGCTGCTCTGTATTTTGTTACCGGTATTTCCATCGCAATTGTAGCTGGCTGGGTCATCGGAAGGCTGGGCATGGAAAAGCATGTGGAAGGCTGGGTTAAGCTGGCAAGTGCGCAAAACAACGGCCCGCAGAACGGTATGAGTGTTGAGGACCGTGTTGTTTTCGGTCTTGATTCAGTCAAAGAAATTGTTGGCAAGGTCTGGCTGTACGTTGTGATCGGTATTGCTGCCGGGGCGGCTATTCATGGATATGTTCCCGAAGATATGATGGCCTCCATTATGGGTAAGGGTGTCTGGTGGGCGGTTCCTGCTTCTGTCCTTCTGGGTATTCCCATGTACACCAATGCTGCCGGGGTTATCCCCATCGTTGATGCTCTGTTGGGTAAGGGAGCGGCTCTCGGAACAGTACTGGCATTCATGATGAGTGTTATCGCACTTTCTTTTCCGGAGATGGTTATTCTGCGCAAGGTGCTTAAGCCTAAGCTGATAGCCGTCTTTGTCGGGGTAGTGGCTAGCGGAATTCTCATCGTGGGCTATTTATTTAATATGATTATTTAGCTTTCCCGGATTAGCTGTTATCAGCCGCATTGCTCTTTAAGGCAGTGCGGCTGTTTTTATTTTGGGTTTTTTCTGGGATTGAAGTTGTGGTATTGTAGACCAGATTAATATTTTCGGGAGGTACTGCATGATAGATGAAGAATATGAAACCGGCTTCATGGTCGTCAGTTGTTCCGGCGGATCAGGCTCAGGACAGGCTGCAAACAGTCTGGCTGTGGAGCTGAATAAAAGCGGTTTTGCCAAGATGGTTTGTCTCGCGGGGATCGGTGCCGGCTTGGATGAGTGTGTTGAGGAAGCTGGCAAGGTGAGGGATCTCATTGTTATTGATGGCTGTGAAAAGGGTTGCTCTCAGATTATGCTGAGAAAAATGGGCATTGAACCTGTACATACATTTTGTCTCACTAAGATGGGAGTCGAGTGTCCTGTCACAGAAGTTGATCCGGCAATGCTGGAAGAGCTTCGCAAGAAGATAAAACTTTTGTTCGGCCAGCAACGGGCAGATTCTAAGTATGCAGTGTGTGGATGTGACACATGTGTTAGAGAATAATGGTGTTATTTCACAAAAATAATAATGGCTTATAAATAGCCGTTTGTTAATTGTAGGTTAAGTTCAGGCTTAACCTTTTTGTTTATTTGTTTAGCGGGGGATTGTTTTTGTGAGTAGAGTTCTTGTTATCGAGCCTAGCAAGGCTACCGCCAAATTTATCCAGGCAACTCTATTGAAGGCCGGTTTTGAATGTGACCTTGCCTGTACCTATGATGGTGCACAGCAATTGATTGCCGCAAATGAGTATTTTGTCGGGCTGAGCAGCATGCTGCTTGATGATGCGGAATACGGCATGGGTATAGATCTGCTGCTGGAAAACAGCATCCCCGCTATTGCTGTAACTTCATCCTTGGACGAACAGGCACTGGGTGCTCTGGCTGAGAAAAGTATTGTTGATTATGTACTCAAGAAGTCTGATCAGGCTGAGTACATTTCACGTATTGTTAGCCGTGTTTATAAAAACCAGGGGATCAAGGTTCTGGTGGTTGATGACTCAACTTCCGTACGGGATTGGATTTCCAGAATTCTTATGCGCCAGGGCCTGACAGTGTTGCAGGCTGAAGATGGCCGTGCTGCTACAAAAGTTTTTTACAAAAACAACGATATTAAGCTGGTTTTGACCGACTATTACATGCCGGAAATGGATGGTCTTGAGCTGACAGCGCATCTGCGCTCAATCCGGTCTATGGAAGAGCTAAGTATTGTAGTGCTTTCTTCGGATAGCAAATCGCGCACAGCACCGCTTTTTCTTAAACAGGGAGCCAATGATTTTATCCAGAAGACAGCCTCTGTTGAGGAAATTCTCTGCCGGGTAAACTCCAACCTTGAATTTATCGAGCTTATTCAGGCTTCCCGTGATCGCGCTAACAAGGACTACCTTACCGGACTGTGGAACAGGAGGTATTTCTTTGAGTACGGCACCCCAATTTATGAGCAGGGTATGACTGCAGGCAATGAGCTTTGTGTGGTCATGCTTGATATTGATCATTTCAAAAAGATTAACGACACTTACGGGCATGATGCCGGCGATGAGGTTTTAAAAGATTTTTCATCCTTACTGGCGGACTATATCGGTGATGTCGGATTGGTCTCAAGGTTTGGTGGAGAAGAGTTCACTGTTCTTCTCAATGGGATTCAGGCTGATGAACTTTTCGATTTTCTTGAAGATTTCAGAGAAGAGGTAGGATCTTTTTCTGTAGACTTCAAAGGACAGGTTATAACTCTTACCGTTTCAATTGGAGCTACGGCAAATATGGATGAATCTCTTACCGTAATGGTAAGCCGTGCAGATGACAAACTTTATGAAGCCAAAAGAACAGGGAGAAATAAAGTCCTTTGTGATTGGTAACGCTACATTCATCATTCATTTAAGTGTCCGGTACGTTTTTCGTGCCGGATTTTTTTTGTTTGATGGATTCTAAAATTGGCTTTGAATAGCCGCTGTTGTGCGCTATACTTTTAATAATAAGTGTTGAAATCTTAATGGTTCAAGCAAAGGGGGAGAATATGTTGCCAATGAAGGATTTCTTTAGGAGCGATGAAATTGTCAATCTTACTGAAGAGATAGTTTATAACGAGTTGCAGGCACTTATCGGGCGGGCGGAAATAGAATTTTGTCAATGTGACAAGTGTTTGTTTGATATAGTTTGTGTGGTTTTGAATAAGATTCCAAGCCTGTACTCCTCCAGTATTGCGGATCGCACTTATCCCAGTGCTGAGTTCAAGGCAGAATATGATCGTTTAAAGCTGCTGGCTGCGGAGGAGATTCCGCGGGCAATTGAACAGATCAAAGACAGATTGCATCATTAGTTTCTTAAGTGCGGTACATAATAATTTACTTTTTTTTGGAATAGTAATCGGTTACTGTCTCCTTGCTTTTTTTATTATAATTGTGATTGGGAGTTGGATTGCTGTTTCGAGGGTGGTCCCTTTCTTTGAAATGCTACTTAGGGGGAATTTGTGAAATCTTTTTTTCGTGCGGTTGCTGGATTGAGGGCATCCGTTGTTCTTCTTTTTGTCTTGTTAACCATGTCGGTCCTTTTGGGCGGATGTTTTGGTGATGAAAAAGATCAAAAGGCGGCTGCTCAAGCCATGCCTGTCAAAGTGATCAAAGTTACGGAACACCAATTTCCTGTGATGGGAGAATACGTAGCCCAGATTCAAGCTTTGAAGACCGTAGAGATAAAAGCCCGTGTGCAGGGGCATATCAAAGAAAGGCTGTTCACTGAAGGGCAGCGGGTTAAGGAAGGGCAGCTCCTTTTTATAATTGATCCCCGTCCTTATAATGAGGCTCTGAAGAAAGCTGAGGCGGAACTTGCCAGTACCCGTGCAACTCTCGCTAAGGCCAAGAAAGATTACAAACGCTTTAAGGCCCTTTTTGATCAAGGTGCGGTTAGTCGTGAAGAGTTCGATTCCAAGATTACCGACAAGCAGGTGCTGGAAGCTAACGTAAGTAACGCTAAGGCACAGGTTGAGCAGGCTAATCTGGATTTGGGTTTTACTCAGATCAAGTCTCCTATGGATGGCATTATCGGTAGAACTCAGGTTGAGCCGGGTACTCTTGTTGCTGCTGAAGCAACTGTGCTGGTAACCGTTTCTGCTGTTGATCCGGTTTATGTAAATTTCAGCATCCCTGAAAGAGAATATCTTGTCGCCGCGCGCGAAATAGAGGCTAATAAAAAAGCAGGCAAGCCTGCGAGGGGTTCCAATCTCCAGATTATTCTGGCTGATGGTGACTACTATGCCTATAATGGAACTTTCAACATGGCTGATCGTGCAGTGGATTCTTCCACCGGGACCTTGGGAATTCGCGCAGAGTTTCCTAACCCGGAAAGGATTCTGCGTGATGGACAATATGCCAAGGTTGTTGTTTGCCTCAAAGAATACCCCAGTGCGTTGGTGGTTCCCACAAGGGCGTTGCTTGATGTTCAGGGACGTAAATCTTTGCTGACTGTTTCTAACGGTACTGTAGTAGAAAAGCACATTACTGTTGATTACAGCGACGACCGCAATACAGTTGTCAAAACCGGAATTGAATCCGGGACCCTGATTATTGCTGACGGCGTGAATAAGATTCGTCCCGGAACTCCGGTCACTCCTCAAATTTCTCCTGACAGCTCTAAAATTGAGAAATAGTAATCCCATTTAATATACAAATCTCCCCGCAATAGCGGGGAGATAATTTTTCGCAGGAAGAACCATGGTCAATTTCTTTATCGACAGACCCATTTTTTCGTCCGTTATCTCCATCATTATCACGCTGGTAGGGTTACTCAGTATTTTTACCCTGCCCATTGCCCAGTATCCTGAGATCGCCCCGCCTACGGTACAGATTGCGGCCCAGTATACCGGTGCCAGCGCGGATGTCGTGGAGCAGACCGTTGCAGCTCCCATTGAGGAACAGGTTAACGGTGCGCAGGACATGCTCTACATGAACTCCATCAGTTCCAACGATGGACGCATGGTGCTTAACGTTACCTTTGATCTGGGACGTGATCTTGAACTGGCGACCGTTGATGTTCAGAACAGGGTCAGTCTTGCCACTCCCCAGTTACCTTCGGAAGTAACCAAGTCCGGTGTCAGTGTTAAAAAGCAGTCTTCAAGCATGATCTGCGTAATCAGCCTGCTTTCACCGGAAGGAACATATGACTCTCTTTTTCTGAATAACTACGCAAAGATTAATCTGTTTGATGCCATTTCCCGTATCCCCGGAGTCGGTAGCGTTTCTCTGTTTGGAGATCAGGATTATGGTATGCGTATCTGGCTTGATCCTGATAAAATGGCTCGGCTGGCGATTACAGCGGATGACATCATAGCCGCAGTGCAGGAGCAGAACTTACAGGCTCCTGCCGGTCAGGTTGGTCAGCCCCCGGCAGCATCCGGTCAGCAGTTCCAGTTAACTGTCAGGGTAAAGGGACGCCTTAGTGAACCTGATGAATTCGGTAATATTATCGTAAAAGCCAACCCGGACGGCAGTACTGTGCATATTCGGGATGTTGCCCGGGTGGAAATGGGATCCAAATCCTATTCTGCATTCGGCAGGCAGGGTGAAATTGATTCCGCGATGCTGCTGGTTTACCAGTTGCCCGGTGCAAATGCGTTGGATATCGTTGAACAAGTCCGTTCCACTATGGATGAGCTTTCCAAAGATTTCCCCACCGGGATGAAATATGACATCCCCTACGATACAACTTTGTTTGTAACAGCCTCTATTGATGAGGTTATGGATACCCTTTACGAGGCTATGGCCCTCGTATTCATCGTTGTCTTCATCTTTTTGCAGAACCTGCGGGCCACCATCGTACCGATGATTGCGGTTCCGGTTTCACTTGTCGGTACCTTTGCTTTCTTCCAGGTTCTTGGGTTCTCCATTAACACTTTGACCCTGTTCGGTATGGTTTTGGCCATCGGTATTGTTGTTGACGATGCCATCGTTGTGGTCGAAGCGGTACAATCCAAGATTGACGAAGAGGGGATGGATGCCAAGACGGCTACCAAGGAGGCCATGAAAGAGGTCTCCGGGCCGATTGTGGCGACTACTGCGGTTCTTATTGCCGTGTTCGTACCAGTAGCATTCATGGGTGGTATTTCCGGACAGTTATATAAACAGTTCGCGTTGACCCTTGCTGTTTCTGTCGCCATTTCGTCCATCAATGCTTTGACATTCTCCCCGGCCATGTCTGCTTTGCTGCTGCGGCCGCAGAAGAAAATGCGTGGTCCGCTGGGATGGTTCTTTGAACAATTCAATAAATACTTCAGTAAAATAACCTCAGGATATACCTCTGGAGTCCGTCTGATTCTGCGCAAGTCAATTGTTGCGCTGGGAATTTTCGGTGTGCTCATGTTTGGGACATATTCCCTTTTCAATACTGTGCCTACCGGGTTCGTACCTAACGAGGATCAGGGCTATTTCATGATCAACGTTCAGCTTCCTGAAGGTGCTTCGCTTGAGCGCTCGGATGCGGTTGTTAAGAAGGTTGAGGATATCCTTAGGAATGAACCGGGCGTTAAAACTTATTTTGCACTGGGAGGATTCAACCTTATTACCGGTGCATATTCATCTTACACTTCGACACTGTTTGCATCTCTTGATCCATGGGATGAGCGAACCGATCCGCAACTGCATGTAAATTCCATCCTGCGCAAAGTTCAGCAGAAGGTTCTTGGAATTCAGGAGGCCGTGGTAATCTGCTTCAACCCGCCGCCAATTAACGGCATCGGTTCAACCGGTGGATTACAGTTTGAACTGCAGGACCGTTCCGGAGGAACTGTCGAGGAGCTGGCACAGGCTGCGCAGGATTATATGGCCGAGTTGCGCAAGCAGCCTGAACTTACCGGAGTATTCTCCACTTTCAGTGCTAATGTGCCGCAGCTTTATGTTGATGTTGATCGTGATAAGGTCCGCAAGCTGGGTATTCCTCTTAATGAAGTGTTCACAGCAATGCAGACTTTCCTTGGTGGATATTACATTAACGATTTTAACAAGTATGGCAGGACTTATCGGGTTATGGCGCAGGCTGATTCCCAGTTCAGAACCAGTCCTGAGGATGTTTCCAAGTTTTATGTGCGCGGTAATACCGGAAAGATGATTCCTCTTTCCACCCTGCTGAACCAGAAGAAGATCTTCGGACCGGAATATATTCAGCGCTACAATTTGTTCAGGGCTATTGAAATTACTGCCGCCAACGCTCCCGGTTATAGTACCGGTCAGGCTATGGCGGTAATGGAAAAAGTCGCTCGTGATACCCTGCCCAGAGGCTATGGTTTTGATTGGACGAACATTGCCTATCAGGAGAAGAAGTCCGGCGGCGAAGTTGTTATCATTTTTGCCTTGGCGGTCATGATGGTATTTCTCGTACTTGCAGCGCAGTATGAAAGCTGGATCATTCCGCTGGCGATTGTTTTTGCGGTGCCGCTGGGTGTATTCGGGGCCATATCAGGGCAGTTCATACGCGGTTTGGATAACAACGTTTATGCCCAGATCGGTTTGATCATGCTGGTCGGTCTTGCGGCTAAGAACGCAATCCTCATCGTTGAATTTGCCAAGGCCAAGTATGAACAGGGAGCATCTCTTCTGGATGCAGCAGTGCAGGCCGCGCAGTTGCGTTTCCGTCCGATCCTGATGACCTCCTTTGCGTTTATACTCGGAGTTGTTCCGCTGGTAATTGCACAGGGTGCGGGGTCTGCCAGCCGCCATGCTCTCGGAACGTCTGTTTTTGCAGGCATGATTGCGGCGACCATTCTCGGGGTGCTTTTTGTCCCGCTGTTCTATGTGACTCTGGTAAAATTCCAAAATAGAAAGGGATCTGCTGCTAAGGCTGATTCCTCTGAAGAGTAGAAGATAATTAAAGTTTAGAAAAAAAGCCCCCGCCGGAATCATTCGGCGGGGGCTTTTCTTTGGCCTTCAATATCCGTAATGCTCAAGCTGGAAGCTCTTGAGTAAGGTCTTTGGGACTTCTACTCTTTGCTTCGCAGGAATAAAAAGTAGTGTGCCCAGAATGCGCAGCTGGTGCCGATGAAACATCCGAAAATGACATCAGAGGGGTAATGCTTACCCACCACAACCCGGCTGATTCCGATCAGTACAGCCAGAATTATAGGGATATACTTTTTGCGTGGAAGGAGCAGAGCTATTGCTGTGGTTAATGAGAAAATGCGCAGGGTGTGCCCTGAAGGAAAAGAGTTCTGCATATATTTGCCGGAAAACCAAGTGAAGCCGAAGGAACCGTCTTCGAAGAACACTGGCGGTCGAAAGCGTCCAAAGAACCATTTCAGCTCGTCTCCGATAAGCATGGCGGTCATGGTTGAAAAAGCTACCAGCAGCATGGCACGTGATCTGTTTTGAAGTCCATTGAGAGTTGCATCAACAGTTCCTGCGATCAGGGCCAGAAATGAGATGGTCTGGATTACGTGCTTGGAGGCAAGATTGCTGAACATTTTGCCGATTGTAATCGCAAATGTACCTTTTAATGAATGCGCAGCTTGGGCTATGGGCAGGTCAAAGGATTGGTAAAAGAGCACAACAAGCAGCAGTGTCACAAGTGCGCCGACAGCTGTGCAGAAAGACAATCTTTTGGAACTGTCAATCATGGGTAAACTTCCTTGTTAATTCTGTAGACCTTGAGGGCGGCCTTGTTCCACAATCGGTTCAGTTGATGGAGAGAGGGGAATCTTTACATAAAAATTGGTGCCGTCATCTTGTGATGAATCGAACCATACTCTTCCCCGGAGGTAATTTTCAGTGAATACTTTTACACTGTATGTACCAAGTCCTCTTCCCTTACCTTTTGTGGAAAAAGATTTTTTAAATATCTGATGTGCAACCGTCATGGGTATGGTTCCCGTGTTGGAAACTGTGATCAGGGCGTAATCGTTTTTGGTCGTGCCCATAACCTCGACAGTGCTGTTTGCAGGGGAGGCTTCAATTGCGTTTTTAACCAGATTCTCAATAATACGGTAAAGAATTCGCTTGTCAGTGGTTAAAGAAAAGTCATCTATCTTGGATTTGAGAGAGATGTTTTTATCTTTTGTCATTTGACTGCTGGAGTGAAGCGCGCAGACCGCATCAATAATCTGTTTAACGATTACCGGCTCATTGTTTACCTCAAGCTGTCTGGCTTCAGCGGAGATGAACAATCTGTGGGCATCGATTTCGTTTGCCATAAATCTTGCCCGGTCAACGATCATTCCGGCAAGCTCTCGATGTTCGGTTTTGACAGCATCTTCTTCGAGTAGTGTCCCCGCATTGACTATGCCGTTTACAGCATTCAGCAAGTCATGAAGGAAAACCCTTTCCATCATTTCTTTATGCTTACTGTCGGAAATATCAGTCAGATGGATTATGAAATATTGCTCATCTTTGATTACTAAGGGGGAGGCATTTACTTTGAATGTGTAAGCTTTGACTATGCCGTCTACATTGGACAGCAGCATGCATATTTCTTCAGCCTTCTCTCCGGTCATGGCTGTTTGGATAGCTCGTAGGGCGCCACATTGTACGCAGGGAACCGCCTTACCACACTCGCTGTTTTGTGAGTTGCAGCAACGGAAAAGTTCACCGGGACGGCGTCCGAGAATTTTGTTGGTTCGTCTTTCCCCTGCAGCTGCGGAAAGCGTGCTGTTGTACAGAATGATTCTTCTGTCGCTGTTAAGAATAAAGGCAGGGTTAGGAACGGAGTTTAGTAATTCCGCTGCTATCTCTTTTTTTATCCTCGTATGTTGATCCAAAATGTCCGGGCTGCAAGGATAAAAATCCTCTACCGGACAACTCGGAGAGTATGCGTCTTCACTCATGCAATATCCCTTAGAACTGATGGATTAGTGACCCTTATAAAAAAGTAGGGAGTTGCCGTTTCCTTCCATGTAAAGCATACCGTTTCTTTCCTGCATGGTTTGAACTCGCTCTAAAGCCTGCATGAATTTGAATTCCTGCAGATTCAGGTTTTTGGAGCATGCTTTGCGGGTCATACCAAGCGGTCCGGTACTGAATTGTCCGTTTACATAGGAGTAGTCGCCGCGGAAGCTGTTACAGCCTCCGGAACCGTAAATTTTACCGTTGTCGTCAAGGCGCATCCAGATATGAGCGAATCCCCCTATAGGCTTGCCGTCAATATCTTCCGCAATCCACTTAGTGTTGGTTGGGTTTTCATAAACAGGGTAGTAGGTCTGTTTCGGTGCGCAACCTGAAATGAGTACAAACAAGCAAACAGTTAAAATAGCCGGAATAAATCTTTTAAAATTAGCTGTTTTCATGAAAGTTACCTCCGTAAAATGGATTGTACTTCGAAATATTTCTTATTGATAGAAAAATATCAAAGAAATAACTGAGGCATACCTAGAGGCCGCAGAGCATATAGCCGAGAATAAGGCTGCATTTTTCAATGCACGAAGGGTAGAATTGTTTATGCAGTTTTGTGCGTGAACGGTTCTCTTTACCGTAATAAAACTCTGCAATTCCCAGTGGGGTAAAGCCGTTGCTGGCTGCAAAGTTCAGCAGTTTTGGGGCGCAGCAATCTCCGGTTCCGGTGGGGATTCCCTTTGAACCGTATATTATTTCCGGCATGGTCCGTGTTTCAGATCGGAAATTATGAACCTTGTAGATGGCGTGAATTTCGCGCATCAATTTTTGTGAAAGTTTTTTACGCCGGGACGCAAGGACTGCATATTCCTCAGTACCGGGAGTAAAATCGGTCATTTCACGGCCGATTCTTTTAATTTCCTTTTCAGTGGATTCAGTAAGATTCTGAAATTCGTGTGGATCGATAATAGGGCTAACCCAGCCGGGAATTTCCCAGTATCCATTGTATTGTCCGGAAAAAGCCTTGGCGGAGTGCTCATTTCCTTCATGGTCCAGATAGGTCATGATTCCGAACATCTGTCCGCGTGCGTTTCCAAAAAGGTAGTCGGTTGAAAAGTGGGGATTTCGCTGCTCCGGAGGCAGCTCAAAGTCAGCGTGCTTTTCGCTGTCCAGTTTCTGCATCAATTCAATGCAGAGCCGCACAGCGTCTCCCGGGCCCAAGACGTGGGTGTCTTCGCACCGGGAGCAGTATCCGGAGCAGGATATGTTGTTTGCAAATATTTCCGTGCCGTGCATGTGAACGCTCGCTGAAGATTATAAAAACGGGGATACGCCTTGGCGCACCCCCGTTTAATTGTATTAACTCAGAACCTGCGGCCCTGTACTGGCTGACGGAAAACCTGTTTTACTAGGAAATAGGTCCGTTAAAGATTACAGAGACAATTCCATATTCGATTTTGCCTTTGGGTGCATTCACCACAACTTCATCGCCTTCAATTTTACCAAGCAGTGCCTTGCCTACCGGGGATTCAATGGAGATGATTCCTTTTTTGAAATCACTCTCATCCGGTCCCATGATGGTGTAGGTCTTTTCGGCGCCGGTATCGATGTCTTCGAGAGTCACTGTTGCTCCGAAGGTGATTTTTTCACCGCCGAGTGTGGTCATGTCTACTACGTTGAATTGGGGGATGCGTGATTCAATGTAATTGATTTTCGCTTCAAGCATTCCCTGTCTTTCACGGGCTGCGTGGTAACCGCCGTTTTCTTTAAGGTCGCCTTCTTCACGGGCTTCCGCAATGGCTTTGATTACTTCAGGGCGCTCTTTCTTAAGAGATGCCAATTCCGCTTTGATTTTTGCAAATCCTTCTTTTGAAATGGGTATAGTGCTCATTCCATAAACCTCTAATAATTCCGTCGTTGTCAATAAAAATGCAGCCACCGCCGAAAAGGTCTTTCCGGAAGTGAAGCTGCTTTGGGTACAGGTTGCAGGGCAACTGATCAGTTGCTGAAAGTTCTGGGTAGAACATCCTTTGAACTAGGTCAAGTCGCATTTGTCAAAAGATGAATTGTTTTGATGTTTTTTTAATATTATTAAAGTGTTGCTTGCTGCTGAGCCTCGTTTGAAATAATGGATTATGGCAATCTTTAACTGATTATAAATTATAATTGTATCAGTAATAAACTGGATTTATTAAGGTATTATTTTAGAGAGCAGGGGTTTTAATCTGCAGTGTATTTATGTAATAAACCATTGCTCGTGCGGGATGAGTTTTGCTTTTATGATTTGAGAGGGTTTTGCGGTGGCTACTGAAATAATAACTATTGAAAAGAAAGACGTTAAACCGGGAATGTTTGTCCAGCGCTATGGAGCCGGGACATTTCAGGATCCTTTGGTTGAGGTCGGTAAATATATTGAATCATACGATGATATCGCCAAGTATCTTCCTGATGATACTCAAAAAGTTGAGATAATAAGCGGTAGGATTCTTCCAAGTAAGGACTACGCCTGTGAGAAAGGTTCGCTGAGTGTTGAGCAGGTAGCCCGCAATATGGCTGAGGCCTTACCTGAAGCTCGCAGGGTTCATGAAGAAGCCCTGAATTATGCACGTAAATTTATAGAGGATGTACGACAGGGTAAGACTGTGGCTGTTGAGGAGGCTGCTCCTATCGTAGGTGAGGTTATCGACAGTCTGACCACAAATGAGCCTGCCGCGCTGACTCTTGCGTTTCTTAAAAGGTATGATGAATATACCTACACACACAGTATCAATGTGAATCTTTATTCCCTGTTGCTGGGAAAGGCTCTGGGGTTACAGCGTGAGGAGCTGGAGATGCTGGGCATTGCGGCCTTGTTTCATGATGTTGGAAAGGGACGTATTCCCAACAAGGTCCTTAATAAACCCGGTAAGCTCACTGATTCTGAATATGAAGTCATGAAAAGTCATTCCCGTAAAGGATTGGAGGTCCTGAAAGGGGTCGAAGGTCTTGACCGGGCTGTGCTGCGCGGTGTGCTTGAGCATCACGAGCGTTTTGATGGGAACGGTTATCCCGGTGGGATCAAAGGTGATGATATTCATCCTTTTGGTAGGATTATTGCCATCAGCGATGTTTATGACGCATTGACCAGTGTCAGGGTTTATAAAAAAGCCGTTTCCCCTGCCAAGACTTTGAGCTTGATGTATAAATGGAAAGGCACTGATTTCGACCCTGCCTACCTGAACCGTTTTATCAGGGTAATGGGTATTTATCCTCCGGGAACTATTGTTCAACTGGATGATTTGCGTTTTGCCCTTGTTCTGGAAACCAATGAGACAAAGCCGCGTCATCCAAAGGTTAAGGTCTTGTTTAATAGTAAGATGCAGCCTGTGCATTCTGAATGCCTTGATCTTGCTACATATAAAAAAGACGGTCAGGATGTTCAGGTTATGCGCCAGCCTGATCCTCAATCCTTGGGTGTTGATATGCAGCAGCTTTCCCGCTTTCTGGTTTAAATAGACTGAAATATAAATTTGCAGCCGGAATCAGTTTTTCTGATTCCGGCTTTTTTTATTGACGGTAAGTGACATTAAGTTCATCTTTTTCCAAAAGTTTATTTAATTAAGTAACCAGCGAGTTGATAAGTATGGTCCGCAAACACGGAAATTTTGAGATTGTGCAGGACAGGGCGGATGTTACCAGAAATGATATTTTGGAAGCAGCTTTGGAGGTATTCGCTGAAAAGGGTTACGCCGGGGCCAATACCAAAAATATAGCCGCAGCAGCCGGAGTCGCCACCGGATCAGTGTACCGTTACTTCAAGAATAAGAAGGTTATTTTCATTGAAGTAATGAACATGCTTCAGGGGCAGATGAGTTATGATATCTTTGCCAAGGCTCGGGCCATGCTTCAAGAGGGTGATTCTTTTCGGGATGCCATGCGGATGCTGGGGGCGTATTCTGTAGAGTCGCATCGCAGTAACCGTATGTTTTTTCGTGAAGTAATAGCCCTGGAAGCTACAGATGATGAGATTGCGGCCATCGGTCGTGAGCGGGACCGCAGGATTCGTGGACATTTGCTGGAGTTTTTAGAATCCCAGAGGCATCATTTGAAAGTGGATGATCTTGAGGCAGCTGCCGAACTGGTCCATCTTGTGGTGGAAGAAGTTTCGCATCAGGCTGTTATCTTTGATTCCGAAGTAGGCGAAGATCGTCTTGTCTCTCAGATGGTAATGATGCTTGAAGGATACCTCCTGGGGCCTCATTCCAGTTGATTCAAATAACAAATTCCATTTCAGCAAAGAGTTTGTCTTCATCATAGATGCCGGGGAATCTGGTTGATATTTCGTCCATGATTGAGAAATAAGCATCCCAACCCAGAACTTGCGCCTCTTTTTTCTTGTTAACGAAAATTTTAAAAGTAGTCCCTTTCGGGCATTTTGTCATATTCAGTTCCAGAACCCCTGTCGCTGTAGTTTCCAGCCATACAGTTGACCATGCAGTGCGGTCACCCTCAGTCTTTTTGTATTTCTCGAAGTAGGCCTCGAATATTCTTTTAATGTCTGTTTGATTCATTTGCTGTCTCCTTAAATCTGTTGCGTCTTGACGCATAACTATTTTGTTTGAAAATGAGCAAGTAGTATGCGTCGAGGTGTATGTTTTTTGGTCTGAGCTAATTTCTTATAAGTCGGGATTTTGGATACATTTTTGTAGGGTATATTTGGTGTGCAGTAAGAAAATTGCCAAAAATGTAATTTTTCAAAGTCTAGAGGGTGGAGAGTGATTGCTCCCTAGGATGCTTTGTTTAGCTCTTCTATCCACAAGCTTGATTTGTGATCGTATAATTGCGTGGTCAATAATCGGTAAAGAGTGCCTTCTTGTGTCTGATTGTCCGTTTTTGCCAAAAGTAGAACAGGGTGATTTGTGTATTTGTCATTTTAGTGAAAGTGAGTGGTTTAGTATGCTGCTTCACTAGTAAATAGTTATTTATTTCAAGTTTTTAACTGTGTAAGGTGTCATCTGTTTCTTAAGTGTTTTGACGCTGTGTTTGGAGCATGTTTTGTTGTGTTGAATGACTGTAGCAGTCAGTTTAGGATTTAAAAACTTCATTTTCGTATTTTTGTTTGCCAAAATTGTTTTTTTCTGACATTGTCTAATCTCTGAATCGCTCTAGTCTTTAAAAAAATGATCTTTATCTTCTGATTTCGATTCAATTTCAGATCCCTGAAAAAACGTTTGTGCCAATTTTGAGAGGTGGAAAAACTCAATAAGTCAAAAAAGAGCTGGCACATATTACTCATTTCGAAATATAAATAGATTAGAGCCGCATTGGCTGATACATTTTTCAATAAAAACACGTCAGCTGCCTGCCGGAAACCTTCCAGAGCTTCGGAACCGTCCGACTTCTGCCTCCCGGGCCGCTGTACCTGTTGAACCTTATAATCATGGAGTGAGCTGACAATATGTGCCGTTTATTTGCGCTTACAAGTCGCGATCCGATTTCACCCATGCTGGCCATCAATGCCCTTAATACAATGAAAGAAGGTCATGACGGCTCCGGCGTTGGTCTCTGTCTCAGGGGACTGGGCGGTCGTTTTGAAGAAGAACTGCAGGGCTGTCCCATCCTTTCCGGTATTTTTACCGAAGCCGGTCTGCGTAGACTGGAACAATATACCATGGATCATGGTTTTAAGTCTCAGTACAGCATTCTGTACACCCCGGATACCGAACCGCCGGAAGGTACTCCCGTTCGCGGAACATATGCCGCTATTGCTTATAAGGTCCCCAAAGGCTGGAATGAACTGACACCTGCACAGCAGGGCCAGAAGCTGGTCGAAATGCGTCTTGAGTTGCGCAAAATGGGCGAAGAAGACGGAGACATCATGGTCTTTTCTTTCTGGCCCGATACCATCGTTGTAAAAGAAGTCGGTGACCCTCTTGAAATAGGCGAATGGCTCCAGCTCGGTGCCAACCGCAATCTGTATGCCCGCCGTATTCTGGCGCAGGGCAGGCAGAACACCAACTATGCTATCAACCTCTACGCCTGCCACCCCTTCTTTATAGAAGGTGTAGCCTCCATGACCAACGGTGAGAACACCGCGTTTATTCCCATTAAGGAATACCTGCAGTCCAGAAATGTGACCGGTTACGAAGGTTATCAGTCCGACTCCGAGGTCTTTACTCACATCGCCCATTACACCACTAAGCGTCTGGGGCTTGATATCCGTGCCTACAAGCACATCATCACCCCGCTGATGGATCATGAAATGGCCGATCATCCTGATCGTGAGTTTCTCGCGACCCTGAAGCGTTCCTGCCGTAAGATGATTATTGACGGCCCCAACTGTGTAATCGGAACCCTTGATGACGGTTCCATGTTCATGGTTCAGGACCGTAAAAAGCTTCGTCCCGGCATTGTGGGCGGTAAAGACGGCATTTACGCCTTCTCTTCCGAAGTCTGCGGAATCGACGCAGTCATTCCCGACCGCGATAAGTCAAAAGACTTCCAGCCCATGCACCTCGATACAGTAATCGTCGGACCCGACTGCAAGGAGATACAGACATGCTCACAGAAAGACCAATTACCCCGTCAACTTTAGGCGTTAAAGACCTGAACTGGCAGATCGAGTGGGACAAAGATCTTTGCACCCAGTGCGGTCGCTGCACTTCTGTCTGTCCGGTCAACGCTATTGAACTCGGTGTATTCCGCAAGCGCGAGATAATTACACCCGCAGGCCTGATGAAAAAGGCCGAAAATAAACATACCGTTTTTTACGGCATCCGCCAGAAGACCGACCCTGCCTACGCTTGTATCGGCTGTTCCATGTGCAACATGGTCTGTCCCAACAACGCTATCGGTCCCAAACGCGAAGAAGGTTCCACCACCCAGAAATTCCACAATGACCGCGGCGGTAACCCCCGCACCCGTGGTGGACGCCGCAACTCCGGTGAATCTCTGCTGGACCAGATTAAGTTCATGCGTATTTCCATGCTTACCGACCCCGCACTTGATGCAGGTCGCCATGAGTTCCGCCTGAATACCTTGCTCGGTCGCGTGCTTTCCCCGGAAGACAGCTTAAAAGCTTATCAGGAAAACGGCTGGAAACCCCCGGTTCGTGAAATCTATCCGCTGGTTATCGGTGGCATGTCCTTCGGTGCCATGTCTCCCAACATGTGGGAAGGTTTGCAGATGGGTGTTGCATACCTGAACGAAGAGCTGAACATGCCTGTGCGTATTTCCACAGGTGAGGGTGGTTGCCCTCCCAGACTGCTCCGTTCCCGCTTCCTTAAATATGTAATTCTCCAGATCGCATCCGGTTACTTCGGCTGGGATGAAATCATCCACGCCATTCCCGAGATGAAGGTCGACCCCTGCGCAATCGAGATCAAATACGGTCAGGGCGCGAAGCCCGGTGATGGCGGACTGCTGATGTGGTACAAGGTAAACAAGCTCATTGCTGCTATTCGCGGTGTTCCCGAGCGCGTCAGCCTGCCCAGCCCTCCGACTCACCAGACCCAGTATTCCATTGAGGAATCGGTTGCAAAGATGATCCAGTCCATGAGTATGGCCTGGGGATTCAGGGTTCCGGTCTACCCCAAAATTTCCGCCTCCTCTACATCGCTGGCGGTTCTCAACAACCTTACCCGTAACCCTTATGCCGCAGGTCTGGCCATTGATGGTGAAGACGGCGGTACCGGTGCAGCATACAACGTTTCCATGAACCACATGGGACACCCCATCGCCAGCAACCTGCGCGATTGCTACAACGCACTGGTCACAACCGGTAAGCAGAACGAGCTGCCCCTCATTGCGGGTGGTGGTATCGGTAAATCCGGTAACCTCGCAGCCAACGCTGCTGCCCTCATCATGCTCGGCGCAAGTGCCGTTCAGGTTGGTAAATACGTCATGCAGGCCGGTGCAGGCTGCCTCGGTTCTGAAAAAGATCGCTGCAACGTTTGTAACATCGGCGTATGTCCCAAGGGTATTACTTCTCAGGATCCCAGACTTTACCGTCGCCTTGATCCTGAAAAGGTAGCTGAAAGGGTTGTTGACTTCTATCTGAGCTTTGACACTGAAATCAAAAAGATTATCGCCCCTCTGGGCCGCTCCACATCACTGCCCATCGGCATGTCGGATGCGCTTGGTATCAGTGACCGTGATGCTGCTGACAGACTCGGCATCAAGTACGTGGTTTAACAACAGCTCACGATTTACGGAGATTTAAAATGGCAACAGAAAAAATATGCATCAGCGGTCTTGAAGAAGGCGCCCGTATTGAATCCCGCATCCTTGAGGAACGGATTCAGAAAGCGGTTGCCGATGGAGCCCGCAAGCTTGAAATAGACGCCATGGGCCAGCACGGTATTGGCGGACGACTCTGGATTTCCAAGGAAGAACCCATTGAAATCGATGTTATCGGCACGTCCGGTCAGCGTCTCGGTTCCAAGGGCTTCCCCGGCACAACAATCAATGTTCACGGTTCGGTTTCCGATGACGTAGGTTGGCTAAATGCCGGTGCTGAAATCATTGTCCACGGCAATGCTTCCAACGGCGCATGTAACGCCATGGCTCAGGGTAAGGTTATCATCAACGGTGACATCGGTGCCCGTGGTATGACCATGACCAAAACCAACCCGCGTTTCGATGAACCGGAACTTTGGATTCTCGGTGGTGTTGGTGACTATTTTGCTGAGTTCATGGCCGGTGGTACCGCTGTAGTCTGTGGTTACGAAGCACAAAATCCTGAAAATGTCCTCGCTTTCCGTCCATGCGTAGGTATGGTTGGCGGCCGCATTTTCGTCCGCGGACCCCACGGCGAGTTCTCCACTGCCGATGCTATCCTTGAGCCCATCACTGATGCGGACTGGGAATGGCTTTGCAGTAACCTGAAAGAGAACCTTGCTAAAATTGGTCGTGAAGATCTTTATGAGACCCTGACCGAACGTAAGGAATGGCAGCTCATTCGTGCCAAGTCTCCCTTTGAGAAGACTGGTCGCAAGCGTCGCTCTATGTCTGAGTTTCGTTCACAGGTATGGGACGGCGAACTTGGGCAGGGCGGTCTTATCGGTGATCTTACCGACCTCGATCGTTCACCCATCCCGCTGATCACCCACGGCGACTTGCGCCGCTTTGTTCCGGTCTGGGAAAACCGCAAATATCAGGCTCCCTGTCAGTCCTCCTGTCCTACCGGAATGCCGGTTCAGAAACGCTGGCAGCTGGTCCGTGACGGCCTTGTTGACGAAGCCGTGGACCTTGCTCTCGCATATACTCCTTTCCCCGCAACTGTTTGCGGTTACCTCTGTCCCAACCTCTGTATGGACGGTTGTACCCGCGGCGTGAAGGACATGCTTTCAGTTGATATCACCAAGCTCGGTCGTGACGGCGTGAAGAGCCCGGCCCCTGAATTGCCGCCTCTTTCGGGTAAGAAAGTCGCGGTTATCGGTGGTGGACCAGCAGGTATCTCCGTTGCATGGCAGATTCGTCGCAAAGGTCATGAAGCAGTTGTATATGATATGGCTGAGAAACTCGGCGGTAAGATCACTTCTGCTATTCCTTCCAGCCGTATTCCCAAGGAAGTTCTGGATGCTGAACTTGAGCGCGTAGCCAAGGTTATCCCCCACGTTCACATGCAGAAGAAGCTGACAGCTGACGATTTCGCCGAACTGCGCCAGAACAGCGACGCAGTGGTGCTCGCTATCGGTGCCCAGAAGCCGCGCATCATTCCGATTCCCGGTCATGAGCGCATCACCCCCGCACTTGATTTCCTCAAGAATGCTATGAAGGGCAAGGCTGAAGTTGGCGAAAAAGTGGTCATCATCGGTGCTGGTAACGTTGGTTGTGACGTTGCTACTGAATGTGCCCGCCTTGGCGCCAAAGACATTCTGCTCATTGATATTCAGAAGCCCGCCGCTTTCGGTAAAGAACGTGAAGAAGCAGAGCACGTAGGTGCTAAATTCCGTTATCCCTGTTTCACTAAGGAAGTTACCGAGGAAGGCGTGGTTCTTAAATCCGGCGAAGTGCTTCCGGCTGATACTGTGATCATGTCCATCGGTGATACCCCGGATATTGAATTCCTGCCTGATACCATCGCTCTTGACCGTGGTCACATTGTAGTCAACGAAGATTACCAGACCACCGAGCCCGGTGTTTACGCCATCGGTGATGCTGTTCGTCCCGGCCTGCTGACCCACGCTATCGGTCACGGTCGTGAGACAGCTGAGACTCTCGATGAAATCTTTACCGGCAAGCGTCCTCACGCTGAGCCTAAAGACGTTATCGATTACAGCCGCATGACCCTTGAATACTTTGATCCGCGTCTGACCCACTTTAAAGATGTTCAGGAATGTGCTCAGGAGTGTTCTTCCTGCGGTTCCTGCCGTGATTGCGGTCTTTGTGAAACCGTCTGCCCGCAGGCGGCGATTTCCCGTAAGGGCGGGGAAGGCAAGGATTTTGAGATGGTTTGCGATTCTGAAAAATGTATTGGCTGCGGTTTCTGTGCCAATGTGTGCCCCTGCGGTATCTGGAATGTCGTAGAGAACAGCCCCATGGGATAATATAAAGTCTTAAAGAATGGGAGATCCGGGCGGTCCGGTGATCCTGTATGGATTCTAAGATGGAAGCGGCTACCGGAAAATCCGGTAGCCGCTTTTATATTATGTACTTCTTAAAATCTTTCTGGCTCCTAAAACAATGGAGCGATTTCAAATTCCATTTTTTCTTTGGTCTTGGGATGCTCGAAACATAAGTATCCGGCATGCAGCTTGAGCTGTCCGGGTTCAGTTCCGGAGCCGTAAAGTCTGTCACCTACGATGGGGCAGCCGAGTCCTTGCGGATGTGCGGAATGAACTCTCAATTGATGAGTCCGTCCTGTCAGCGGAGTGAATTCCACGCGAGTCATACCATTTTCAACTCCCAGCTTGCGCCAGTGAGTGATGCCCAGTTTACCGTGAATCGGGTCGTAGACCTGATAAGGACGGTTGTAGGGATCAAGGCGGAAAGCCATTTCAATAACTCCGCTGTCTTCCTTAACAATGCCTTCCAATAAGGCTTCATATCTCTTTTTTACTTGCCTTTTCTGGAACTGTTCCATCAGCTCTCGCACTGCCCGTGCGGTCAATCCCAGAACCAGCAATCCGGATGTGTCCATATCCAGACGGTGCACAGCAGGGAATTTGCGGCATTCCGGGAACATTTTCTGAACACGGGTAACAACGCAATCCTGATTCTCAGGGCCACGACCGGGAACGGAAAGAAGTCCACTTGGTTTGTTGACTACCACTATTTTGCGGTCAGCATAGACTATGTCGAGAAGTTTTTCGTCGCTCATCAGCTTTAAGTCCATTTTTTTAGACAAAGTTTAGTTATCAGTATTTGTAATGGAAGAGTGGAGATACTGCAAATAGGTTTAAATGTGAAGAAATAAGTTATTTGCCGTTCATTTAGAATTGTAAACTGTCTTGAGTGTAAATGTTCGACTTTTATTCGCCCTATAAGTTATTTTCAAGAATGAAAATAGCGTTTTTCAGGCTTATGGGAAAATAACTGAGTATATCCTACTGTGGTGACGGGTTATAGACTGAGTTGAACCCTGATTCAGTGTTGAATTGAGGGTAAAAAATAGTGTTACGAACTTGAAATAGTTATGCATATGTCAAAAAAGTGGTTGTGAAAAAAATATCTATAAACAATATGAAGGGTTAAGGGGTGTTTTGTACAAAATTTCACAAATAGCTTATTTTTTTGATTGCATAATCAAACTGAGAGGTCTATTACTTGATCAACGGATCAAGAACAGGTCCTCTTAGAAAAAATGGCCGGACAAAATTCCCGGACGTTTTCATAAAGGTTAAAAAATAATTTTCATAAATAAGGTTTCAAATCTTTAACTTCCACCTCCAAGGTGGGACGGGTAATAAGAGATGAAAAAAATGAGCGTACTTTTTCTTTTACTCCTGGTGATCGTGGCTGCTGCAGCAACATCCGAAACTCTGGATTTCAAATCCAAAGACGTAACCACCGTTGCTGAAGCTCGTGTGTCCGGTGCTGACACCAAAGCTGTTGTAAAAGGACACATTGTAAGAAAGATCAACGACAATAAATACGTATTTCAGGACAAGACCGGTGAAATCATCATCGACCTCAGCCCGAAAGCAGGATCCCTCCCTGCTGACGTTAATGCTGAGATCGAGATTGAAGGCAGGGTCGAGCAGGACCTCGTCTTCGCCGGAATCGAAGCCCAGAAAATATCCGTTATCAACTAAAACGGACCTCACAGGAATAATAATTCCGAACCAGAAAGGTCGCTAATCCGACTCTCTTGAATCTGAATTGTCAGCAGTTTTCAAAGCCGCGTCTGAGGACGCGGCCTTTCTGTTTTTAAGGCCCCGAAGCTGAGTTTTTACTTGGTTTCGGGGCTGTTTTTTATGGTGTGCTTTGGGGGAGTTTTAAAGCTTAGGGCTGCTATTCTCAAAAAAGGAATCATTGCACTAAGGTTGTACGCTATGGTTTCCAATAGATGATCTGAGGCTGATGACCTGTAAATTATCTGAAATACGGGCTGCACAGCTCATTAATGGTGCTTATGATTTTATCCTTGGATACTGGCTTAGTCAGGAAAGAGTCGCAGCCTGCTTCCAGTATCTTGTGTTTCGCTTCAGTAAGGGCGTGGGCGGTAAGGGCAACAATTATGCTCGGCTTTCGCTCGGCGCGGTTTTCCCAGTCCCTTATTTTTCTGGTGCACTCATAGCCGTCCATGATCGGCATTTCAATGTCCATGAATATCAGGTCAAAGCTATGTGTACTGGCCTGCCCGAAACCTTCTTCACCATTATGGGCTATTCTGAGGTTATGGGGCATATCTTTAAAGAATAGCTGGATCAACATGCAGTTGGCCTTGTTGTCTTCCACCAGTAGAATGTCGAGAGGACGAATTCTACCCGGAGGCTGAATCGGGATCGGCTGCTGTTGCTGATTTGTTTTGCTAAGGGCTTTCTTGGCCGCATTTTCAAGGGAGTGCATGTCCAGCGGGGCCAGCAGAACACTTCCGTGGAACTCCTTAATATAATCCTGTCCGACTGTGGTGATCAGGATAATTTTTTCTTCATCAACATTCATCGCGCGTAACTCATCCAGAGTCCGCTGACGTTTCCAACCGTGGATGTTACCACGGACAATGATAAGGTCGTACGGAGTGTTTGACTTTCGGCTGTTTTCAATAAAACTGCGCCCTTCCTCCATGCTCTGCGCCTTGCTTATCCGTTTGGTCCTTGTGCTTATCCGAATTGCAAGTGCCTGACGTGAGTAATCCTGATCGTTGATAATCAAGATAGATTTGCCGCGTAGAGGGGAATTGGAGATGGAAACCCGGGGGTCTTTTTCAAAGGGGAGTTCCATATGCACGGTGGTTCCGAAACCCTTACGGCTTTCAAGCCAGATTTTTCCACCCATTGCTTCGCACAGTGATTTGCAGATGGAAAGGCCGAGTCCGGTTCCGCCGTATTTGCGGGTTGTAGAGGAATCGGCTTGTGTGAAGCGGTCAAAGATAGAGTCCAGTTTGTCATCCTCTATACCGATACCGCTATCCTTGACTGCAAAATGGATTTTCAGCGACCCGCCGTTGTCAGCCATATCCGGCTGAACAAGAGAGGTCTCCACGACAACGAAGCCTCTTTCCGTAAATTTGATGGCGTTGCCTATGAGATTGACAAAAATCTGTTGCAGTCTTGAAGGGTCGCCCATGAGCTGTACCGGGACATCTCTGTTGATGTTGTACGCCAACTCCAGACCTTTGCCATGTCCTGCATGTGCGGTAACTTTGAAGGCCTTACCGATGATCCTGTCAAGGTTGAGGTCTCGTTTTTCAAAAGCAACTTCACCGGCTTCAATTTTGCTAAGGTCGAGAATTTCGTTGATTAAATGAAGCAGGGATTCCCCTGATTCCTGTAGGATTTCCACAAATCTTCGTTGTTCATCATCCAGATGTGAGTCGGCAAGAATTTCTGCCATGCCGAGAATTGCGTTCATCGGGGTGCGTATCTCATGGCTCATGGCTGCCAGAAACTGGGACTTGGCCCGGGTTCCTTTAGCTGCTTCAACTGCCATTGCTTCAGATTTGGCAATGGCTTTGACCAACAGTTGGTTGGCGGATTCAAGCTCATGAGTGCGTTCTTGAACGTTTACTTCCAGATTTTTGTATAGGCTCTCCAGATTGCGGCTCATGTGGTTGAAGTTAAGAGCCAGTATCCCGATTTCATCCATGCGGGAACCGACATCTACAGTGACAAATTTACGGCGGGCAATCTTCCTGGTGTTATTGGCCAGCATTCGGAGCGGAGAGATCAGGATGCGTTGAAAAAAAGCATCCAGCGCAATAATGGTGCAAAGCATACAAGCTGTGAAGAGAATGGTCAGGCTGATTGTGTTTTCACGGATTTCATCCCTTACCTGATCCAGCTTCATGCCTATTTCAACTCTTCCTATATGCTCCTGTCCGTTTATAATCGGCTTGGATACGATTAGTACGTCATCTCCATATGAAGGGGTGTTTTTTGATATGTGGGACTTGGATACAATGTTACCAGACTGAAGGATGGGATTGCCTTCACGGTTGTATATTTCGCAGAAAGCAACCTGTGGAGATTGTTCAATGGAAAGGGCAAGGTCTTCTATGAGGAAGAAGCTGAAACGGGGCAGATATTCAGCGCAGGAACGTGCTGCAAGGGAGGCTATCCGGTTCCCGTGTTCAAAGAGGCTGTCTTCAAGCAGTCTTTTTTGGGAGTCGACAATATAATAGCCCAGCATAAAAAAGAAGAGCAGCAGGATAAGGCCGGTGCCTATTGATATTTTGAACCGTAAGCTGTCCTTCATTCCAGTACAATAGTCATGCTTTTAGTTGATTTTAGTATGGACCGCAGTCTTTTATTTGAGATTTTCCCGGTATTGAACCTTGATCTCGCCGTTTATGATTTTGTTTCTGATATCGTCGATTGTTTTCAGTACAGAATTGGGGATTTTGTCTCGAGTGTATTTCATTTCACTCAGTCCCACTCCATTTTGCTTTAAGCCGTAGCTTGTGGGACCGGATTTGAACTCTCCCAGCATAACTGCCTTCAATTCATTGTAGGCCGCGACATCAAGCTTTTTAATCATACTGGTCAAAACAAAGCCTTTAGCCAGTGAATCCTGATCCGAATCAACACCGATGGCATATCTTCCACTGCGTCTGGCTGCTTCAATTATACCGTTTCCGGTAAGTCCGGCAACAGTGAAAACAACGTCCGCTCCGGTTCTGTACTGACCCATGGCAACATTGTAGCCCTTGGCAGGAGCATTGAATCCGGAAAAGTCGCCCAGCGGAGTCAGGTAGGCCACTTCAACTTTAATATCTGGGACAGCGTACTTTGCCCCGTCCACATAGCCTTGTTCAAATTTTTGGACCGGTGGAACCGGGGTTGCACCGATGAATCCGATTTTGCCGGTCTTGCTGGTCAGTGCAGCTAAAGCTCCGGCCAGAAAGGAGCCTTCTCCCTGCTCGAAGAAGACCGAGGAAACGTTTTCCATTCCAGCTAAAGGAACTTCGCTGATGATGAATTTTTTGTTCGGATATTTCGGGGCTGTCTTTTTTACCAGCTCCGCATGTTGCGCTCCCACAAGGATCAGGATGTCAGACTGTTCTATGAGGTTCGTGAAATCTTCTATTCTGGATTCGCCGTCTACTTCCGGCTCAAGAATGATTAATTTGAAATTAAACTCCTGCTGAGCTCTGCGGATTCCACCATAAGACATGTCATTAAATGAAAGGTCGCCAAGACCAGAAGCTCCGGTAACGAAACCTACTACAGGCTGGTCTGCCAAAGCGGTTCCGATTGTAAATAATAAGAATAAAATTGTGACAAAAACTGTTTTCATAATTACCCCGGAGTAATGAAAGCGATGAATCTCAGCAATGAACATGCCTGTAAGGAAGATCTTTTTTACTAGAATATCTTCTATAAAACATAACTTAATATAAAAGTGTAATTTATAAAAGGTTATTTCCACAAGTTCAGGATATGTCTTATCATTGAAGAAACCCCGGCAAATTTAAAAATTTGCCGGGGTTGAAAATGTATTGACGATGATCAGATCAATTCTTTTGTTTTAAAAGTGAGCCGGGAGTAAAAACTATAAGGGATTTCCAATTGATTCTCCCCCCGCTTTGGGCAAGCCCTACTCCGGCGAAGATTACTAATGAGGCCAGCATTTGTGTGAAGTTAAGGGTTTCACCCAATAGGAACCATCCGAAGAAAGCAGCTATGGCCGGTACAAGGTTGATGAAAGCTGAGGCTTTCCCCGCAGGCAGGCGGCTCATTCCTACATTATAAAGCCCAAAGGCTCCAAGGGTGACGAAAGCCCCAAGATATCCGGCTATCAAAATGACATTCAGCGGGTCCGGTCCGAGACCGTCCCGGATTAGCAGGTACATTCCGGGTAGAAAAAAGATGCATCCGGCACTGTTTTGGACTGCGGTCAAAGTCCACGGGCCGTAGCTGGCGGAGAGTCTTTTGACCAACAGCATATACCCTGCAGCGCAGATCATGGCGAGAAGTTCCAGCATATTGCCAAGTGCCGGGTTGGATCCATTACCGGAGGGACTTCCGCTTAAAGTCAATACAGCAACTCCGAGCATGGAGAGAGCCAGCCCAAGCCATCCGGCAAGGGTTGTTTTTTCTTTGAAAAAGAATCCGGCTCCCGCTGAAACCATCAACGGTAGAGAGGCTGATATCAATCCGGCCTGTGTCGCGGTTGTGAAAGTCAGGGCATAAGATTCTGAAAGAAAATAAAGGCAGGGCATGAATAGAGCCATAATGGCGAGTGCAAATCTATCCTTCCCTTTCTTGACCGGGGCTGCCAGACGCGAAATGAATGGTGTAAGTGCGAGGGTGGCAATCCCTGTGCGCATCCACATCACTGCCCATGGATTTAAATTTCCCACAAGATGTTTCATTGCTGCAAAAGAACTTCCCCAGAGCAGAACTGCTGCCAATATAGAAAATACTGGAATTATAGTTGTGTTCGACTTGCTTGTACTCATAGTTGTCTCCTTAAAGAGAAAGTAGCTGCTTGTATAATTCCGGTCTTGGAAAAAATTGCTCATGGGTAATGGTGAAAAAATAATGGAAATGATGATTTGAATGTGTAGGTGTTCTCTTGTAGCAAAAAGGAGGCTATGCATATGGTTTTTGTTGAATGGAAAGATAAATATAGCCTTGAAAATGAGCATATAGATAAGCAACATAAATTCTTGATACAGATGCTTAATGATCTGGCTGAAGCCGGTCCCGGAGATAAAGAGAGTGCGGCTTGTACATGCTTGAGTCGTATGGAGAAATACGCGCAGGAACATTTTCAAGATGAAGAGAAGCTTATGCGCGATAACGGCTATCTTCATCTTGATGAGCATATTAAAGAGCATGAAGGATTTATCCAGCAATTAGAAGATTATAAAGAAGCTGTCTTTACTAAATACGTGCCTTTTCAGGATATGCTGGAATATTTGAATAATTGGTTGGTTGGGCATATTCTTGAGAGTGATCGTAAATATGCCCTTTATATACGCGGAGATTAAATATTCGTGTATTGCGAGGGAGTTGCGCCCGTATATCGACGAAAAGTGTTGGTGAAGTGGCTCTGATCTGAGAAACCGCTTTGCAGGGCTGTTTCGGCAAAGGACATTCCTGAGCGCAGCAGCCTTTTGGCGTGTTCAATGCGTAACTGCAAGTGATAACTGTGGGGCGGAAGTCCTGTTGTTTTTCTGAATACCCGCAGCAGATGGTAGCGGGAAAGTCCGGTGGCCTGCGAAAGTTCTTCAAGTGAAACCTTTTCCGAGAGGTTCTCGTTGAGGTATTCGCGGGCTTTCTTTACGGCTACGGGTTCTTTCGTTTGCGGTACCTTGGATTGCGCATCGCAGTGACGTGTCAAAAGGGCCGCCGCAGCACGGGCAAGAGCGGTATCCAAGGCCAGCCTGCTTTTTACTGTTGATGCTGCGTAGTTGAGTTCGGTCAGGGTTCCGGTAGTCAACTTATCTTCGGTCACAACAGATCTGAATTCCGGCAATCCTTCTACTTCGTTCAGGTCGCGCAGGGCTTTTTCAAATAACCGGTTGTCAAAACTGAATACACGGTAAGTGAGCCTTGTATCGGAGTCGGTAATTACGCCGGAATGGACAAGTCCGGGATTGAAGAGGGCGATTTCTCCTCCACGCACAAAGGAACTGCCTGAACCCGGCTGGCGGCAATAGCAACCGCCTGCCTCCATAACCCCTACTGAATGGAATCCGTGGGTATGGTTCGGGAAGGAGTGGTTGGAATTAATGACTTCCTGAATTTCGAGGCCCTCAATTGATTCGGGGCGAAGATATCTGATTATCCCTTTGTTCATAGATCGCACCGCTTGACCGGAAGAGTTGCATAAACGTTAATGGAAAACAAGCTAGACAGCATGCGGCCGGCGGTCTTGTAAAATATTGCTCTCTTTGGTTACTTGTTGTTTTTTCTTTTAACACCATGATCTTTCAAGCCTTGGACAATGTCATCGAACCGATCTAAGGCATTACCCATGATCTTGATTTCCTTTCCATTACGGGGGTGTATTCGGATTCCCCATTCTTCCTGATGGCGGAGCATGAGGCCGGTAGCAACCGCTTGCATGGTAGTTCCGAAGATTAACAGCAGGCTGGATAGTTTGCCGCTGAGCCGGGTTCTATAATTTCTGAAGTATTCAATTTCATCCCATTTGATGAGTTCATCTTTTCCCATTTTGATAACATGGAGTCCCTGATCGGTAATTCTGTAGCAGAGATCACTGTATTTCAGGGCGGTGAGCAGGAGTACCGACCAGATGGCGGCCATCAGCCACATGGCTCCGGTCAACCAGATCCAGCCCTTGGATATGCTTAAGACGCTTCCTCCGGCATCCATTTCCCATACAATGGGGAAGGGCAGCAGGAAGAACATGGGAGTAAGGATCAATCCCATAATATCAGGGCCTATTACCGTGGCTCCGCGTGGATAGTGAATTTCGTCAGTTTCATATTGGCGCTGTGGAATAAAGAAGTAGATGGCTAAGCCAATCATTATTAACCCCGGTCCATGATAGAAATAAGGATGCTTGAATTGCTCCGGCAGACTGTAGATATCTCCGGCATGACTGGCGTAGATGCGCAGCCATTTTTGACCGTTGCCTATGGAGACAAAAACGGCTTGTTCGGGGTAATGGGATATTTCATTGAAGGGCGGTTCGTCAGGTTTGAATATATATTGTTTGTGCTTGGAACCGTACGATCTTTCTTCCAGTTGCGGCGTGTCTTCAGGGTTAGTCATGGATTTTGCCAGTTCAAACCAGTCCGGATCAGTGACGGTTATTTTTGGTCCTTTAATGACGGTCCCTTCGTAGGGACTGACAATCAGCAGTTTGCCTCCCGGCCAGAGCATGAGGTATCCGCCCAGACAAAGCAGGAAAAGTGCGGACGCTCTTCTGAAAATTTCAATCATTGCAAACTCACGTTTGTTAAACGGTTTCAGCTGAAAAAATATAACATGTATATCTTGCGTGGAAAATGCATTTTGTATCTAATTGGAGTCTGAAGGTAGCTAGAATGGGCAGGACTGTTTTTACTGAAAAGGCGATCGAAGTTATCAAGGCCATTCCGGAAGGAAAGGTTTGTTCTTACGGTAAGATTGCGGCTTTGGCAGGTAATCCCCGTGCAGCAAGGCAGATTGTGCGCATTCTGCATAGCAGCGGGAAAAAGGAAAATCTTCCTTGGCAGCGGGTGGTAAACCGTGAAGGGCGCATCTCCCTGAAAAAAGGGCAAGGTTATGAAAGGCAGCGTGAATTATTGGAACGCGAAGGTGTTGAATTCGATTTTGATGGGCAGATTGATTTTGAAGTTTATCTCTGGGTGCCCGAGCAATTAATTCTCGGTGATGAAAGATAGAAGCTGGAGAAGTATATGAGTGATTTTTTCGTACCTGAACTGAAGATGAATGATGGTAATTCAATTCCTGCACTGGGATTCGGTACTTACAAACTCAATGGCTCCGCCGGGGTCGAGACTATGGTCAATGCCATCCGCAGCGGATACCGCCTGCTTGATTCCGCTTTTAAGTATGAAAATGAAGGTGCAGTTGGCGAAGCCATCCGCCGCAGCGGGGTTGCCCGTGAAGATTTGTTGGTGACCTCCAAGGTTCCCGGTTTGCGTCATCGCTACAATGAAGCTCTATATTCTGTAGAAGAGTCTTTGTATCGTGCAGGTTTGGACTATTACGATTTCTATCTTATCCATTGGCCCAATCCCAGTCAGGATTTGTACGTGGAAGCATGGCAGGCGCTTATTGAAGCACGTAAACGTGGGCTTGTCCGTTCAATCGGTTGCAGCAATTTTCTGCCTGAACATATGCAGCGGCTTATGGATGAAACCGGGGTGGTTCCGGCTGTGAACCAAGTTGAGCTGTATCCTTATTTTATCCAGCAGGAACAGCGCGACTGGCATGAGCAGCATGGGATTATCACCCAGTCGTGGAGTCCGCTTGGACGCGACAGTTCTGCAATGCAGGAAGCTGTAATTAAGGCTATCGGTGATAAGTATGAAAAAAGCGCGGCACAGGTGATCCTGCGCTGGCACGTGCAATTGGGGGCTGTCCCCATTCCAAAGGCCACATCTCCGGCACGGCAGCTCGAAAATATTAATATCTTTGATTTTGAATTGTCAGCTGACGATATGGCAACCATCAGTGCATTTGATAGACCCGATGGCAGGCGCAAGGATCAACATCCGGCGTACTATGAAGAGTATTAACGAAAAACGGCCCGGAATATTGCATTCCGGGCCGTTTCTTTTGATTTGTCTGTTTCTTACTCAGCTTTCAAGTCTTCCACAATTTTCTGCATTTCAGAGACCTGTACGGCAAGGGATTCAAGTGCTGTGCTGAATTCCCGCGCACTGTCTGTTGTTTCGGCAGTGATTCTGCTGATCTCTTCAATCGATCCGTTAATTTCTTCGGAGGTGGCTGATTGTTCTTCAGCTGCGGTGGCAATGCTTTGAATCTGGACCGCGCTTTCTTCTGCTCCGCATACAATTTCTTGCAAAACAGAGCCGGATTTTTCCGAGAAATCATTGGCTTCTTCAATATGCTGATAAACAGTTCCCATTGAACGGATATTCTCACCGGCAACGCGCTGGATGGCATTGATGGAATCAGAAACCTCTCCGGTGGCAGTCATGGTTTTTTCTGCCAGCTTGCGGACTTCATCGGCTACTACTGCAAATCCGCGTCCGGCTTCACCTGCACGGGCCGCTTCAATGGCGGCGTTAAGGGCCAGCAGGTTGGTCTGGTCGGCAATGTCGGTGATCACTCCGATAATTGCTTCGGTTCCTTTGGCCTGCTTATCCAGCTCTTCCATGTTTACCTTGAGGTTGTTAACCTCGGAAACAGTCTGCCCCAGAGCAGTCTTGGATTTATCCACGACTTCAGCTCCATTTCGGGCTTTTTCCTGTGACTCGGTGCTTTCCCCGGCTGCGTCTGCTGCGTTGCGGGCGATTTCCAGTACTGTGGCATTCATCTCTTCCATTGCTGTGGCGGTGGAGGTGATGCGGTCGCTCTGGATTTCTGCTCCGTTAAGCAATTGATTGGATTGTACAGACATCTGTTCGGAAGCGGAAACTACCCGTTCAAGGATGAGTTCAACCCGTTCTGCTGCATGGCGCAGGCCATCGGTGCGGGCAATGTCCGCTTTGGCGCGTGCCTTTTCAGCTTCGGCAGTTGCTTCACGTGCCTTGGCGGATTCATCCTCGGCTTTGCGCGTTTCGTCTTCCGCCTTGAGAATGGTGTTCTTGAGCTCAACTACCATTGCCCGCAGGGAATCTGCCATGTGTCCGATTTCATCTTTCTGATCAATGTTGAGCTCGGCATCGAGATCACCGTCAGCAACTTTGGCAGTGTATGCAGCGGTTCTGATGATCGGTTTACTGATCACACTGGCAAGCATGAAAAGGACTGCCAGCAGGATGGCGATAGCTATACCGCTGATGATCAGGCTGTTCTGGGCTATGGCATTGGCCTGTGCTTCAACTTTGTCCATGGGGATAACAAGTGCAATGGACCATGGGAAAGAAGTCTTACCTACTTTGATAGGAGCATAGGTGATGTATTGTCTTTCCCCGTTTTCGGATTCGGTTACGTAAGAGTAAGCTCTACCTCTTTCGATGGCATTAAGGGTTTCCCTTTTGTGCTCGTAGTCGATCACATCGCCAAGGTTTTTTGCCTGCAATTCGGAATCCGGGTGGGCTACAATGTTACCTTTGTTGGTTACAAGATATGCATATCCGGTCTCAAGAGGTTTGATTTTAAGAATGGTATCCTGAAGGTCATTTAAATAAAAATCTACACCAACGACCCCGATGTTTTGCCCATTCTTTTTAACCGGAATCCCGGTGGAAGAGACCCAGTATGTTTTACCTTTAACTGTCCAAGGGTAAGGTTCAGTAATTGTTTCCACATTGCCGGACATGGGATTTTGAAACCAACCCACGTTGGAAACGTCTTTATTGCCAACAAATAGTTCCGCAATCTGTCCGTTATCGCGATGGTACCAGTTACGGTAGGCTCCTTTGTATTTGCCCATGTAGTCGTCTTCCCGTCCGTCATAAACATCAGGGGGGAAGGCACACCATGATCCGGCAAGACCGGGATGCCGTTCAAGAACGCCAACCAGTACTGAGTCGAGATACTCGCGGTCCGGGATCACACTGTAGTTGGCACCTTCTTCAAACATGATGCCCAGTGCTCTTGTTACGGTCAGGGCTTTACCCATTGTTTCGGAAATTTCATTACCGAATCCCTTGGCAATATGATCAGCAGCTTCGCTTGCCTGTTTCACAGCCATTTTCTTGGCCTGATTGGTCATGACCAATGTGCTTGTGGCAAGAATGAGTGCCACAATGCAGAACGTTGGCAAAATAATTTTAGTCTTCAGACTCCAGTTTTTGAAACTCATTAAAAATCCCCCTTTCTTTGCGACATTGTCGGCGTGTTTAGGACAATCTTGTCGTGTTTTTATTCAGTAATTACAGTGTCTTATTCAGTTATACAGGGGTTGTTTCGGCAATCTTTAAGAAAATGTAAAGGGGGAAACGAAAGAATTGTAAAAAAGATTTAATTATCAAAATCAGAGTCGAATCAAAAAGAAAGGCCGTATCAGTTGATACGGCCTTTTGTTCTTATTATGGCAGTCTTTTTCTATTCGTCTTTCAGGTCTTCCACGATTTTTTGCATTTCAGATACCTGTTCGGCCAGCGACTCAAGAGCCAAAGCGAATTCACGGGCTCCATTCGCTGTTTCAGCAGTGATACGGCTGATTTCTTCTATGGAGCTGTTAATTTCTTCAGATGTTGCGGACTGCTCTTCAGCAGCTGTTGCGATGCTTTGAATCTGGACCGCACTTTCTTCTGCTCCGGTTACGATTTCCTTTAAGACTCCGCCGGAGCTTTCCGAGAATTCATTTGCTTCCTCAATGCGGGTGTAGACTGTTTCCATAGAGCGGATGTTTTCCCCGGCTACACGTTGAATAGCGTTAATGGAAGTGGAAACTTCTCCAGTGGCGGTCATTGTTTTTTCAGCCAGTTTACGGACTTCATCTGCAACGACCGCGAAACCTCGTCCGGCCTCGCCGGCACGGGCCGCTTCAATTGCAGCGTTGAGAGCCAGCAGGTTGGTCTGGTCGGCAATATCGGTAATTACACCGACAATGGTCTCGGTTCCCTTGGCCTGTTTGCCAAGTTCTTCCATGTTGTCTTTGAGGTTGTTAACCTCGGTTACAGTCTGGGTCAGTGCTCTCTTGGATTTCTCAACAACTGAAGCACCGTCTTTTGCCTTTATCTGCGCATCATTACTTGCTTCAGCCGCATCACTGGCGTTACGGGCGATCTCCAGCACTGTCGCATTCATTTCTTCCATAGCTGTTGCAGTGGATGAAATGCGGTCACTTTGGATTTCAGAACCTTGCAGCATTTCATTAGACTGTACGGACATCTGTTCGGAAGCGGAAACTACCCGCTCAAGGACCTGTTCAACTCTGTCAGCTGCGTGATGGAGCCCTTCGGTGCGGGCCATATCCGCTTTGGCCCGGGCTTTTTCCGCTTCAGCTGTTGCTTCGCGAGCTTTTGCAGATTCTTCTTCCGCTTTGCGGGTTTCATCTTCTGCTTTAAGGATGGTCTTCTTGAGTTCTCCGACCATGGTCCGCAGTGAATCAGCCATACGTCCGATTTCGTCTTTCTGGTTGATTTCCAGCGCGGCATCGAGATCGCCTTCAGATACTTTGTTAGTGTACCCTGCGGTCTTGAGGATCGGCTTACTGATAACTCCGGCCAGTACAAAGAGAATAGCCAGCAGAATAAGAATGGCCAGAACACTGACCATGATACTGTTCTTGGCAATGGCATTTGCCTGTGCCTCAACCTTGTCCATGGGGATAACCAGTGCGATGGACCATGGGAAAGAAGTCTTACCTACTTTGATCGGAGCATAGGTTATGTATTCCATCTTGCCTGAGTTTGATTCTGCGACATAGGAATAGGCTCTACCGTTGTTGATTGCATCCAGAATTTTGCTTTGTTGTTCACCTTTGAGAATGTCGGTTATGTTTTTAGCCTGCAGCTCCGAATCGGGGTGAGCAACTATGGTTCCCTTATTTGTGACCAGGAATGCATAGCCGGTTTCAAAAGGTTTGATTTTAAGCACCGTATCGAGAAGGTCGTTAAGGTAAAAGTCTACACCGACAATACCTATGTTACGTCCATTTCTCTTTACCGGGTATCCGGTGGAACAAAGCCAGAAAGTCTTTCCGGCCACTTCCCACGGATATGGTTCAGAAAGGGTTTCCACATTACCGGACATGGGGTTTTCAAACCATGCTTGCCCTTCAAGGTTTTCTTCTCCCACATATGAAGCGGATATGGAGCCTCCGTCACGGTAGTACCAGTTACGGTATGCTCCTTTGTATTTATCGCGGTATTCTTCTTCCCGGTTATCGTAGCTGGTTTTGGCGGGAAATGTGCACCATGCGCCGGAAAGGCCGGGGTGCTTTTTCAGGGTGTGTATGAGTACGGAGTCGAGGAATTCACGGTCAGGGATGACTTTATAGTTCGCGCCTTCTTCAAACATGGCGGCCAGAGTTCGGGTTACGGTAAGAGCTTTTCCCAGTGTTTCGGAAATTTCATTACCGTATCCTTTTGCCTCTGTGTCAGCGCCTTTACTGGCCTGCTGCACAGCTAAGCTTCTGGCCTGATCAGTCATCACCCATGTGCTGGCGGTAAGGATAATAGCCACAACGCAGAAAGTGGGTATGATAATTTTGTTTTTTAGGCTCCAGTCCTTGAAATTCATGCAATTCCTCCCTCGATGAAGATGACAGTTATATTCCTGAAAAGCTTATTGCTTTTAGTGGTTGTAGTGCGACAACCTGAGGCTAAGCTTAGCTTAATATATAACATTAATTTTGGTGGGAATGTAAAGAAAAAGCGACAATTGTGGCCTGAATGCTCATTCAGTACAGTTGAGGGAACAAAAAAAGGCTGCACCAAATGATGCAGCCTTTACGTGAACATTAAACTGTAAAAAAAACAGTAAATATATTCCGGTTTACTATCCTTTTTTTACAATGGATGTCTTCAGCATCATTGCGCCGAAACCGGGAATTTTACAGGAAATGTCATGTACACCGTCTTCAGGTTCAACCAGACGGATGTTTTTGACTTTGGTTCCTTTTTTGATGGAAGAAGATGCGCCTTTAACTTTCAGGTCCTGAATAACGATGACAGTATCACCGTCTACGAGGACGTTACCGTTTGCGTCTTTATAAACTTTTTCCGCAACGTCTTCAGCCTGAAATTCATGGTTGCATTCAGGGCAGATAAGGGCGGTTCCATCGGAATATACATATTCAGAATTACACTGCGGGCAATTAGGTAAATTTTCCATTATGTTTTAACTCTTTGTTTATCCCTCTTGAGGAGGGGGTTGCAGGTGCCGATATGTTGCCGGCATTATGATTAACAGTCGCAAGGGATCAGTAGCTATTATCACCTTATTTATCAAGTTGCGAATTGAGGTAACAAGGGATGCAGCATCTAGAAGCTGAGACTTATACCGACCCCAACTTCACGGCCTTTCTCTTTGGCCGGAGTTCTATGCCTGTTTTCTATCATGGTGTCTTCGCGTTCAGAAATAAATCCTGCACTTATTCCATTTGAGATCTCAACATCATCGTAAGGTTTTGCCAGTGTATCTAATCTGGTTTTAGCATCTAAATTTTCAGTGGCGCATTCTTCTTTGACGGTTAGGTCTTTGTCGTTTTTTTTCTCGCCAGCCTGAGCTTGAATTGAAGTTGCAGATAAAATTAAAACTGCCAGTAAGGTTATAATTATTTTATACATTTTGCTGCTCTTTAAAAAAGTCTGTTTAAATGAAGCTTTTAATAAGCGTGGCCTGTTGCTTTTGCGGAACAGAACTCTATGAATCAAGAAATATATATCAATGATGAATAGTCAATTATTGAATCAAGGGAATTAAAACAGAAAAAGCCACCAATCTTAAGATTGATGGCTTCTCCGCGAAAAGTGGCGGAGCCGACGAGACTCGAACTCGCGGCCTCCGGCGTGACAGGCCGGCGTTATAACCAGCTTAACTACGGCTCCGCATATATATTAAACGTGTTAAGCAACGTTTAAATTCTGAGGTGGTAGGCGGAACAGGGCTCGAACCTGTGACCCTCGGCTTGTAAGGCCGATGCTCTCCCAACTGAGCTATCCGCCCTCCAGTGAGGAACCAGTGCTAAAAAAGCTTCCCGCAGTTGTCAATAGATAATTCTCATAACAAAGAATTAATTTTTGAATGCGTTCAATTTTAATATAGGCTATAATGGTTATAGATGAGGTGTTTGTTGTGATCGAATCAGATATATCTGTGTGTGTTTTATGAGAAATATCAATGAGATGAAGTCAAGGGGCCGACTGCTGATTATGATTATGGTTGGGATTGTGACTGTTGTGTCGACCATTACATTGTTTAGTTATGGTTGGAATACGTATCGTGGCCAGAGTAATCAACTTTTGGAGAAATTAATCAGTCAGAAAGAGTTGATTGAAGCTGTCGGCCGTTTTGACATGGAGCATAGCAAGGATGCGCATACCGGGGGAAACGTTTCTGCGACGTTGAGCCAAATTTTTGATGCCTTAAGTCGAGCCCATTTTTTGGGGAGTAGTGAGCTTGTTTTGGGAGAGCAGCGGGGAGGAAAGATTGTTTTTTTGATGGCGCGGCATGCGCGTGACATGACTGGCGAATTATTGGGAAGTGATCGTTACCGACTTAATGTCAAAGAATTTGCTGTAGCTATTGACAGTCAACTGGCTGAACCCATGCGATTAGCCCTTTCGGGTAAGACAGGTACATTAACCGGGGAAGATTATCGTGGGGTTCTTGTTGTGGCGGCCTACACCCCCGTCAATATTGGGGGAAATAGATTTGGTTTTGTTGCCAAGGTAGACCTGCGGGAGATGGTGCGTCCGATTTGGCAGACCTCTCTTGGTATTGTGATTTTGGCCGGAGTGCTTATTGGCTGGGGAGCTTGGCGTTTTCTACGTTTAGTCAATCCAGTCATCAGTAAGTTGGAAGATGAAATCCGTGCTAACGAGGCGATGATTGCAACTTCTCCTAGTGGGATAATTGTTATTGAAGATGACGGACAGGTTGTTCAGTTCAATACTGTAGCTTCTCAGCTATTTGGTTATTCGAAAGATGAGGTTGTTGGGCAAAATGTCAAGATTCTTATGCCCCCCAATATTGCTTCTCGGCATAACTCTTTTATAAAGCGTCATTTGGATACCGGAGAAAGACGAGTTATAGGAGTTGGGCGTGAAGTGGAAGGTCAGCGTAAGGATGGCAGTTTGTTCCCACTTCATTTGGCCATAGGTAAGATGGAATTCCAGCAACGAGTTAGGTTTATAGGTATTCTTACCGATATTAGTGCGTTGAAGACCGCCGAAGAGGGACTGCGTCAGAAGCATCGAGCTGTTGAAGAGAGTCCGGTTGGCGTAATTATTATGGATCTCGATGGTCGTATTGAATATCTTAATCCTGCCTCTTTGCGGATTCATGGTTATCATGCCGCTGTTGAATTGGAAGGCAAATATTTTAATGTGTTCGAGAGTTCCGAAATACCGACAGATGCCTACTCCAACATGTGGGCACAGCTTAAGGCAGGTGAGTCTTGGAAGGGGGAATTGCAGAATAAGCGCCAAGATGGCTCTCTTGTTTGGGTGCGTCAGCATTTTTGTCCTATCCGAATGGAAGACGGCAGTATTAAGCATTATCTCTCGATTCAAGAAGATGTTACCGAATTTCGGGAGCACCGGAGCATACTTGAGCAAACAGTACGTGAGCGTACTGCAGAGTTAGAAAAAGCAAAAGATGCTGCCGAGGAGGGGGCAAGAGTCAAAGCCGCATTTACTGCTAATATGAGTCATGAAATTCGTACTCCTATAAATGCTATTCTCGGGTTTGCCGAAGTTGTTATGCAAGATAGCGATCTTTCGTCGCAAACCGCAGGGCATGTCGGGACAATATTAAGTTCAGCAAAGTCATTGTTGGGAATAATTAATGATATCCTGGATGTCTCCAAAATGGAGTCTGGTAAATTTGCTTTGGAAATAGTGTGTTTTCATCTTCCTAATGCTCTGGCTGATGCTTTGCGTACACTGGAACACCGGGCTGATGAGAAGAGTTTAAAGCTTGCTCTGGACTATGATGTGAATTTGTCAACTCGATTTATGGGTGATCCTACACGTTTACGGCAGGTTGTTTTGAACTTGGCAGGTAATGCCGTGAAATTTACCGAGCATGGCAGTATTACTATTGGTGTTGAGGTGGGGGATGCCCCTGAAATACTGCACTTCTTTGTTTCCGACACAGGTATTGGTATGACTGAGAAACAGGTGGCCAAGGTTTTTGATTCGTTTTCTCAGGCGGATGAGAGCACAACTCGCCGGTTCGGTGGTACTGGGTTAGGGACTACTATTTCTAAGCAGATTGTTGAAATGATGGATGGAGAGATATGGGTGGAAAGTCAGTTGGGTAAGGGGTCAGTTTTTCATTTTACGGTCCGAATGCCTGAAGCAGATGAAGGTGGACAGTGTCTTTTTGAAGATGGGCTTTCTTTGTTTGATGATTATGTTTCCCCCCGTTTATTCCATATACTTTTAGCAGAAGATATTGAAGCTAACGCTTCTTTGGCTATTTTACGTCTCGAGCAGCAGGGACATGTTGTGAAATGGGTGGAGAATGGGCAGGAGGCCGTAGATGAACTTCTTGCCAATGAGTATGATTTGGTTTTGATGGATGTAATGATGCCGGAGATGGATGGTCTTGAGGCTACCCGGCAGATTAGGAAGAGGGAACATGTGTCTGGTGAGCATGTACCTGTTTTGGCTTTGACTGCCAGTGTTATGCGGGAGGATCATGTCAAATGCATTGATTCCGGTATGGACGGAGTCGAGGCTAAACCCGTTGATTTTAGAAGTTTGTTTATTTCTATGGAAAAGGCCGTTCCTGAAGGGAAGGGGCGTCCAAACTTGAGTCGGGTTATTGGTGTGGGGTCCCCGGATGAAATTGATTTTACTCCAGTTGATGGTTCTATAGATCATGAAAAGGCTCTTAAGACATGGCGGGATTCTGATGCATTTGCCAAGGCGTTATGTAATTTTGCTGAAGTTAGGGCAGATGATGCACAGGAGATAGCGACTCTTCTTGAGGAGTATCCTGAAGACGGTGAACCTGCCCGTAGAGTCGCACATGCTTTGAAGGGGCTTGCCGGGAATCTTTCTATTGATCGGGTTGCTGAGTTAGCCAAGGAAGTTGATCGCCATCTTAAGGTAGGAGATCGTGCCTCAGCTCAAGCCTTATTGGGTAGGCTTGATGATTCTTTGAAAGAAGTTGTTTCCATAATTGGGAATTTGGTCCTGCCGGAAAAAGGAAGCAAGGAAGTTGTAAAGAGTTTTAATGCAGATGAGATCCGTCTTTTGATGGAAGAGTTGCTTCTGGTTCTTGATGAATTAAATCCTGATGCCGTAGAGCCTGTATTGTCCTCACTAGCAAAATATGTCGGGAGTAGGAAGTTATCTTCGATTCAGAGGGATATTGATATTTTTGATTTTGAAAAAGCAAAAGAAAAAGTAAAAATTATGGCTAGTGAGTTAGGTATTGAAATGGAGTTATAGTTTATGATGAAAAAAATCCTATGTGTTGATGATGAACCAAACAATCTTCAGGTGCTTCGTCAAATTTTAAAGGAACATTATCAGCTTATCTTTGCTCCCAATGGTACAAGGGCCTTAGACGCGGCCGCAAAGCATATGCCGGATATGGTGTTGCTTGACATTATGATGCCGGACATAAGCGGATATGAAGTTTGTGAGAAGCTCAAGGCTGACCCGCGCACCAAGGATATCACTATTATCTTCGTTACTGCCATGAGTGAAGTTAAGGATGAAGCTTATGGTTTTGATGTAGGGGCAGTGGATTATATTCAGAAACCTGTTTCCGGGGCAGTGGTCCTTCGTCGGGTGCAAACTCATTTGAATCTTGTTCGGGTACAGGAGCTTGAAAAAAGTCAGCGGGATGCCATATTCATGTTAGGTGAAGCTGGTCACTATAATGACAACGATACCGGGGTTCATATCTGGCGCATGTCCGCTTTTGCGCGAGCTTTGGCTGAAAGAGCTGGGTGGCCAGCATATATGGCAGAACGGTTGGAACTAGCTTCAGCTATGCATGATACTGGCAAGATTGGTATCCCTGATTCTATTCTTAAAGCTCCCCGTAAGTTAACTTCTGAAGAATGGAAGGTGATGCAAACTCATACCGAAATTGGGCACCGTATTCTGAGTATGAGTAATTCTCCTATTTTTACCATGGCAGCAGGTATTTCACTTAATCACCATGAAAAATGGGATGGGAGTGGGTATCCGAATGGAATTTCCGGAGAAGATATTCCTGAGTCTGCACGAATTGTTGCGATTGCGGATGTCTTTGATGCCCTAACCATGAAAAGACCGTACAAGAAAGCGTGGAGTTTCGAAGAGGCTAGAGATGAAATTTTAAAAGGGGCTGGAGGACATTTTGATCCGACACTGATTGAATTGTTTGAAAGTATTAGTTCGCAGTTTTATGAAATCAAGAATAAGTGGGATAAGACTGAAAGCTTGATTTCTGAAGGGAAAATTAATTGATTTGATCAGAAGTCAAAAACAGAAAAAGCCACCAATCTTAAGATTGATGGCTTCTCCGCGAAAAGTGGCGGAGCCGACGAGACTCGAACTCGCGGCCTCCGGCGTGACAGGCCGGCGTTATAACCAGCTTAACTACGGCTCCGCATATATATTAAACGTGTTAAGCACCGTTTAAATTCTGAGGTGGTAGGCGGAACAGGGCTCGAACCTGTGACCCTCGGCTTGTAAGGCCGATGCTCTCCCAACTGAGCTATCCGCCCCCAGTGAGGAATCAGTTCTAAAGATACTCGCTCAAGTTGTCAACAGGTTTTTTTAAAAAAAGTTTCAGAAATTTATTCCTGTACCCATTTAAGGGCTTCAGCTCTTTGATCCTGGTTGTAATGGCGGACCTCAATTGAGGGAAAAAGTTTGTCGCCGACTTTGATCAGCGGCTCATGCCATTTAATATCTGAAACCACAGCTTTCTTGGAAAAACGCTTAAGGTTGGGCAGGGCAAATTTCAAATCTTCAATCAGGGCATTGAAAGATATGCCACCTATTTCTTCAACTTCAACATAGACGGCGATTCTTTCTTCGTCTTTCATCTTTGCTTTGCAAACGGAGAGCATTTTCTCCATGTCTTCTTCGTTAATTTTACCGTTGATTCTGAGTCCTAACACTTTGGGAGCGATTTCAATCATTTCAATCATGTTTTACTCCGTTGTTTGTTCCTCATTCATAGGAATTGATATTGAAAAAACAGTGCCCTTTTCAGGGGTGGATTCAAACCACACTTTCCCTTGCAGGTGCTTTTCTATTAACAGCTTCATACTGTACGTTCCCAGACCTCTTCCTTCTCCTTTAGTGGAAAAAGAGCGTTTGAAAATTTGGCGCTGGCTTTTTGCAGGAATGAAACAATTGTTATGGCCCCAGAAGTGTGCTTGCTCACCGTCTTTTTGGCAGCCTAATGTTATTGTTTCTCCCGCTTCGGAAGCTTCAAGTGCGTTTTTGACCATATTTCCTAAAGACCTGATCAAAATTGTAGGATCTGTATTAAAATAGAAGTCCTCAAATTCTTCTATGTGTATCTGGCGGTCAGCGCAGAGTGGGTGGCTGCTGTACATATCCCAAATTTTTTTCAGTGTACCTTTGCTGGAGGTCGGCCTGATGGCGACTTTAAGCTTTCCTTCTTCGGCCTTACCGAGATCTCGCTGGGCTTGAATTTCTTCTGTCAGCTGAGAAATAGTGTTGTCCATTTTTAGACACTGCTCATGGATTCTGTCTGATGCGGAGCTTCGGCAAAGCATTTGCGATGCATATCTGAGTCCTGTTGCGAGATTCAAAACATCATGGAAAAACAGATGCTCAAGGTTCTTCCTTCTTTTTTCATGACTGATATCGAGCACTGTAAAAATGACAAGTTCGTATTCTTCATATTTGAAGGGAGATGTGAAAACCTGCAGATCTAATGCTTCATTGAAGTCGGCGGATTTTCTTAAGATATGGCATTCCTCTGTGTGGGCTTTACCTTCAAGGGATTTAATGATTGATGCTGCGGCCCCGCAGTCACGGCAGAATATGCTTGTTCCGCACCCCCCTTCATGCGCAACAGAGTGGATGCAGCCTAATGCCTCACCCGGTCTAAGGCCGACTGTTTCATATGGACTTTTGCTTTTCGCTATTGATTGGAATGATGAGTTGCAGAATACCGTCTGGCGGCAATTATTGATCATCAACAAGGGGACGGGCTGAGCATGAAATGCTGCTGTCATTGGATTTTTTTTTATGATGTCTGCCAGCTCCTGAAGTTCAGGCAAGGGAGTTCTTTCAGCTGGTGCAAAATCAGTGGGCAGAGTCATACATAAACCTCATAAAATTTGTTGTTGATGATTAGTCTGTTTGTACATCTGTAATATCTTATTTTGACAGGGATGCAAACATGATCGGGTGGATTTTAGTGGTGCGGGGCTTATGCCATTTTGATGTTTAATAGTTTAATGTTGCTTTTTGGGGAAGGAATATGGAGAGTTGATAGGAATAATATATACATGGAGATTTTCTGATGAGTGATAAGGCTGAAAAATTCAGCAACAAAATGTGCGATATATTGAATTATGGGGCTCTCAACCTGGCTATGGGTATCGGCTATGAGGCAGGTTTGTTTGAAGCACTTGCCGATATGGATGCTCCGTCATCTTGTTCGGCTATTGCGGAAAAGGGCAGAGTAAGCGAACGGTATCTGCGTGAGTGGTTGGGAGTAATGGTTTGCGGAGGCATTGTCGAGGTGCGTTCCGATGCTCAAGGGCGGGAATTATTTGAACTGCCTAAGGATTATATCCCGTTTCTTTGTCGCTCCGGTGGAAATTCAAATCTCGGGGTTTATACGCAGGAGATTCCTTTGCTTACTGATTGCGCAAGGACGGGGGTGCTTGATGGTATGAAGAGCGGTGCTGGGATACCCTATGAGCGATATCCGAGATTTTATTCGTTCATGGAGCAGTTGGCTGACGCCAAGCATCGTGATGTGCTTGTACAGACCTTTCTACCATCAGTGTTGGGTGGCGAGATGGTCCGGCGTATGGAAGATGGCATTTCAGTATGCGATATCGGCTGTGCGGAAGGAGTGGCTCTTGAGGTAATGGCGCAGGCTTTCCCTGCTTCGCAATTTACAGGCATTGATATTTCGGAAGAGTCGCTTGGTAACGGGCGTAAGCGGGTTGCGAAACTGGGGCTGAAAAATATTTTGTTCCAGTTTCAGGATGCTGCCGGTGATAATGCTGAGCCGGAGCAATTTGATTACATCACCGCCTTTGATTCCATTCATGATCAGACCCGTCCCTTCGAGGCATTGTGCAATATCCATAAGATGCTCAAACCCGATGGGGTCTTCTCCATGATCGATATCAAGGCAAGTTCTTCGGTCGGTGGAAATATGGGCCATCCCATGGGATCATTTCTTTATACGGTCAGCCTGATGCATTGCATGCCGGTCGGTTTGGTGGACGGAGGAACCGGGTTGGGCATGATGTGGGGCCGGGAAAAAGCTGTCTCTATGTGCAAGGAGGCCGGATTCAGGCGGGTAGAGGTGAATGATATCCCTGAAGACGGTTTTAACAGCCACTATCTTTGTTTTAAATAAAAGAAGGGTGCCGACATTTAAGTACGGCACCTTTTTTTATTGATTGATCTGTCTGATCAGTTCCACAGCTTCCAGCGGAGGACGAGATTCTACTCGCTTGTATTCTCTCCCGTCAGGAGTTCTTGAAATCAGCCCTTCATCCACCAGCCAGCGACGCAGCATGGTGTGGTCGCAGAATGAATGGTTCAGAATCAATTGTTCATCCAATTCAAGCTCTGTCAGAGCAGTGCGGGCTGCCAGACGGGACCAAAGTACCCATAGGCAGAGAACACGTTGATTATGTTTCTTCGGCCAGCGTTGAAGCCTTCCGTTAAGGTCGAAGTAGCGAACGGCCTTTTGCACCCGCTTCAAGTCGAGGGGCGTTGTTTCCTGTTTTCGGGGTATAGCTTGTGTGGCTTTGAGGTGCTGAAAGTTTTTGTAACCTCCGGCTTTAGCCAGCAGATTTAGCATTTCCACGTGACTGGGAATGCGTTCAGCATCTTCCAGCTGTCTGCGCAGATTGCGCGACAAAGCGGAAACATCGTTAATGATGAGTGGGAGTAGTGTTCGTGACATGGCTTATCCTTGTTTTTGTGCCTACCGCATAAAAAATGGGATTGCCGGTGGCCGTCCTTCCGACTCGGCACAGGATAAGTGTCGAATGGAATTGATTTGTAGCAGGTTTAGCTCCCAAAAGGGTGACGGCGCCTCGGTGAACTGCTGACCGGAATTTAAGCTACCGTAGAGCGGTGGCGGAAGCAATAAGAAAAAGAGTTGTTGATTTTGCTGGGGCGTTTGATGATTTTAATGGAAGATCATAGTGATGCTGGTTATGACTTTATAAGTTAAATCAACTTAGGTGCGGTGCTTGTTGCTGTTTTTTAGACAAACCCGGTTTAAGGAGGGTGGCGTGGACTCTTTTAATTTCGATTTAGGCTTATATCGTGAACGTCTGCATCTATCAGATAATATTTCAAATACAGCTCAAGGGTTACGAGTTCTGCAGCAGACGCAACTATACTCTATTCCGATAGAGAATTTCGATATTCAGTTGGGCCGCGGTATTGACCTTGATCCTTCGTTTATTTTTGAAAAATTGGTGTGCAGTCCGCGGGGCGGATATTGTTTTGAGGTAAATAGTTTGTTTCTCATGGCACTTCAGGCTTTGGGCTTTGAGGCCCGTCCGCTTCTGGGAAGAGTGCACTTGACGGGGGAACCTTCCGGTCGCGGGCATCAAATATCTCTTGTTAAAATTGGTGGGCGTAATTGGATTGCCGATGTGGGGTTTGGAAAGGATACTCCGCTTGGTCCTTTGCTTCTGGAGTTGGGGGTGGTGCAGGAGTTTAGCGGGCAGTCATTCCGTTTGATAGATGGAGGCCGGTTCGGGACAATGGTGCAAAAGCTTGAAGGGGAACAGTGGAAAAATCTATATAGCTTTGACATGGAATATGTCTGCAAGGCTGATATAGCCTACGGAAATCATTATACATCAACAAGCCCGCATTCTTTTTTCACTACATCACGTTTCGCTGTTAAGCCGTTTGAAGAAGGTTGGGCTGTTTTATTCAATTACAGGCTTAAATTGATTCAGAAGGATGACGTGCAAGAGTTATATCTTCCGGAAGGGCAGGGGTATCTGGACATTCTGAAAAAGTACTTCGGGATAGAGCTGGATGCCGACTATGGGGAATTGAAGCCTGTTTCAAGGGATAAGGAAGACAGCTAAGATATTTCAATCCAGTTTTTAAAGATCTCATCATTCTTCGCGAATTCAGTGCAGGATACAGGTGTCTGGCAGTGAATTTCTTCAAAATTAGTAACGTTATCCCGCATTATTCCGGTAAATTTATCAATATCTTCATACATAAAGTCAGGATGGAACTGTAACCCCCAGATGTGCTTGCCTTTCATTTGAAAGCCTTGAATATCACAACGGTTTGATTTTGCGATGATTTCGAACCGCTCATCCAAATCGCAGATTTCATCAAAATGAAGAACTGCTGATTTCAAGGTGGGGGCCCCGCTGAAAATCGGGTTGCCGGATATGGAGATGTCGGTCCAGCCTACTTCCGGGGTTTGTGATTTCCGCACATGGTCTTTGCCGAGAATATGCCTGATTAAAAACTGGTGCCCGAAGCATAGCCCGAGGATCGATTTCTCTGTCGCAATAAAGCTGCGAATAATTGAATCTAAGGAGGAATCCCAGCAGTGTTCTTCGGTTACGCTTGCTTCAGATCCGGAAATCAGCAGGTGGGTATAGCTTTCAATTTCAGAGACATCCGCAATGTCTGCCAGATATACGGTGTCATAAGTAATGCCTAGAGATTGAAATACCTCGGCTACCCTATTGTCAAAACTAATTTTGAAAGCTGTTTCACCAAGGATGTTGAGAACCAGCACTCGTTTATTCTTCATTGTGACTCTCCTTTGTCCTGATTTTTATGTGGCTAGTCGAAATGAAAATCAATAGTTGAAAATATGATCACTCGGCTCTTACCCTTTTTCCTCTCATAGAGTTCTACGTATATCCAATCTCTTTTGGGTCTATTGAAAGGTGACTTCAATCAACTTTTATCTGGTATCCAAACGTAGCACTGCTTCTTTCTGGCACCGCTTTTATACGCAGGATCGTTAGGGTGGACTTCTTCCATAGATTTGAAAGTTGCTCCAAGTTTTTCGATTATCCTGATTGATGCTTCGTTTTCAGGATTAACAGTAAGGATGATACTGCTGTAAAAGCAGGTTATGAATTTTCTGAGTGCTAGACAGGCATGGTAGCTCAGTGAATTTCCCCGGTGTTCAGGAAGAATTTCATAGCCGACATGCCCAGCACATTTCAGGATATGGCGGGTGTTGCCAATGCGAAAATTAATATGTCCGACAACGTTTTTTTCGGCATTAAGGATTTTAAAGTGGAAAAAAGGAACTAGTTCGCCATCCGGTGGAACCGGGACGGTTTTCTCAAGGTGCAGGTGAACCGGTCCTGAGCTTAGTGGGGTGTCTGAGTGAAGAAGTGTCATTTGCAGTGAGTGATGTTTTTAAATCATTTCCAATACTGTTGTGTTCGATACACCAAAAAAGAAAAAGCCACCAATCTTTCGATTGATGGCTTTCCCGTGAAAAGTGGCGGAGCCGAAGGGACTCGAACCCTCGGCCTCCGGCGTGACAGGCCGGCGTTATAACCAACTTAACTACGGCTCCGCATATATATTCAAGCGTGTTAAGTGACGCTTAAAAGCGCTTTCGTGAAGAAGGTTCTATGTAAAACCGCACTTGCTCGCAATTATAAAGATAAAAAAGTTTTATAATGATTAAATTGAGGATGTTTTTAGCGTTTAAGTGTTTGAATTTAAATCTTTTTTTAGTGTGTGAAAGTGAGACTGTTTTAACTTGCAATCGATATGTCATGGGTTTGATTCTAAAGCGCATCGGCTGATTAATGAGCGGAAAGAGCATATGTTAAATTGCTGGGGATAATTGGCAGCTGAAATTTATGTCCTTTTTACTGATTTAAGGGTGAATCCGGCTTGGCTTGAAGTTTTTGAAAGTGTATTGAGTTAAAAAATAATTAATTGCGTGTGGGCATCGGTAGATTTGACATAGTTCTATGGGGTTATGCACCGTGAAGGATAAATTCAATATTTGTATTGTAGGGCCGTTTGGCGCAGGAGTAGCCGCTTTAAAGCAATTGGGGCATGCCGTACTTAGCGTTCCGCAGGGCGAAGAGCTCTTTTGTAATCTACCTGATATTCTAGAAAAGAATTCTTTCAGTCCGGACTTGGTGTTGCAGGTTGAATGTCTTGGTAAACGGACTTTGATCCAAGGTTTGGATACCCTTGATTGCCCAACTCTTTTCTGGGCTACTGATCCGCATCTGAATTTACACTGGCACAATACATATGGACGACTGTTTGATCAGGTTTTGTCTACCCAGCAATCATTAGTTCTACCATTCAAGCTTGAAGGGCTTTCCGATGTCCGCTGGCTACCAAGATTTGCGTTTGATTTGGCTTCACCTCCCATTACCTCCCGTAAGAATGAAATAGCTTTCGTGGGCAGGTTGAGCGATCAGCGTCCGGGCCGTAAATGGATGGTCGATTTTATCAAGAGCAGGGTCGGGGAGCGTCCTTTTCCTATCGAACAGTCCCTGAGTCACAGTGAAATGCTGGCTTTGTATCAGGATACGAAAATCATTCCTAATGAATCGATTCTGGGAGAGGTTAATTTTCGGTTGTTCGAAGGAACTTCATGTGGCAGCCTGCTGCTTACTCAGGATCTTGGTGAGGAACAGGCTTCATTGTTTGATCCGGGACGGGAAATTGATACCTATGCGGATGCTGCGGAGTTCGAAGAAAAGCTGAAATTTTATCTAGGCAATGATGATCTGATCCAAAAAATGGGGCAGGCTGCACATAAGCGTGTTCAATCCGAGCATTTGCCAATCCACCGAGCCGAACAAATTTTGGATTTTGCTAAAGATACAGCTCGTAACAGAGCGACTTTTTCAGAAGCCGAAAAATGGCTGGCGGTAACAATTGCGTCCATGTGGGAGTCCGGCATGCTCGATTTGCCGGTCCGCGAGGTTCTTTCCCGGCTGGCCGCCTCAAGTCAGGATGAGAACGTGGTTGTTGCCACGCTTCGCGTGCAAACAGTTATCAATGCTAATTCGGTAGTGGAAGAAAATTTGCTGAACTTGCTCGGCGGGAAGTTGTTCGAAGATTCTTTTGGGGTAAATTTTACCGGTTCGGCAGCAGCATTGCGTCTTGGTAATTGGGATGCGGCAAAAGCTTTTTGGTACAGGCATCTGAAGTCCATAAACAATACCAAGTTACCGCCCAAGGAACCAAAGGATCTTTTAATCTGTTGGGCTAAAGAGCTTAAAAAGCATCAGCGTGTTTTTCGGGGAGGATTCCCTTTTAAATCCAAGACCCATCTGCCGCACACAGCTCTGGATTGTCTGCTGACTATTTATGATAATGATCCGCAAGATGCCGAGGTTCTGCGTCTTATTGATGTTATGTTACGTCCTCGCAAGGAATTGGATCAGGTTAGGGGTGGTTTTCTTGCCTCCCTTGTAGCTCAGAATTCCAGTGACTGGAGGCTGTTTTTTGAACAGGCATTGACCAATTTACATAGCTATCGTCTTGATGATGGTATGCAAAAGCTTGTGTTGGCGCGTGAGCTTGCCAGTGAGCGAGGTCAGGAAAGGGCTTTTAGCATGGCTTTGCGGGGACGTGATGAGTCCGGGTTGATTATTAAACGTTTGCTTGATTGTTAGAAAGACAGAAAGAGCGCCAGTAAGAGTTGATTTCAATATATGTCTGAAAGATTAGAATATAAGCCGTTAAACCGATGGCGCTATCCGCGAAAAGAGTTGCAGCCTTATGTGGACCGTTACTGGGAGTGGTCAGGGCAGTCCCTCTCGGACGAGGCGTTGCCTCGAATTTTGCCGGGTACTGGCAAGGAATTGTTCTTCCATTATGGTGAGCCGTTTACGTATGAACTTGATGCAGGCGCCAAAAGCTTTTTATCGCCTAGTCATCTGGTCTGTTTGCGTTCAAAGGTTGCTACTTTTTTTCCTATGGAGACTTCCGGATTTATCTCCATAAGGTTCAAGACCGGGATGTTCAGGTCGTTCTGTAAAATATCTCCTTTTGAAATAAAGGATACACTGGCAAGCGGTGTGGATTTGTTCGGTAAAAGTGCTTCTGAGCTTGGAGAGCGTATTGTTGAGGCAGGGAGTTTTGATGAACGTGTGGCTTTGCTTGAAGATTTCCTGATCGCTCATCTGGTCTGTGAATCTAATGAAGAGAGGCTGATACCTTTTGCTGCTGATAGTCTATATTACGGGCATTCTGTTCTAAATTCAAAATTGGTTTCTGAAAGTGTGGGGTTGGGTATCAGGCAGTTTCAGCGAAGGTTTAAGAGAGAAGTCGGGGTAACTCCCAAGCAGTACATGTGTCTTGCCAGATTTCAACAGACAGTCCGGGCTTGCCTGCTCGGTGATCATGCAAACATGCTCGATTGTGCGCTTGCTCACGGATATTACGATCAGGCCCATTTTATACACGATTTTAAGAACTATACGGGCTATTCTCCATCAGATCTTTTAGGTTCAGAGACCCGCATGACGCATTTTTACAATACCAGCAGGCCGCGTCTTTGCTAGCTAACAACCTTCATTAAAAACAAATGGAGGTTCATATGATTTATTTAAGCGCGTCTTTTCAGGCCAAAGAAGGAAAAGAAGTTGAATTGGAAAAGTTACTCTCAGGCATGGTTCCCGAGACAGCTAGAGAAAAAGGTGTTCTGGAGTATAGATTGCACAGGCTCGATAGTTCTGAACGGGAATTTTTCTTTTATGAAAAATATGAGAGTCAGGAAGCTTTAGATTCTCACCTTGCATCAGCCCACTATAAGAGTCTTGTAAAGAACCTTGATGGTTTGCTGGAAAGCCCTCCGGCAGTGGAGATGTACACTCTTCTGGGATCTATCCCGGAGGGGAGTGAAGGGGAGAACTAAAGAGAAAAAGGGCTAAGTTATCAAAAGAAGAAAGCCATCAATCGGGAGATTGGTGGCTTTTTTATGTGCAATTTCGTCGAAGTTGGTATGACCGCGAACTTGTGGTCCCTGGCGTGACAGGTGTTATGCCGTCGGGATGGGGAGAGGGGCAGGGTTAGTGCAATTTTTCGATGAGATCTATGTATGACTCAGCAATAAGGTCTTTCCTCTCAATTTCAAGGCGCTGCATTAATTCGTTGGCTATCTCAATGCCTTCTGATGGTGAGTCCTTGTCGCCTAATACTACTTCGAACTCCAAAAAAGAGCCAAGTTTCTGGACTTCATCCAAATGTATTCTTGTCTTTCCATAAAAAAAGAGGGTTCTTTTCTTTTCGACTATCCCCCTTGTTCCAAAAATTGTTTTTAATACTTTGTGCGTAAATTTGGGAAAAGGTATTGGGATACGTAAATAGCTGGACTGTTTTGGCCCTGTTGAATTTTTCCGTTTATATATAATGAGTTCGGAGACTCCATTCACATTTCTCAGTTTAACGCGATATTTATTCAGTTTGTAAAAAATGTCTTTTTGTAAAAGCAAACTGTCTCGGGGCCCGCATAACTTTTTAACTCTTCGCTCTAAGTTTTCTGGATCGCTGACATGGGCTTTTATTTCAATGTTGTTCGACATATTTCCTCTTAAAAAGTAAATATTATCGTTAGACTTTGTTCAGCAACAAATGTTCGTTTTGTGACTGATAGCACCAAACAGAGAAAGCCACCAATCTTTCGATTGATGGCTTTCTCTTGAAAAGTGGCGGAGCCGAAGGGACTCGAACCCTCGGCCTCCGGCGTGACAGGCCGGCGTTATAACCAACTTAACTACGGCTCCGCGTATATTTTAAAGCGCGTTAAGCTGCGCTTATTGACAAGTGGTAGGCGGAACAGGGCTCGAACCTGTGACCCTCGGCTTGTAAGGCCGATGCTCTCCCAACTGAGCTATCCGCCCACTGTCGGTGTGGATTTCTAAGTGGCTTGAATGTTTGTGTTCATTCTGTTTGCCCCCCCGTCCACGAAGAGGGATACTGCCGATGTCGGCCTGATTTGTCAAACGATTTTTTGAATATATTTAAAATAAATTTTAATCGTCTGAAATGTTTGCATTTTTATGTGCAATTTTCGCGTATTTTTCCATGCTTTCTATGGGGTTTTCAGTCTGGAAAATGTTTCTGCCGATGCAACAGCCCTTACAACCGGATTTTAAACCCGCTTTTGTGTTGTTCAGAGCACCCTCAACATTCTGTCCAAGCGGCCCTCCGGTGACCAGTACCGGAATCGGGCAGGCTGCTACGGCTTTCATGAAAGTGTCCCCGTTATTGGGGTAGGGTACGGCTACGATGTCCGGTCCCAGTTCCGCTCCGATGCGGATACAGTGTGCTACCAAGCTGGAATCATGTTCGTTTACGATCTGGCTGCCTCTTGCGAGAACAGTTGCCAGTACCGGGATTCCAAACTGATGTGCTTCATCAGTGATCTCGCCGAGGTCCACCAGCATGCGGTCTTCCAGTTCATTGCCGATGTTTACATGCATGGAAACAGCATCCGCTCCGAGGCGAAGGGCTTCGGAAATGGAACAGACTATGTTCTTGTTGTAAGAAGGTGAGCCGTGCCTTGTTCCGGCATTAAGCTGGATGATCAGGTTCACGTCCGGCGGCACCAGATGGCCGTAATGCATGGCCAGTCCCTTGTTGAGAATAACCCCCTGCACACCGGATGAGGGCAGGGCTTCAAGGATGGACTGGATGGAGCCGAGGCCATCTATCATGCCTTCGTTGGCTCCGTGGTCGAGGGCCAGAATCAGCGCGTTTCCGCTTTCTTTATCAAAAAGCCTTTTCAGGCGGCGGTTAGTTCCGTTCATTATTTTATTGATCCTTATATTCTTACTTATCTGTCCAGATAAACCGGGGTCCTTTCTTTCCGGTGAATCCGAGCAGCATATCTTTATAATAGAGTCCGACTGGGCCTTTGCCCTTTGCCGGAGCAGGCAGGCTTTGTCCAGCCAGAAGATTGGCTATGTCCTGCGGGTTTTCAATTACCAGTGCCGAGCTGTCCGGCTTTTCAGGCAGCAGGCAGCGCGCAAAAGGGTCCGGCTTGAATTTGTCCCTGTTAAATTTGCCAATGTGGAAACCCTGCCAGCGCAATTCTTTGGGCAGAATTTCAAGGGCGTGTTTGTTCAGGAACATGGCCTTGCCTTTGAATTCGTAAATATCACCTTCGGGCAGGGCTGAAAGGTCAACCGAGCCGGGGATTTCTGTTTTCTTGAGATTGATTTTCTTGCCCGGAGGATTGCAGGTGTCCGGTGTATATTTCTCTTCATCGCCCGGCTTGCGTAGTCCGCAGAGGTAAAATCCCTGACCTCCTCCGGAACCGTCCACGCGCAGCACTCCGTCCATATTAGGCAATAGCGGATCAGCGATGGTGAATCCCTCGGGGCGGGGCAGGTCGAAAAGTTCAAAGCCCAGCTCTTCTGTTGCAAAACGGGTCTGTTCTTCGTTTTCCTGAACATTGGTGGTGCAGGTGGAATAGACCAGCCTGCCACCGGGGGCGAGCAGTTCGTATGCTTTGGTCAGCAGCTTGCGTTGCAGGTTGACCAGCGGGACAGTCTTCTCGCCTTTCCAGACTTCCATAGCCTTGGGGTTTTTATTCAAAGTGCCCCAGCCGCTGCATGGCGGGTCGAGTTGGATGGTTTTCCAGCTTGAAGGGGGCAGGGGAAGTTTCTGGGACTCATAGTGTACAGTTGCGGTGTTCACAGCCTGTACCTTGCGAAGGTTCTGGCGCAGCAATGCCAGACGATCGCTGGAAGGTTCGCTGGCCAGTACAAATCCATCGCGCCCTACCAAGCGTGCAAGCAGGCCGGTTTTGCTGCCGGGGGCGGCGCACATATCGAGCACCACATCGCCTTCTTTCGGGGCCAGCATGAGTGGAGGCAGCATTGAGGAACGGTCCTGAATGTATATTCGACCGAATCTTGCTGCTACGGATTCACCCAGCGGAAAAGGTTCTTTTTCCAGAATACGGGCCATGGAATAGAACGGTTCCGGCCTGAATTCAAAGCCCTGTGCACGGAGCAATTCTTCCACTGCTGCCACATCCTTGGGTGAGCAGACCAGTCTGAAAGTTCTTAAATCTGTATTCATATAAAGTAAGTTGCGGTCGAGGGTGTGTGAGATTGGGAAGACCTGGAGCAGTAGTCCGCAAGAAAAATAGTAAAATTATGTAAAAAAATAGCCTGATATAACTTAAGGAAGACAGGCCGGGATATAAAAAAATCTTAAAACCCTTATAAACAGGAGCCAGAGAGATAAAACAGCAATGCCCGTTTGACAAGTGTATCATGCGGGTATCCCTATCTTTGACTTTGCGTACCGTTGCATTAGCTGCTACAAGCGTTTAACCCGTTTTTGAAAAATTGGCAGTACCGGCTGCCGACATGATGTTCTACCGGTGTGTTATTCTTGATGAATAATATTATGTAATCACAACATATATTGACTGTAAATTTTAGTCTGGAGGATTAAAGATGTCGTTTAGACGTTTGATAATTTTTTTCATTGTTGCCGTTACCATGCTGGCTGCAACTGCTTCTTTTGCAGCTGAAGCCCGCACTTATGCGGTATACCCATTTGAGATCAACGGACCTGACCAGTATAAGTATCTGAGCCGCGGCGTTCAGACGATGTTGACTTCCCGTTTGAACTGGACTGGACATTTTGAGCCTATGGCCGGGTCTTCCAATTTGAAAGAGGCTGACAAACCGAAGAATAAGGTTGAAGAAGTAAAGAGTGTTCAAACTCTCGGTGTTGATTATGTAGCTCTCGGGTCCGTGGTTATAGTCGGAAAACAGGCTTCTGTTGACGTACGCATGATTAATGGTGAGGGACATTCCTGGACCAAAAGTGCCGAGACTACTATTTCTGAACTTATCCCCGCAATTGACGGTATCGCACAGGATATCAAGGGACAGCTTTTTCAGAAACCGGGCAGTCAAAAGAAGAGCGAAGAAGAGATTAAACGCGAGGAAGCTCGTCCTGACAGCCCTGTAAACCCCGAGTTTGTTACTGCCGCTGGTGCGGGTAAAGTTCTTGAAAGTACAATCAACCCTCAGTTCAGATATCAGGGTGGGACAGAAACACCGGGCCGCTGGCGCAGTCAGACTATGAAATTCGTCAACCGTGGCGGTTTTGTAGAAGATGTAACCGGCGATGGTAAAAAAGATCTGGTTGTTCTGGGTGAAAATGAAATTAAGGTCATGGCTATTGTCGGCCAGCACCTTAAAGAAGTTGTTTCCTATTCTTACGGACAGCGTTCTTCCGGTCTGCGGATTAGCGGTATCGATCTGGACAGGGACGGTGTTTACGAAGTTGTACTGTGTACTGAGATAGACAGGAAACCCTACTCCTATATTCTTTCCTTCAAAGGTAAGACCCCGAAAGTCCTGCTTGACCGTAACAGAAACTTTCTTTCTGTGATCAAAACTCCGCCGAACTTTACTGAAACTCTCGTGGGACAGCGTTTTGATCCGCACAGAACATTTTACTCCAAAGACCTTGTAGAGTATTCATTTTCCAATGGTGCACTGGTTCCGATTCGTAAGCTGAATGTTCCTGAGTTCAGTAACGTTTTTAACCTTACCTATCTTCCGGTTAGTGAAGGAGAATACAAGATTCTTGTTCTGAACAAACATGGACGCATTAACCTTTACGACAAGAATCTTGAGCCTATTTACGAAAGTACCAACAGTTACAACTCTGCTGCTGTTGCGATCGATACTGTTTCGAAATCCAGAGGATTTAACGAAGAGAAGAAAAGCGAACGCATGGAGCATAACTACTTTATTCCCATGCCCGTTTCTGTTGTTTCCATCTCTGACCCCCGCAAAAAGGAAGTTCTGTTGAACAAAGACCTTTCCCTTGCCGGGCAGATCTTCTCAAACTACAAAACCTTTGCTCAGGGTGAAATTCATGCTGAATTCTGGGACGGCGTAGGTCTTAACCTTGCGTGGAAAACCCGCAGGATCAAAGGAACAGTAAGCAGCTATGGTGTCGCCGACATTGATAATGACGGTGAAGATGAACTGTATTGCATATTGAACACATTCCCCGGAGCTTTGGGTGTTAAGCACCGCAAGACTCTGGTCATGGCCTACGAACTTAATATGGGCCAATAAGTCTGTTTTTACCGGGCCTCCTGCTTCTTTGCGGGGGGCCCTTTTTATGTTATAAACCGCCATCCTTTTTCGGCGAAGCTGCCTTGCCCTGCTTCGCTGCCCAATCAAAAAAGTAAGTCCTTACAATGGAGGGAGTGAGATGAGAACCGGAAAAACTGCCGGGTTGCTTGCAGTATTTATGTTGTGTGCGGCACTTTTTAGTGCTTCTGTTGTTTCTGCGGCTGATATCAGCCTTAGTTATGCCAACTTTCCGCCAGCCAAAACTTTTCCCTGTGTCCAGATGGAGCGCTGGAAACAGGAAGTGGAAAAAAGAACAGCAGGAAAAGTACAAGTTCAGACTTATCCCGGTTCAACTCTTCTTGGTGCCAAGAACACCCTGCGCGGGGTAATGCAGGGGCAGGCGGATATCGGCTGTGTAAGCCTTGCTTACCATCCGGGCGTATTTCCTCTTAGTTCCGTATTTGAGCTGCCCCTTGGATTCACTTCTTCCACCTCTGCCAGCCTTGCTCTCTGGGATCTTTACACTAAATATCAGCCCAAAGAATTTAAACGGTTCAAGGTGCTGACCATGTTTGCTTCCGCGCCTTCCAATATCATGACCAAGGTTCCCGTACGTAACCTCGATGATCTTAAGGGGCTTGAAGTTCGCGCTTCCGGCATTCTGTCCAAGATTCTGGAATCTCTTGGCGCTACACCGGTTTCCATGCCGATGTCCGCTACTCCTGAAGCTTTGCAGAAAGGTGTGGTTAAAGGCTTGTTCTCCTCTTTTGAGGTCCTTAAAGACTTGAATTTTGCTGAGATTTGCCGTTATGAGACCGAAACCAACACTGCAGTTTATCCTTTTGCTATCATCATGAATATGAATTCTTGGAATTCTCTGCCTGATGATGTCAAAAAAGTGCTGAATGACCTTGGTCGTGAACAGGCTGAATGGACCGGAAAATACATGGATGAACATGTAAAACGTTCCCTTGCCTGGGCCAAAGACAAGTACTCCATCGAGATGATCAAAATGTCTGACGCAGACATGCAGGCTATCAAGGATAAGACTCTGCCGCTCATCGAGGACTGGAAGGAGAAAGCAGCAGCCAAAGGTGTTGACGGCGCAGCAGTTCTTTCCGATGTGGAAGAGCTTCGCATTAAGTATGAAGGCAAGTAGTTTATTTAAAGAATATATGACCAAAGAGTCTCCCTGTCTTTAATGACGGGGAGACTCTTGATATAATTATGATTGATTATCTCGAAAAAGCAGCCATTTGGATTTGTCGCGCCTTGGCAGTGATTGCCGGGTCGGCATTGACCCTGATGATTTTACTGGCCTGTGCGAATATGGTTTCTCGGGCGGTTTGGATTCCGGTTAAAGGAACCTTTGAGCTGATGGGCTTTCTAGGTGCGGTTACCGCTGGATTTTCACTTGGTTTTTCGCAGTTGTACCGCAGCCATATTGCTGTGGGGCTTTTGTTCAGGCATTTTCCCGCTCATGTACAGGTTGTGCTGGACGCATTGTCCAGTGCTGTTTCCTGTGTGTTTTTTGTTTTTTGTGCCAATGAAACCTATAAATGGGGCATGTTTCTCTATGATCTCGAGGAAGTCTCAGAAACTTTAGGTATTCATTTTTATCCCTTTGTTTTTGCCGTGGCCTTTGGCTGTCTGGCAATGTCTTTTGTTATCATGCTTGATATCCTTCGTATTCTGCGCGGCAAAGAACCGCTTAAACCCGCTTAGTATTATGGAACCGATTACTGTTGGAATTGTGGGCGTTCTCTGCCTGCTGCTGGTTATTCTTGTTTTGCGTGTCCCTGTGGGCTTTGCCATGGGCATTATCGGGTTTATCGGCTTTGCCAAGGTCTTGAATCTCAAGGCTGCTTACGGGATGCTGGGTACTGAAATCTGGAATGTTTTTTCGTCCTATGGCTTAACAGTTATTCCACTGTTCATCCTTATGGGACAGATTTGTTTTTATTCCGGGGTAAACGAGCGTCTTTATAAGTCTGCATATGCATGGATGGGCCATATTCGTGGCGGTATCGCCATGGCTACGGTCATGGCCTGTGCCGGATTTGCCGCTATCTGCGGTTCCAACACCGCCACTGCCGCGACCATGTCCACCGTGGCTTTGCCGGAAATGAAGAAATTCAAGTACAATCCCATTCTTTCCACCGGCTCAGTTGCAGCCGGGGCGACCCTCGGGGTTGTCATCCCGCCCAGTGTGGTACTGATCATCATCGGCCTACAGACAGGGGAGTCCATCAGCAGGCTCTTCATGGGTGGGGTTATTCCCGGCGTTCTGCTTTGTGCGCTCTTTCTGCTTACTGTTTACATGATGTGCGTGGCGCATCCTGATTGGGGCCCGGCTGGTAAAGAGGTTTCCTTCAAGGAAAAGCTTGCTTCCCTTCCCGGTTCCATAGAAATGATCATTCTTTTTGTGCTGGTTATGGGCGGGCTTTTCGCAGGCTGGTTTACTCCCACAGAGGCCGGAGCAGCAGGTTCCGCTTTCGCATTGCTGATCAGCATTGTCTCACGGGAGATGACTTTTAAGCGCTTTGCTGCTGCTGTCAGTGATACTCTCAAGGTATCCTGCATGATCATGGTGGTAATGCTTGGCGCGGTAATCTTCGGGCGTTTTCTGGCTGTTACCCGTATTCCGTTTGAAGCAGCGAACTTTGTTGCCGCACTGCCTATCCCCCCTACTGTGATCATTCTGCTCATCTGCGTGATCTACATTATCGGCGGTATGGTCATGGATGCTTTGGCTCTGCTTCTGATCACCATTCCCATCTTTTTCCCCATTGTCAGTGCTATGGGGTATGATCCGGTCTGGTTCGGCGTCCTTATTACCATTGTTACAACTCTTGGCGCGATCACTCCTCCGGTAGGTGTTACGACGTTTATTGTAGCTTCTATGGCGGAGGATGTGTCGATTGACCGGGTTTTTCTGGGTGTCAGCTATTTCATGATCGCTTACGTTATTCTCGTGGCTTTGATGCTCGCGGTCCCGGCAACGGTTACATTTTTACCCAGTCTGCTTTAATATGAATGCCTCCGGCGGCTTAAACCCTTTTGCAAAAGGGTTTAAGAATCCCAAAACCTTTTATTGGGCTTCGCCGAGCGTAATTTCAAAGATGAACTGAACGCGCTAATTGCGAAGCATATTAAAAGGTTTTGAAAAGGATGGGGTCTGGGGAAGGAAAAACTTTTGCAAAAGTTTTTTCTTCCCCAGCCGCCGGAGGCATCTATAATGGCTGCTGAATTTGTACAGGTAACTAAAGCCGAAGCAGGGCAAAAACTGGTTCGTTTTCTGGAACGGCGTGTGGATGGAGCCGTCCCGCGCTCTGCCATTATGCGTTGGATTCGTAAAGGTAATGTCCGTGTGGATAAAGGGCGCTGTAAGCCTTTTGATCTGGTCAAAGAAGGGCAGACCGTGCGTATCCCTCCGTATAAGGCAGAGGAAACAGCACAGCATAAAAAACTTCCCGAACTCCCCATAATTTACGAAGATGATAATTATCTGGCTGTGTGTAAACCGGCAGGGCTTCCTACACAGGGCGGTACCGGGCATGATGATTCCGTCGCTGACCGCCTGCTGTCTATGTTTGCGGATGCTCACTACAAACCTGCTCCAGCTCACCGTTTGGACCGGGATACCTCCGGTGTGATCCTGGCTGGGAAATCTCATCAAGGTCAGAAGGATTTATCCGATTTCTTTGCTGAACATGGCGAAGGGGGTAAATTCTACCTTGCAGAGGTTGAGGGTAGGTGGCCCGAAGAAGACTGGGTGGAGTTGCACGATAAGATGGAGAAGAGCGGTTCCAAGGGCCGTGAAAAGGTCGTTGTCGGCTCCGGCAAGGATGCTTCGAGTTCTGTCTGTCCTGTAACAATCGGGGAAAAGTCTTCGCTGCTTATTGTTAAGCTGCATACTGGCCGTACTCATCAGATCAGGGTTCAGCTTTCATCTCGCGGTTTTCCTATTGCGGGTGATGTAAAATACGGCGGTCAAAATGGGAAAATGAAACTTCATTGTCTGCGGATCGATACCCCGTGGTTCTCGGTAGGTTGTCTGCCGGATTGGGAAAAACTGCCTGACATTTCTGATCATTATTTCGACAAACACGCTTAGAACAGTCAGGTGATTTAGTCTGCATTTTGAGACAGTTGAACTCGGTTCAGCTGTCTTTTTTTGTGCCTGCTGAAAATTTATATTCATGTTTTAGAATTAAAAGTTATTGACAAACGGTAATTCATTGCCGTAATTCGTGAATCAGAAAACGGGTGAAATACTCTTAAGGAGAGATTGATGGATAAGATTAAGAAGATGAGCATTTTTCTGAAATATGCATTTTTGCTGGTGTTGATTGCAATTCCGGTTTTTGAGTTCGCCGGTTGGTTTTTGTTTAAAGGTGATCCGGATGCGTATTTCATCCCTGAATTTTTGCTGACCTTGGATTCAGATTATTTGGCTCCCCTTACGGAGGGGCAAAAAATACTGGGAGCTCTGGCTTCTGCTCCTTATATGGTGCTGGGTATGTTCTGTTTTTGGCAGTTGGTTAAGCTGTTCGGGCTGTATTCACAGGGACAGATTTTTACTGCCGAGAATTCAGCATGCTACAGGAAGGCTGCATGGGCACTGCTTATTGGTGAGATCGTTTATCCTTTTACCCAGACTGCGGTTACGTACGTAGCAACCATGAATAATGCAGTGGGGGATCGGCTTATTTCTATCGGATTTGACGATTCAAATCTTGGAAATATCGTTGTTGCTTGTGTGATTCTCGCTATCTCTTGGGTCATGGATGAAGGACGTAAGCTTCAGGACGAAGCTGAGCTCACAATTTAAGGGATTGATATGGCGATACTTATTAACCTTGATGTGATGTTGGCTAAAAGAAAAGTTTCATCCAAAGAATTGGCTGAGGCCGTTGGAATTACCCCGCAGAATTTATCTGTGCTCAAGACCGGAAAGGCCAAGGCCATCAGGTTCAGTACACTTGATGCCATCTGCAAGTTTCTGGAGTGTCAGCCCGGAGATATTCTTGAGTTCCGGGATGAACAAGGAAGTGTAAATATTTAAGGACTCCCCTTATTCCGGCCGGGTTATGGTTGTCCCGGCCTGCGGCAGAACCGGGGAAATCCGGTTCTGCCTTTTTTATTCCCTGAAACCGGGAAGGAAGAAAATGTCTGCTAAGCATGAAAATAGAAATATTGACGTAAATTCCCTCAAAGAAGGCCAAATGGGTAAACGGAAAAAACTTATTTTCCTGTTGGCTCTGATTGTTATTGCCGGGTGCGTTCTTGCGGTAGTCCTTGATGGCGATGAGGAAGTTGTTGAGTACAAGACAGCTGTTGCCTGTATAGGAAATTTCACTGTTGATGTTGCTGCCAGCGGAACTTTGCAGCCGCGCAATAAGGTTATTGTTGGTTGTGAAATATCAGGGACAATCGATAAGATTTTCAAAGATTACAATGACAAGGTCGTTAAGGGAGAACTTCTGGCCCGAATGAGCACTGATGAATTGCAGGCCCGTGTTAATCAATTGCGGGCGGCTCTTGAGTCTTCGCGCGCTAATGTGCGTAAATCACAGGTCGATTTGAAGGATAAGAAAAATGAGTGCACGCGCATGGGCAACTTGCGCAAGAAAAATGCGGTCTCCCAAAAGAAATTGGATAGTGCGATTACTGCCCGCGACATGGCTGATGCACATCTTGCCGAAGCAAGAGCTATGGTCCGTCAGGCTGAGGCAAATTTGAATGAAGCGGAGGCAAATCTTAAAAAAGCATCGATAACTTCACCGATTGATGGCTTGGTTCTTACCCGTCACGTTGAGGCAGGTCAGGCGGTTTCTTCAGGGATGAATACCCCGGAGCTTTATACACTGGCGACCAGCCTCAAGGAAATGCGGCTTGAGCTGAATGTTGATGAAGCTGATGTGGGAAAGATCAAGGCAGGTCAGAAAGCAGTATTCACCGTCGATGCTTATGAGGGAAGAAAGTTTCCTGCCAAATTTATCAAACTGCGTTATGCCCCGCAGCGGGTACAGGGTGTTGTTACCTACGTGGGAATATTTTCCGTGGACAATCGGGATTTATTGTTGCGGCCGGGAATGACTGCTGCGGCCAAGATTGAAATTGAACAGGTGCGCGATCAATTGATCATTCCTAACGGAGCCTTGCGTTTTTCTCCAGCGGATGCCGTTCCTGAGAGTTCCATCAACACTCCTTCCTCAAGAAATGCCAACATATGGATTCTCAGGGACGGTCTTCCGCAAAAAGTGGCGATTCGTAAAGGCAGCACTAATGGTCGCTTCACCCAGATTGTTGATGGGCAACTATCTGAAGGGGACGAGGTTATTCTCTCCCGTGTCGAAGCGGTATCTGAAAGCAGTATGATTCTATCCTTAGAGTAGGCAGGCAGCGAAATGATTGAACTTAAGAACATCACCCGAATCTATAGTACTGGCGGTGCCGAAGTGCGCGCACTGGACGGTATAGATATGACCATTGAAAATGGCGAGTTTGTGGCTGTTATGGGCAGTTCCGGTTCTGGAAAATCCACTACTATGAATATTCTCGGATGTTTGGATGCTCCTTCGTCCGGCAGTTATCTCTTTGAGGGGCTTGAAGTTACCTCGTTGAGCCGGAGTCAAAAGGCCCGTTTACGCCGCAGATATCTTGGGTTTGTTTTTCAGGGATTCAATCTGCTAAGCCGGACAACTGCTCTAGAAAATGTTGAATTGCCACTGGTTTATCGTGGATTGGGTAAGAAAGAGCGACGTAATATGGCTTATGCTGCGCTCGATAAAGTAGGGCTTGCTGACCGGGCAATGCATACCACCACGGAAATGTCCGGCGGGCAGCAGCAACGCGTAGCCATTGCCCGAGCCATTGTTTGCAACCCTTTTCTCTTGCTTGCGGATGAGCCAACCGGAAACCTTGATTCCGCACGCAGTAATGAGATCATGCAATTGTTGACTTCATTACAGGCTGAACATGGCATTACAGTGGTTATGGTTACTCATGAACCGGAAATGGCTCTCTGGGCCTCGCGTACCATCGAGTTCCGCGATGGGAAGATAATTAAGGAAGGTCATTGATGTTTTTGCAAGCCGTATTGCTTTCTTTTCGCACACTGTTACGCAATAAACTTCGGTCCTGTTTGACTGTGCTTGGGATTGTCATTGGTGTAGGGTCGGTTATCGCTGTAGTTGTAATCGGTCAGGGAGCCAGCAGAAAGCTGACCAACGAGATCTCCAGCCTCGGAAGTAGGATGATTATGATCTATCCTGATGAGGAAAACGGTGTAGGCTTTGCCGGGGAGACTTCTAATCTGGTCCCCTTCAAAAATTCAGATGTTGAAGCCATCAAACGTGAATTTCCTGATTGCGGCGGGGTAGCACCTGTTTCGGAATCCGCAGTTGTTGCGGTGTTCGGGAACAACAATTGTCAGACAGCTATTACCGGAACTGAGAGCAGTTATTTCTCCATCAGGAATTGGCGGGTCAAGTCGGGGCGATTTTTCAACACCAGTGAAGAAAGAGCGGGTAAGTCTGTCTGTATTATCGGTGAGAAAGTCAGCAAGAATCTTTTTAAAGGAATGGACCCCATTGGTTCATTTATCCGCGTAGATCGTTTTGCTTATCAGGTTATCGGAGTGCTTAAGTCTAAAGGCGGGTCAATGGCCGGCAAGGAACAGGATGATATTGTTCTTGTTCCCCTTAAAGTCTTTCAGCGTCGGATTTCCGGTAATAAAGAGGTGGGGATGATTATTGTTGGCTGTGGTCCCGGTCAGGATTCCACCGCGCTCAAAAGGCAACTAAAGCAGGTTATGCTTGAACGCCGTCCAGTCCCGCCCGGGCACGGTAATAATTTCGCCATTGAAGATATGAAAGAGATTATTAAGACCGTTAAAAAACAGACTCGGATTTTTACAACATTTATAAGCGCCATTGCAGCCATCAGCCTGTTGGTCGGCGGGATCGGGATCATGAATATTATGCTTGTTTCCGTAACAGAGAGGACCCGGGAAATCGGTATCCGTATGGCTGTGGGAGCGCAGGAGAAGGACATTCTTGTTCAGTTTCTGGTGGAAGCGGTGGTCCTTTCTCTTTTCGGCGGACTGCTGGGTATTTCTATCGGGCTGTTGCTTCCATTGTCTGTGACCGGATATATGAAGATTCCTTTTGTTGTTGATATGCGAATTATCCTGGTCAGTTTTTTGTTTTCAGGATTGGTCGGTATTGTTTTCGGATATTTTCCTGCGCGGCGCGCAGCCCGGATGAATCCTATTGATGCTTTGCGGCACGAGTAACTGATCCGACTAAATCAGTTAATATAAAAATCCCCGCAACCATAAGGCTGCGGGGATTTTTGTAGTTCGAACTAAGCTTTGAATTATTTCTTGGCTTTTTTCTTGGGCGGCTTGACCTTACCGGTCTGTTCCATCATTTCGCGTTCTGCGGACGGGGCGCGGTGTACAGGTTTCATGTACAGGCTGTTAGTCGGGCAGTGGTCAACGCAGATGGAGCAGTAGACGCATGCGAAAGGATCGCAGATCCATGTTCCGGTGCCGCTGTCTTTATCTTTAGTGACGGTAATGCACTGTGAAGGGCATTTAATCTGGCATTTTTTACAGAAAATGCACTCGTCAATGTTATTGAACAGTTCACCTCTGTAGCGTTCAAAAGGCTCACGTTTCTCGATGGGATACATGCGAGTGGAGCTTTTTTGAAGGAGGTTCTTCAGTACAGTGGGAGTCATGTTAAGCATGTCTCGGCCTCCTAGCGTTCCGTGCAGCTGATGCACGGGTCGATTGACAGAATGATAACCGGAACATCAGCCAGTTCGCAGTTGGGAAGCATCGCCAGGAGAGGCGGAATGTTCGCAAACGTGGGAGTTCTGATGCGGACCCTGTCAAGGAACTTCTTGCCGCTACCTTTCAAGTAGTAGAGGCATTCACCGCGGGGCTGTTCCACGCGGGTTATAACTTCGCCTTCGGGGTTACCCTTGCAGGGAGCTGCAATGTCGCCCTGAGGAAGTCCGGCAATGGCCTGTCTTACGAGGTCTGCGGACTGCAGGGTTTCCCGGAAACGAACTGTGGAGCGTGCCCAGCAGTCGCCGTCGGTTTCGACAATGGGTTCGAAGTCGATTTTATCAAATGCTGCGTACTTCAGAAGACGCATATCGGAAGCAACACCGCTACCGCGCAGGGTCGGGCCTGCTGCGCCGAGGTCATAGGCCTGCTCTTTGGTAAGAGTGCCAACGCCCTTGGTACGTGCGCAAACTGTGTAGTCGTTGAGGATGGTGTTCTGGATTTCCTTGATTTCCTTTTCACAGGTATCAACTTCGGAAAGGATCCAGGAGCACATCTCGGGAGTCAGGTCCTGACGGACACCGCCGACTACGTTAACGGAAGTGATAACGCGGCTACCGGTGGTAGCTTCGTTGATGTCCATAATGCGTTCACGGATGCGCCAGAATTGCATGAACAGGGCTTCGAAGCCGAAAGCATCGGCAAAGAGACCCAGCCAGAGCAGGTGGCTGTGCATACGGTGAAGTTCGGACCAGATGGTGCGGAGGTATTCGGCTCTTTCAGGAACCTCGATACCCATCATTTCCTCAATGCCCTGACAGTAGCACATTGAGTGGATGTTGGAGCAGATACCGCAGACGCGTTCAACGACCTGGATCATCTGGTGGTAATCGCGGATTTCAGCGAGTTTTTCCAGACCCCTGTGAACGTATCCGAGTGCGGGAATGGCCTCCTGTACGATCTCGTCTTCCACGACAAGCTTCACATGCAGCGGCTCCGGGAGAACCGGATGCTGCGGACCGAAAGGTATGATGGTACGTGCCATAATTTACCCTATAGTTGTTATCGTCTTGGGTTCATCCGGGAAGACGAGTTATTTTTTAGGTTTCATCGCCTTTGTGTTGTTACACATAGGGATGATGGTCACTTCGTCGTCAAGGTACAGCTTGCGGCCGAAATCGAGTACGAGGCCGTCGAACTTGATGTCGAACTGGTCCTGTATTTCGTTTTCGATGAGCAGTGCTGCGAAGTAAACGCCGCTGATGGAGGGCACGGGTTTATCCATGTCCACGGTCAGGCGCAGGTTGGTGAGTACTTCGTTTTTATCAAAATGGTAGATGATATCCGCCTGTCCGTCACCGATGGTGGTGCAGGAGAAGGTGACCATGCGCTGCCCGTCACTCTTCATCTTGGATACTTCGCCTACCAGGCTTTCCAGAGTTACATCTATCTGATTTTCAATCACGATCTTACCCCTCGTAAGGTTTAGCCTTTAAGGCCTTCAAACTTGGCAAGGGCTGCGACCACGCCGTCGATGATGGCTTCGGGTTTCGCCGGACAGCCGGGGACGTAAACATCAACCGGGATTACCTTGTCGACTCCGCCGAGAACGTTGTAGCACTCGCGGAAAACACCGCCGGACAGGCCGCAGGCACCGATTGCGATAACACCTTTAGGATCAGGCATCTGATCGTAGATGTTGCGCAGGACCTTTGCGTTCCTGTGGTTGACGGTTCCGGTCACCAGAAGGACATCGGCGTGCTTGGGGTTACCCACGTTGACAACACCGAAACGTTCAACGTCGTACAGCGGTGTCAGGCATGCCAGAACTTCGATATCGCAGCCGTTGCAGCTTCCGCAGTCAAAATGCATGATCCACGGAGACTTGGCGCGTGAATTTCCAATGAATTTCTTGAACATAAGCTTAACCTGCGTACAGCCAGATGAGGTTGACGAAAGACATGGCCAGACCGATGCTCCATACGTACTTGAGCATCCAGCGCCAGGTCATGCGCGCCATAGTGTTATCAATGATCAGCTCTGCAAAGTAGGTGGAGGCGATCAAGAGTACGCAACCTACCAGGCTGGTGTGCCAGAAGAGGGCACAGATACCGAGAATGAAGATGGTTTCATACCAGTGGCCGATTTCGATGATGCCAAGGTAAGGACCGGAGAACTCGGTAAGCATACCTTTAACCAGCTCCTGGTGCCCGTGGTGGGAAGTGGAGAAGTCAAAGGGGGATTTTCTCAGCTTGATGGTCAGAGCATAACCGAGGACTACGAACATGAGCGGCAGCTGCACAAGCAGAGGCTGTTCGTAAGCCAGAATCTCATCAATCCTGAAGCTTCCGGTTACCATGAAGATGGATGCGAAAACGAGGATGAGGAGCGGTTCGTAGGTCAGGACCTGAATCAGTTCGCGCTGAGAACCGACCTGGCTGTAAGGGGAAGGAGTGGAAAGACCACCCATGACCAGGAATACAGCTCCGATAGCCTGAACAAAGAAGATCAGGAGCAGGTCGCTTCCGGCAAAGAGCAGACCTACGGACAGGGCTGCTGCAATGAGGTAAACCCATGAGCAGAAAACCTGCCAGAAGTTGCTGACAACTTTTTCTTTACCGAACAGTTTTGCAACATCGTAGAAGGGCTGCAGGAGCGGGGGACCGAAGCGGGACTGCAGGCGCGCAGTAATGCGTCTGTCCAGACCGGCAATAAGGCCGCCCAGAATAGGAGCAATAACGATGCCGAGTATGATGAGAATTAAAGTTTTCATTACAGAGCCCCTCCCAGCATAAGAACGATGAGAGCAAGAGCAACAAAGTTGACCCAGAGGGTGAGTTTTTCTTCACCGAAGAACTCTTTCATGTAGTAGTTGCTTGCCTTGAGTTCTACCGGGCCGTTCATGGGTCCGATGAAGGACTGAACACCGGTTTCGGGAACGTTGGCACCACACATGTAAGTCTGGGAAGTCTTATCGGTTGCAGACTTCTTGGTCTCAATCCATGAGTAGATGAACGCGGCAGCAAGGATGATGAAGATGGGGTAAACAGCAAAGACACCGATGGGTGATGTGAATACGCCAGCAGTAATTTCAAAGGACTTGCCGACCATAGGCTCAATGAGCTTGGTGTAAATGACAGGTGAGAAGAAAGACAGAACCACTGCGATACCGGCAAGAGCGGTCAGGGTCAGTCTAGTCAGCACACTCTGGGATTCTGCGGGAACTTTGTCGCGCAGGGGAGCGGTGAGCAGGATACCTGCCCAGCGGGCCCAGAATACGAGGGAAACCGCACTACCGAGAGCGAGCATGGTAATTACGAACATGTCGCCGGATGCGGATTCGATAGCCATCCACTTACCAAGCAGAACACCGAAGGGGGGCAGGAGCATGGTCATGACGCCCACGATTGTGATGATCGCAGTACGGGGCATCTTGAGATACAGGCCGTGCATGTCTTCAATGTCGCGGCTGCCGATACCGTGCTCAATTGTGCCGACGCACAGGAAGAGCAGGGCCTTGGAGGCTGCGTGGAAGATAATCAGGATGATTGCTGCGGTGATGGCCCAACTGGTATTCAGGCCGGCACAACAGATAATCAAACCGAGGTTACTGATAGTAGAGTAGGCAAGGATTTTCTTGCCGTTGCTCTGGCTGACCGCAATGGCGGCACAGGCAAGGAAGGTAAAGGCACCACAGAGTGCCACACCCTGGCTGAGGAAGGTTCCTGCGTAAGCGGGAGCGAGTCTCAGGACGATGTATACACCGGCCTTAACCATGGTGGAGGAGTGAAGCAGTGCGGAGACCGGAGTCGGCGCAACCATCGCTCCGAGCAGCCAGCTCTGGAAAGGAACCTGAGCGGCTTTGGTGAAACCTGCGAGACAGAGCAGACCCAGAGGAGCAAGCATGAGGCCGCCCATGGGACCGGCCTGAATGATGACCTGAAGGTCAAGGGAACCGGTTTCAGCGTAGGCCCAAATCATACCGAAGACGAAAGCAACACCGCCGAGTGCGTTAAGCATCAGGGCGCGGGTAGCATTCTTGACCGCAATCTGGGTCTGGTCATGCCCGATGAGCATGAAAGAGCAGAAGGTGGTCACTTCAAAGAAGAAGTAGAGCCAGAGAATGTTGTTGGAAAGCACCAGCCCGTTCATTGCTCCGAGGAACAGAACGAGAAAGAAAAAGAATTGCGGCTGGCGGGATTTTACCAAGTGCATGTGTTCTTCATGCTCCTTCATGTACGGAATCGCAAAGAAGCAGATCAGCGATCCGATGACGGAGATGACGGCAACCATGATCAGGGAGAGGCTGTCCGCAAAGATAGCGGGAGTCTCGACCGCATGGTCGACGATGAACAATTCAAACGCAGCAAGCGGAATGATCTGTAAGATCACGAAGATCTTGATCATCTGATTTTTGAGTTTGAAAGCGTAATAGAGCATTACGAAAAGCAGGGCAAAATCCGCCAGGGTTACGAGGGAATCCCAGCTGATTCCTACAATTGTACCTGGAGAATAGGTAAAAGACCCTTGACCGAGCAGGGCAAGGGAGACCGCGGCAAGAACTACACCTGTAGCAAGAACGATCAGGGATCTGATCGCGCTTACTCGCAGAAAGTAGCAGCCGACAGCAGCCACCAAGGGCAACAAGATGGCCAGAACTAACATCATGGGCAACATACGGACCTCACTGTAACGCGATGTTGTACCAGATTTTGGAAAAAGTGCCTCAGCCGTGTGAACTTTTTAGGTTTCGTGTAACTCTTGAAAATGTTTCACAATTATCACCTAAACTGTACAAATTAGTCTTCAAAATTCGAAGAAAAGTCAACAGCTAATTGAGATGAAATGGGTTTATGTACCTATAGAAATTGCTGATAATTGAAAATTATTTTGTGAAAAATTTAACCAGCTCATTGGGTGATAGTGGTTAAATCTATTGTTAATGCCGATTTTTCAGGATAGAAACTATGCTATGAATAGATGGGAATTTGTGAATAATCGAATTTTGCGGCTGATTATTTTTTGTAGTTTGCTGGTTTTGATCTCCGGGTGCGGAAAAAAGGTGATTGGACTTCCCGGTGCGGATGGCGGCGGGCGCGTTTCGCATTCATCGCTGAAATCATCGGTGGTCAAAAGTGCGCGGGCTCAGGTCGGTAAACCCTATAAATGGGGAGGCTCTTCGCCTAGAGAGGGCTTTGATTGTTCCGGGCTGGTCTGGTGGGTCTACCATCGTCATGGGATTAGTGTTCCGCGCGTTTCATGGCAACAGAAGGGAGCTGGTAGGGCCGTAAGTAGAAATGAAATTCAGGCTGGAGATATCGTTCTTTTCAAAATTCCCGGACAGAGCAAAAGCCTGCATACCGGAATATATTCCGGAAATGGCTACTCATTTATTCATAGCCCCAAGAGCGGACATAAGGTTCGTGAAGAGTCCATGGAAAAGAATTACTGGCGCAAATACTATATCGGGGCGCGTAGAGTTATCAATTAAAAAGGGAGCTTGCATTGCAAGCTCCCTTTCTTTCTAATCTTATTGTGTACTCTGCCGCTACTGAACAGTAGAGCAGGTCGGAGGCTGGATGTGTGCGCCGCTTCCGGCATTACCCAGTCTTTCCACATAGTTTTTAACTTCGTCCTGCTCTCTCCAGCCGGAATAGAGTTCCTGCCAGTCGTTGAAAGTCATAACTTCGGATTCAAGGTAGGATTCGTGTCCTTTGATCCAAAGGTTGAAGAGATACATCTCCATTTTGAAATCTTTGGAGTCGAAAACCTTGGGAACAATCTTGCTGCTGTACTTGGTGCCGTCAAAGCGTGCGCCGATGAACGAGCAGACGGTATTCATGGATTTCTGCTGGTCGATTTCCTCGTTATTCATCAGATCGAGTAGACCTTTCAGGCTGGGGTATTCTTTATCAACCTGAGTACAGATTTCTTCCGGGACCTTGACTGTCAGTTTCTTGCCTTCTTCAAAGATGAAGTAGAATCTCATCCAGTGGTCAAACATGAAAACTTCGGATATATCTTCGACAGCTTGGTTGAATGCTTTATTTGGCTTGGCTTTTTTCATGGTTTTCTCCTCACAGGATTTTCGCCGGAGGGTATTTACTCTGCTTCCGGCAGGGAAAGTTTTATATGTTCATGATGCGGACTGTAGTCAAGGGGTAAAATCAAGGCTGTCTTAAAATTTTCTTAAATATAAGGCACTTAGTTTGTGAAAAAAATATTTTGTTGAATGTAGGGCGGTGTGCGGGCAATTGTGTTAGCTTAAGTTCTTTACAATTGCATCCTTTCTAGGGTACTGACACCTTCTTTGCAGCATATAATCGTGCAGCAAGTACGAAAAAAATATTCAGGAGGTCCTCCAAATGGGTAGGCACAAAAAGATCGAAAGAAAGAAAGAACTTCAGCGTAAACGTCATCGTAGAGCTAAAAGAATCAAAGCTCGCATCGCAGAAGCAAAGGCTGCAGCAGCCAGCTAAGTTATTTTACTGTTCTGTTTCAGTCCCCGCGCAGGCTTAGGCCGGCATTAAGCGGGACTGATCCGGTTCAGCCCCCTCATATTCAGGGACAGGTCCGCCAGCCTCAGTCGAGAGGTATGGCGTGCCTTTTTTTATTGGAGGGTATTATGCCGATTTATGAATACCAATGTCATGAATGTCAGCAGATATTTGAAGAATGGCAGACAAGCTTTGAAGATAAAGAGCTGGAATGTCCGGTCTGCGGTGGTTTAGCCACTAAGGTCCTTTCCCATTCCTCCTTCGTGCTTAAAGGCGGAGGCTGGTATTCTTCCGGGTACTGTAAAACCGACTCGGCTGCCGGGAAAACCGGTAACTCCAGTCCGGCGGGAAGCGGTACCACTGCATCCACATCCTCGGATTCTTCCGCAAAGAGTTCCGACAGCGCATCAAGCTAGCTGATAAAGGCCAGACGGCCCGGTGTATGCCGGGCCGTCTGTTTTTTTGGGCTTCGAACTCTTACCGATAAAATTACCCTGTGTCTTGTCCCGGCCTGCTGTTTATAATATGGTTGGCCCTGGTCGTCTTAAACATTACCTTTACTTTCAGAACAACTAACCGGAATTGGTAAAATGATTGAAAGATATACCCGTCCCGCTATGGGTGAACTGTGGACTCTGGAGAACCGTTTCAGAGTGTGGCTCGAAGTTGAAATCGCTGTCTGCGAGGCATGGCACAAGCTTGGCCGTATCCCCGCTGAAGACATGGAGATCATCCGTGAAAAAGCTGATTTTGAACTGGATCGCATCCTTGAGATCGAAGAAAAGACCAAGCACGATGTTATCGCCTTCCTGACCGCAGTGGAAGAGAAAGTAGGTCCTTCCTCCCGCTTCATCCACCTTGGCTGCACTTCTTCCGATATTGTCGATACCGCCAACGGAGTTATGCTCAGCCGTGCCGGGAAGATGATTCTGGACGACCTTGATGAATTTCTGGAAGCACTTAAGGAAATGGCTCACGCTAACAAGGGCCGCATGTGCATGGGCCGTACTCACGGTATCCACGCCGAGCCCACCAGCTTCGGTCTGAAAATGGCAGGTTTCTATGCTGAGTTCTCCCGTCATCGCGAGCGCATTGCTGATGCATTGAAGAGCGTCAGTGTAGGTAAAATTTCCGGTGCAGTGGGAACCTACGCCATGCTTGATCCTGAAGTAGAGCGCATCACCTGCGAACTGCTCGGTATCGGTGTAGACCCCATTTCCACTCAGATTGTACAGCGTGACCGTCATGCGGACTTCTTTACTGCACTGGGCCTGCTCGGTGGCGGTATTGAGCGTCTCGGTGTTGAGCTGAGACACCTGCAGCGTACCGAGGTTCTGGAAGTTGAGGAAGGTTTCAGCAAGGGCCAGAAAGGTTCTTCTGCAATGCCTCATAAAAAGAACCCCATCTCCGCTGAAAACCTCTGCGGTCTTTCCCGTCTGCTGCGTACCAACGGTCTTGTTTCCATGGAAAACATGCCTCTCTGGCACGAGCGCGATATCAGCCACTCTTCCGTGGAAAGGGTTATCATGCCTGACTCCACCATCCTTGCCGATTACATCCTCGGCCGTATGACCGGAGTAATCAAAAGACTGAAGATCAACGGCGACAACATGGATCGCAACCTCATGGCTTCCTACGGTCTGTTCTACTCCCAGCGAGTTCTCATCGCTCTGGTGGAAACCGGACTTGAGCGTCAGAAAGCTTACGAGATGGTTCAGAAAGTTGCTATGCACTGCTGGGAAAATAAAGTTTCTTTCCCTGATGAAGTGCGCAAGGATGAAACTATCAATTCTCACCTTGATAGTGGTGCCCTCGATGAAGCTTTTGATATGGGCTATTATACCCGTTATGAAGATATGATCTTCAAAAGAGTATTCGGTGAATAGCTTGAAAAGTTTTGTTTTGAACTGATTTTTAGCCCCGGCGCAGTTGTTTAGGCTGCGCCGGGTCTTCTTTTTTGCAGTACTTCTACATTCATGTTAGGGTCTTAAAAAGCTACTTTTGAATAATGAAAAAGTGTTGTAAGGAAGCTGATTGTAAATACGTCTTTTGCAGTTTTGTAGTAGCGTAAGTTGTTGATTAGTGAATCAAAAAATCGGCAGATGTTTTGATTCCACCTTAATAGATGGTAATGTCATTTATTACGTCATTTTGCTTTTTAGGCGATGGAGTATCGGGTTGGGAATGAAGTATTTTTTTAGAGTGTTTACGGCAGCCATTTTGTTGCTGGCAGGTCTTACTTCCCTTGCATTTGCTAAGGGATGGGAACCTGTAATTGACCCGACCCCGCTGGTTCCTGATTACATTTTAGCTGTTGATAAGGAATCACAAAAGCTGCATCTGCTGGTCCATAAAAGTCCGCTCCATGCTGAGGCGAGTTTTACCTGTGCCACCGGTCAGGTCGCCGGAGACAAAGTTGTGGAGGGGGATCTCAAAACTCCTGAAGGTATTTACTTCACTACCGGAAAACGGACCGGTCTGAAAAATTATACCTTGTATGGGAAAATGGCTTTCCCTTTGAATTTTCCCAATCCGGTAGACCGTATCAAAGGTAAAACCGGATATGGAATATGGATTCATGGCCGGGGAAAAGAGCTTGTTCCCATGGATACTCAGGGTTGTGTGGCTCTTGTCAATTCTGACATGGACTATCTGGATGAGAATATTAAGCCCGGTGCGCCTGTTGTTATCGGAGAAAAAGTAGGCTGGAATAACGGCACTGTCGATCAGTCAGTTGAAGCCGTTGAGCTGGGGGAACTTGTTCATAAATGGGCATCAGACTGGGAAGATCGTGACGATGCCTTTTTTGCGGCTTATTCCCCGGAGCTGTTTGCAAAGTCTGAAAGACGCCCTTTCAAGGCTTTTAAGAATAGGAAGAAAAGAATTTTTGCCCGGGCCGGATGGATTGATATTGAGCTGTATAACCTGCGTGCGTTACGCGGTCCCGATTACTGGGTAACCTGGTTTGACCAGTACTATCGCTCCGGCAGACTTTCTTCTTCATCTTCCAAAAGACTTTACTGGCAGAAAGTTGATGGACAATGGAAGATTGTAGGTCGTGAATACGGTCCTTCTATCCATTCGCTTAAGAATAAATATCTCGCCACCAAGCGGGAAGGCGTTGAAAAATTTCTCAATAAATGGAAGGAAAGCTGGCTTTCAGCAGATATGGATGAATATATCTCCTATTATGATTCCCGCGCCAAGCAAGGGCGTAGGAGGGGAGCTGAGTCCATCAGGAAAAATAAGACTTCCATTTGGAAAGAACGCAAGCCCGCATCTGTTGAATTCGGTAAGTTCTCTTTGCGGGAACATCCAAAAGGGTTGCTGGCTGTATTCAAACAGAAATATTCGGATTCTTCCGGGTACAGCGATAAGGGTTTAAAAAAACTGGTTATCCGTCCTGAAAATGATAGTTGGCGGATTGTTGACGAACAATGGAGAAAGCTCTGATGGGCAATACCAAGTACAATGTTCTTTTCATGCGCGACGATGATACCGTTAAACGCTACCGGCTTAGCCCTTTCTGGCTGAGGGTTCTTTTCTGGGTTGTGTTTATGCTCGCAGTATGCGCCGGAGCCGGTGCATGGGCAGGATACACTTTCTGGAGTGAGAATGATCAGCTGAAGCAGGAGAAGATTGAGTTGCAGAAGGCGCTTAACGATGCTTCTGTGCAGCTTGAGAGACTGGAGAACGTCAACAAAATCCTCGATTCTTACGATCCCAATGAATTGCAGTCCCTGCTTGCCGCTGTTCCGGTGGAAGAAAAGAGGGTTGAGTCCACCCCTGTAGTGGACCTGAATAAACTGCTTTTCTACAAGAATTTGATGCGCGCCGGAGTGGAGAATGTTAAGGTTCGTAAATCCGGTGACAGTCTGGCTTTAAGCTTCGATCTTAATAACTTGCAGACTGCTTCGGCTTTGAGCGGCCTTGCTACCGTTGAGCTGATCGAGAACAACGGTAAAGGAGTTCAGATCAAGGCTAACCGAAATGATATGTCTTTTCATATCCAGCGTTTCAAGGTTGTCCGCACCCGCTTCGGTTTGCCTTCCGGGAAGTCTTTGAAAGATGTCTACGGCATCAGGTTGATGATCACTACTAAAAAGGGTGAGTTGATTTTCAGTGAAGTATATCCTCTGTCGCGCGTTCTTAATTAGTCTTTTTACACTGTGTCTTGCTTTTCCGGCAGCGGCACAGCAGGTAAGGAACTATACCTTTTTTGAAGGTACGCAATATCCGCTTCGGGTTACATGGGTTTTCGGTAACGAGCCGGGACCGACAATCATGGTCCAGGGGGGTATTCAGGGTGATGAGCTTTCAGGTTTTTTTACAGCCCAGTTGCTGACCCGCTGCACAGTGCGCAAGGGGAATCTGATCATTGTTCCCCGTGCTAATGAGCCTTCCATTTTACGCCGTACAAGACAGATTAACGTCGACCTGAACCGTCGCTTCGACAAAGAATACAATAGTTTCTACGAGGATCGTCTTGCCCGGGCGATCCGTTTTCTTATTGGTGAAGCTGATGGTTTTATTCATCTTCACGAGGGTAGTGGATTTTATAATCCCAAGTACGTTAACAGTTTGCGCAATCCCAAACGTTATGGGCAGTCATTGATCATTGATGCTGCGGTGTACAAGGACATCCAACTGGCTGAAATGTGCGAGCGCACTATCAACAAGCTTAATAGTAAAATTGGTAATAAATCCTATTGGTTTACTCTTTTCAATACCAAAACATTCGCTAAGGCCACCCAGTATCCGGAAATGTTAAAATCCCTGACCTGCTATGCTTTGCATGAGCGAGGCATTCCGGCTATGGCTGTTGAAGTCAGCAAGGATATTATGGATCTGGGCTGGAAGGTTGACCAGCAGTTGCGGGCTACGGTCTACCTGCTGCACGAATTCGGTCTTGAGCTCGAAGTTCCTGATTTTTCTTTTCCTAAAGCCCAGAATGGACAGGGTGTTGAAGTTCTGATCAACGGTAAGCCTTTGCGGGGAAAAAGCATTGAGCTGGTCAGAGGTGCACCTGTTTCAACATCCGGCAAGACCATTGTTGATTCGGGGCTGGAACCGGCTGTGGCTGTATTTGCCAGCGATCGTCCGAATCTGAATCTGCTCACTGCTCCGCGTATGGCTCTGTCTCAATTCCCGGCTCTTGAGGTGCGTATTGACGGAAACAGACAGGCCACTGCTAATGTGCGCTGGAAGGGCAGCAAGCCCGATCTCCCGGAAGTGAACGGTCCGGTCTTCCTTTGCTGGCTGAATGGTCAGCCCCAGTTTATCAGTGCTGGCGGAACTTTGCAGGCAGTTGAAGGGGATCAGATTATTCTGGAAGGAATCCTCGGCAGCAGCAAAGAGGAAGTGCTGAACCTTAAAGGCTTTGTTGCTTCCGTTATGGTTAACAGCGGGCAGGATGTCGGACATGAGATTATTGCTGACCCCTCCAATTTCATGGAAAAATATATGCTCAAAGGTCCTGACGGAATTTCTCGTTACCGTGTTGTCAGAGAAACTCCCGGTAAAAAGCGTACCGAATTTTATATTTCCATAGTCCCTCGTGAAATCAAGGCTCTTGAGTTGGCGGATGAAGACGGCAGGTCTGAATTTATCAACTGGATAGATGGAGAAATCAGGCAGGTCAGTCCTGATTCTTATGTTTTAAAAGATGTTTGGAGTAACGGAGAACGTTGCAAAATTCAGCCTTTTGTGGATAATATCCCAATTTCATGGGGCGAAGCATTTAATGTGCGATCCGGAAAGGAAACGGTCTTGACTATGCGCCATACTACAACTTTTGTCCCTGTTGGGCGGATGGTGTTCAAGGGAACGGACTATCTACAGACTGAGCTTGAGCAGTAAGTGAAATAAGCTGGAATGGAGAAGTGTGATGAAGCCAGAATTTGAGACCTGCTACGTTAATCTTCCCCTGCGCTATATCTACAATTCTCCTGAGTATCTTGATTTTTTTATTGAAAACTCAATTCAGCCCGAACTGGGTTTGGATTGTCTGGGTGATGAATGTTTGAGTATGGATTGGCTTATGTCTGTACGGGATCGTCTTGAAGAAGCCGAGTTGAAATGTACGGTACATTTACCGTTTCTTGATCTCAAACCGTCCAGCCTGAACCCTGCCATCCGCAATGCCTCCATCGATACTTTGCTCACCGCATTCGAGCTGGCAAAATTTTTCTCACCTCAGCGGATGGTTTTACATCCCTCATTTACTTCTTGGCTGGAGCCTCCGCTTTTTGAACGTTCCTATACCAATTGTGTGGAAGGCATACGTCGTTTAAGTAATTCATGGCCGGACCATCCACCGCTCTGCCTTGAGAATACCTATGAGTTTACCCCGGATGCCATTACCAGACTGGTCACTGATCTGGATCGAGATAATATAGGTATCTGCTTTGACCTTGGGCACTGGTTCTCTTTTTCCAAAGGAGCAGAGAATGACGATTTTGATGTCTGGTTCAATGCTTTTGCTCCGTACATCAAGCATGTACATCTGCATGACAATCACGGTAGCAAGGATGAGCACCTTGCCCTCGGGCGGGGAAGCATGAATTGGGATTACATAATCTCACGCATAGGCGAAATAGATCCTCTGCCTACTTTTACCCTTGAACCGCACAACCGTGAAGATTTTGATGTAACGTATTCTTATTTTCGCGAACATGTAGCTGTTAAATTGTTTTGAGAGACTGAATTTTAAGCAAAAAAAATCCCCGCAAAGTTTAACTTTGCGGGGATTTTTTGTTTAATTATCTTAGGTTCCGATCATTTTTTCAGGCAGATAGAATACGATTTCCGGGAATATTGTTACCAGAATTACCATCAGGACCATGATTACAAAGAACGGGAAGGTTGCCTTCAGGATGTCTTTAACATCGTCACCGGTAATGTATTGGATGACGAAGATAGAGAATCCAACCGGCGGTGTTACCTGCGACAGCTCAACCATGAATACTACGAAGATACCGAACCAGAGCGGGTCGAAACCTGCTGCGGTTACGATGGGCAGCACGATGGGCAGGGTCATGACCACGATTGATATACCATCAAGGATCATGCCCAGCATGACGTACATTATGCCGAGTACGATGATGAGCATGTACGGCGAAAGGTTCAGGGTAGCGATGTATTTACTGATCGCCGTTGCAATGCCGAGAAATCCGACAACCTGAGAAAGGAAGGCCGCACCGCAGATAATGAAGCAGATCATACCGCTTGTTTTTACCGCGGAGAGCAGGGCTTCTTTGAAGTTTGACAGAGTCAGGTTCTTAAACCAGAAGGCAATGCCGAGGGCACCGAGAACGCCGATAACCGCAGCTTCGGTAGGAGTGGTTAATCCGGCGTAGATACCGCCGAGCACCACGGTGATGAGCAGGAAAACCGGGAAAAGGTCTTTTAATGACTCAATGCGCTGGGCGGTGGTGAATTCTTCTTTTTCCTGCGGTACCAGTGTGGGATCCATCATACAGCGAATAATGATGTAGACTGAATACACACCGGCGAGGGTCAGGCCCGGAATAACCCCGGCAATGAAAAGCTGCCCGATGGATGTGTCGGACAGGATGCCGTAGATAATCATGATCAGGCTTGGGGGGATCAGGAAACCCAGAGTTCCTGAACCGGCGAGAGAACCGATGGCAAGGCTTTTGTGGTAACCGCGTTCGGAAAGTTCATTGAAAGTAATCTTACCTACTGTGGCGGTAGTAGCCGCACTGGAACCTGAAACTGCCGCGAAAAGTGAGCAGGCCACAACGTTAATGTGGTAAAGACGGCCCGGAATATTGGATAACCAAGGCACCAGACCATTGAGCAGCCGGGTGGAAATTGATGTTCGGTACAGGATCTCGCCCATAAGAATGAACAGCGGCAGGGCCGAAAGGGGCCACGAGTTCATGGTGTTCCACAGGGAGTTCGCCATGAGGTCGCCGATTTTATCCCACACTGAAATGGTCGGCGGCAGGTTCATCTTGCAGAAGAGCATGCCGCAGATAGCTGCCGCATAAAGGGAAAATCCGATCCAGAGGCCGGAAAGCAGAAATAGGACCATGCCACCAACAAGGACAACGGCCAGCATCAAGGGATCACTTATCATTAATGGCTCTCCTGGCAATAAAGGCGATAATCTGGAGCAGAAGCAGGGCCAGTCCAACAGGAATAGCCAGTTGCGGAATCCAGAGCGGGGTTTCGGCAATGGTGTCCGCAGTCATTTCAAGGTCCCATGTTTCATAGACCATCTGCACAGTGTAATTGAGGGCGAATGCTGTGATAGCTGCTCCTAAGATCCCGGAAATAATGTCGGCAATACGTTTGCCGTTTTCGGAAAAATGGGAGGTGAGCAAATTGATCCTGATCAGACCGTCCTCTTTCATGGTGTAGGCAAGGCCGGTCAGAATCAGATAAACGAGGGCATAGCCACCGTATTCACTGGAAACAAGTGTGGATGTGTTCAGCACGGAGCGCAGAAAAATCTCAATGACCACGAGACAGACAATGAAGATCATTCCGGCAGCTGAAAGAAAGGCCCCTCCAACGGAGAGGCCTTCGATTAACCTGATAATTGCACGCATAGATTTCTACTTTTCGTAAGCCTTGATGGCTGCTTTAAAACCTTTCTTTGCACCCTTGAGGGTGTTTTCGAGCATAAGTTTAGCATCTCTGTTCAGCATATCGCTGATTTCCTTGGAAGGTTCAGTGATAACAATGCCCTTTTCAGCAAGGATTTTAAGAGAATCATCGTTGCTTTTTGCAGACTGTTCCCACTGGTAAGCTTCAACTTCAGCAGCAGCTTTGAGTACTGCTTCCTGCTGTTTGGGATTCAGTGCATCCCAGTAATCCTGGTTGATGACCATCATATTCAGGGGGAATGCGTAGTTGATTTTGGTGAAATACTTGAGGTTTTCCCAGAATTTGCCGTCTTTACCGGATACTGCGGAGGTCAGGACGGAATCAACCAGTCCGGTTTGCAGTGCGGAGTAAAGCTCACCCCAGGGAAGGGACATGGGGCTGGCACCTGCTGCACGGAGCAGTTCTGCACCGTTTTTATCGTAAGTACGGGTCTTGAGACCTTCGAAATCAGCTGCGGTGTTCAGAGGCTCTTTGGTGAAAAGTCCGCTCGGAGGCCAGGGGGCGGCGTAGAGCATTTTCTGGTTCCAGCGGCGGCAGGCTTTATCATAATAAGGTTTGGCTGCTTCGTAGAGTTTTTTTGCTTCAGCATAGTCTTTTGCCAGCAGGGGCATGGAGCTTACGCCGAAAACCTGATCGGAACCGGAAACAACACCCATGAGAATGTCGGACATGGGCAGGGTGCCGTCTTTTACTGTTTTAAGAAGTTCGGGGCCTTTGAAACCGAGGCTTCCACCGGGGTGGACGGTTATTTGTACTGAACCGGAGGTGTATTCGGCAACTTTGTCTGCAAAGAGCTTAGCGCCTTGGGAATGGAAGTTGGTAGCTCCGTAGATGGCGTTACAGTCCATCTTTAGGTCGGCAGCCTGAGCGGAAATGGCGAATGCCAGAACCATGAGCAAGGAAGTGATGATCCGTTTTAACATGAGTGACCTCCGTGTTGAGTTTTGCTTTTTTTGTTATTTGAAAAATACTTTTCTTAAAGTTGTCCGTTATTTAGGTTTTAATGTTTCGGAAAAATTAAAAAACTCGAAAAAATGGAAACAGTTTTTGCGAGTATTTTAAAAATAGATAATTTGTTTTTGGGGACGATTTAGTGAATCAAGAGTGTTTATACACACAATTTTACAAAAATAAAATCTTTTAATTGTGGACAAAATTGGGTAATGTTCGCTCGAATCGAACAATATACACTAATGAAAATGACAAATCGCAGATCTAGTTAGGGCGGTTTAGAAATACTTATCGGAGGATATATAGTGCTGATAATTGGAGTAGATACCGGAGGAACATTTACCGATTTTATTTATAAGGATGGAGACAAATGGGGCGTACATAAACGTCTTTCAACTCCCCACGATCCTTCCGAGGCCGTAATTAACGGCATCAAGCATATAGCCGGAGACCGGGCTGTCCAAGTCGTTCACGGCTCCACTGTCGCCACCAACGCAATTCTTGAGCGAAAAGGTGTAAAAACCGCATTGATCACCAATGAAGGTTTTGAAGACGTGATTCAAATCGGCCGTCAGAATCGTTCCGATCTCTATGATTTATCTTTTTGTAAAAAGCCGCATATCGTTCCTTCTGAACTTCGCTTCGGAATAACAGGAAGAATCGATCACGAAGGAAACGAAATTGAGCCTTTTTCTGAAGAAAACGTGCAAGTTATTTTGCAAAGAATTAAAGATTCCGGTGTCGAATCCGTCGCACTTTGTCTTCTTTTTTCATATTTAAATCCCGATCATGAGAACAGAATGCGCGAACTTTTGGACGCAGTTGGTGTTCCTGTTTCTGTTTCTCATGAAATTCTCGCTGAATTCCGAGAGTTTGAGCGTACCTCCACCACAGTCATCAACGCGTATGTTTCGCCGAAGATGACCAAGTATCTGACTAAGTTGCAGAATACACTCGGTGATGATCCCCTGCGTATCATGCAGAGCAACGGCGGTTCCATTTCCGCTGAGACTGCGATGAATGAGTCTGTGCGGACCATTCTTTCCGGTCCTGCCGGCGGTGCTGTGGGTGCTCATGCCATCGGACAGATGGCGGGCTATGACCGTCTGATCACCTTTGATATGGGCGGAACTTCTTCTGATGTTGCATTAATTAATGAAGAGCTGCCCCTGACTTTGGAGTCCGCTATTGAAGATTATCCGGTCAAGGTGCCCATGATTGACATCCACACTGTGGGCGCGGGTGGCGGTTCCATTGCCCGTCTCGATGCTGGTGGCTCGCTGACTGTCGGCCCTGAAAGTGCCGGTGCTGATCCCGGCCCGATCTGCTACGGAAAAGGTTCTGAAATCACCGTTACCGATGCCAACCTCTATCTTGGTCGCCTCATTCCCGAGCATTTCCTTGGCGGGGAGATGTCCCTTGAGACAGAAAAGCTGAATAAGGCAATGGAATCAATGGCCGAAAAAGCGGGGCTTACTCCGGTAGAACTGGCCGAAGGTATCCTCGATATTGCCAACACCAACATGGAGCGCGCTATCCGCGTGATTTCTGTTGAGCGCGGCTTTGATCCCCGTGAATTCACCATGTTCTCCTTCGGCGGTGCGGGCGGAATGCATTGTGCTTTCCTTGCCAAGCTGCTCTCAATTCCCAAGCTGTTCATTCCTAACAATCCCGGTATTCTTTCTGCTGTAGGTATGGTCATGGCTGACGTTATCAAGGACTACTCCCTGACCGTCATGCGCGACCAGCACAATACCAATGACGTAGACCTTGAAGAGCTTTTCGCTCCTCTGGAAGCTCAGGGGCGTGCTGATCTGGCAGAAGAGGGATTTTCTGACGAAGACATCATTGTCGAGCGTTTTCTGGATATGCGCTATCAGGGACAATCCTTTGAGATCATTGTGCCTTTCAGCGGAGACTGGATTGAGGAATTCTCCCGTCTGCATAAGCAGAACTACGGCTACCGCAACGATGACAAAACTGTTGAAATCGTCAACATCCGACTGCGCACCAAGGGTATGCCCACCAAGCCGGAGTTCCCGGAAGCTGGTGCGCTGGTGTCTGATATGGACCCCGAAGCACTGCTCGGAACCACCGAGACCGTATTTGATTCCACCAAAATGGAAACACGTATTCTCGACCGTGAAAAGCTTAAGCCCGGTAACAAGGTCGACGGTCCGGCAATTATCATCGAATACAGCTCCACTCTGGTTATCCCGCCCTTTGCCAAGGGTGAGGTCGATCCCTACGGCAACCTTATTTTCGACATCGAGTAGTCAGGAGGTTTATATATAATGAATGTGAATCCGATCCTCCTTGAGGTTTTCAAGAACAGGTTTGCGGCCATCTCCGAGGAAATGGGTGTAACCCTGACCCGTACCGCTTTCTCCCCTAACATCAAGGAAAGGCGTGACCTTTCCTGCGCTGTCTTTGATCATAAAGGTGACATGGTTGCGCAGGCTGCACATATTCCGGTGCACCTAGGTTCCATGCCGCTTTCTGTGAAATCAGCCATTGAAAATAGCGATTTTAAAGACGGCGATATGGTCATGCTCAATGACCCGTTCAAGGGCGGAACTCATCTGCCGGACATCACTCTTGTGGCTCCGGTTTTCTGTGAAGGTTCCACTGAGCCTGCTTTTTACGTAGCTAACCGTGCCCACCATTCCGATGTTGGTGGTATGGCTTCCGGTTCCATGCCGCTTTCTACTTCCCTTTATCAGGAAGGGATCATCATTCCCCCGGTAAAGATCGTGGAAAACGGCGAGATTGTTCCCGGTGTGATGACCCTACTGCTCAACAATGTGCGTACACCGGTGGAACGTGAAGGCGATTTCGCAGCGCAGATCATGGCTAATATCACCGGAGTTACCAGACTCAAGGAACTTATTGAGAAGTATGGTTTGCAGAAAGTAGACTTTTACGCTGCCAGCCTGAACGATTACGCCGAGTCCATCACCCGCAACACCATTAAATCCATCCCCGATGGTACCTACCAGTTCACCGACTACATGGATGGCGATGGCGTGGATTGCGAAAATGTACCCATTTCCGTGACCATGGAAGTGAAAGGCGATAGTGCAAAGCTCGATTTTACCGCTTCCGGTGATCAGGTGACCGGAAGTGTGAACGCAGTTCGTTCCATCACTCTTTCCGCTGTGCTTTACGTGTTCCGTTCACTCATTGAAGGTGACGTGCCTACCAACGCCGGTATCCTGCGTCCTATCGAAGTATTGACCCGCAAAGGTTCCATTCTCGATGCGAACTTCCCCGCGGCTGTTGCAGGCGGTAACGTAGAAACTTCCCAGCGCGTTGTTGACGTTGTTCTCGGTGCGTTGGCTGAAGCCATTCCGCAGCGCATTCCCGCAGCAAGCCAGGGTACCATGAATAACATGACCATCGGCGGGATGGACGAGCGTACCGGCAAGCCTTTTGCCTACTACGAAACCCTCGCCGGAGGTATGGGTGCATCCGCAACCTGTCGCGGTGAGCATGCGACCCATTCCCACATGACCAACACCCTGAACACTCCGGTAGAAGCGCTTGAGTACAGCTATCCGTTCCGCGTAAAGACCTACTGCATCCGCAAGAATACCGGCGGGGCAGGCAGAATCCCCGGCGGTGACGGTCTGGTGCGTGAGATTGAGTTGCTTTCCAGTTGCGAAATCACCGTGCTTTCCGAGCGTCGCGTAAATGCGCCTTACGGTCTTCAGGGCGGAAGTCCCGGAACTCCCGGCAAGAATATTCTGATCCGTGATGGTGAGGAAATTGTGAAGCCCGGTAAGTTTCATTCGCCGCTCAAGAAAGGCGATATCATACGCATGGAAACTCCCGGAGGCGGCGGCTGGGGTAAATAATTTTTATGTCTCCAGCGGCTAGAGGGGAAAAACTATTATTGGGCTTCGCCGTGTAGCGCGGGAATTATTCCTTATATAAAACTCAAAGCGGGCCGACACTTCTGGCAAGTGTCGGCCCGCTTTTTTGGGTGATTGTTCCAGCAGGGAACAAACGTTTGGAGTTCAAACAATTTATAAATATCTTAAGCTTGCTCCATTTTTCCAAACGAAGCTGCGAAGCATGTTAAAAAAGTTTGGGATTCTTAAACCCTTTTCAAAGGGTTTGAGCCGCCGGAGGCGAAATCTTTTTATCCAAAAGCGCGATAACGCATCAAATTAATCCAATCCAACTTCAGGTGCGACTTTGGTAATGGCTTCAATGGACAGGGCGAAAAAGTCACCAAGTTCGAGGCCGATCTTGTCACATTCTTTGATTATTTCGCGATCCACGCTGGCTGCGAATGCTTTGGCTTTCATCTTTTTCTTGAGGCTCTTTGGTGCCATGCCGTTCATTTTCTCAGGACGCATGAGCGCATTGGCGTGGATGAGTCCGGTTACTGTTTCGCCGCAACGCAAGGCAAAATCGAAATCGGTCTGTGGCGGTACTCCGGTCATGTCACCGTTGTGAGCGCGGATGGCCTGAATTGCTTCTTCTGGCAGCTTGCCTTCGAGCATTTCTGCTGCGATAAGTCCGTGCCTTTCCGGGGTCTCGGCAGTCTCGCTGTAATCAAGATCGTGCAGCAGTCCGGTTATGGACCAGAGTTCCACATCCTGACCGAGTTTTTCAGCCAGAGCGCCGAGTACAGCCTCGGATTCGAGGGAATGCTGGATCAGGTTCTCTTCTTTTACATTTGACTTGAGCAGTTCAAGTGCTTCATCACGTGAAATCATTTTGAAATCCTTTTGTTGCTGAAATTACAAGAAATATCTGGCTGCTGCCACCAGTCCCATGCCGACAGCCACGGTGCCGAAGAAATTACGGGTGAAAATGGCTACCGCAAAGGTAGGTACTGCTACCCAAAAGTAAAGGTTGCTGAAAGTCAGATCGATTACTCCTTCGGGCGCAAGCAGTGACGGGGCCAGAAGAGCAGAAAGAACCGCAGTGGGCACATAAGAAAGCCACTTGGCCACGATGGGCGGAAGGTCGCGGGAGCTCAAGGCTATGGCCGGGAGCATGCGCGGAATGTAGGTCACTGCCATCATGCCGAAAAGAGTGAAAAGTATTGTTTGCTGATCCATTATTTATTCCCCCATTTAACCGCTGCGCCAAGTGTTGCGCCGATCAGTGTGGCGATGATTACATTCCATTGTCCTGCGCCGCCGAGAGCCAGTGCGGTTGATAACAGTCCGGTGATGAGCCCAACAATGACATGACTCTTATCCTTGATCTGGAAAATGAGCAGGGCGATGAACATGGCCGGAAGAGCGTAATCGAGACCCATGGGTTTTACGTCATTTATGAGTGTGCTGGAAAATATACCCAGCACGGTACCGCCGACCCACGCAGCTTGGGCAATGGAGTTAATCAGGAAGGTTTCGCCCTTATGGGTATCGCCTTCAGCAAAGCGGGTGGAATGGACAGCAAAACTTTCATCGGTAAGCTGAAAGGTGAAACCTGCAATTTCTAGTTTGCTCCATTTCTTCAGGTAAGGGGAAAGGGCCGCGGACATGAGCATATGGCGCAGGTTTACGATGAAGGTGGTAATGATCACTGAAAGTGCGGAAGCACCGGAAGCGATGAGGCCCACAGCGATGAACTGCGCTGACCCGGCAAAGACTATCAGGGACATTATCACTGTGTTATCGATGGAAATTCCAGACTTGCGGGCCAAAACACCGTAAGCAAATCCTACAGGCAGGTATCCCAGTACGATGGGCAGGGCCTGTTTGAATGCTGAAAGCAAGACATTGTTTTGTTTTATCTTTTGGGAATTCATTACTGATTCCATACTTACCTCTCCCGTTTGTGAAATTCAATTTTGCTATTTCGATTTGCTTGCTAGTCTACATAAAATCTGACATCAGTACAGATACAGATTTTATAAATATGAACCGTAACAGTTTTAGCTTCTGAGGTTAAAAACAATGAATCTGGACAGTTCAGACAATCAGTACAGATATAAAAAAGTTGAACAGGAACTTTCAAAGCATATTGAAGCCGGTGATCTTGTGCCCGGTGACAAGCTGCCGTCTTTGCGTCAGATGAGCAAAACCCTTAAAGTCTCCATTTCAACTGTCGCGCATGCTTACGAAGAGCTGGAGAAACGTGGTCTCATCGAATCCCGTCCGCGTTCCGGTTATTACGTGCGTAGCGAATTCCGCACTATCCCGACTCCGGAGATCAAAACCACCCAGAAGCTGGAACCGCATGCAGTCACCAAAAACAAGTTGATCAACACCGCCCTCGAAACTGTCGGGAATAAGGACTTGCTGCCGCTGGGTGTTGTCTGTCCCAGTAATGACCTGCTGCCTACCCGCCAGCTTGCCAAGATCATGAACAGCGTTATCCGGGAAAATCCGCTCGATACCGCCGGTTATGAAATGATCCCCGGCAACCTTGATCTGCGCCGCCAGATAGCCTTTCGGTCTGTGGATTGCGGTTCGAATGTAACCGCCGATGAATTGATCATCACCACTGGTGCCATGGAAGCCCTGTATATTTCTCTGCGTACCCTGACTCGCCCCGGCGATCTGGTCCTGATCCAATCACCTTCCTACTACTGTTTTTTGCAGTTGGTGGAGAACCTTGGTTTACGGGCCATTGAAATGCCGTCCTGCCCCAAGCGGGGGATCAATCCGGAACGGGTGGATGATATCACCCGTACTTTTGACATTAAGGCCTGTATTTTTTCGCCCAACTTCAACAATCCAGACGGGAGTCTGACTTCAGATGCCCGCAAGAAGGAGATCGTTGAAATCCTTGCCAAACGTAAAATTCCGTTAGTCGAGGATGATGTCTACGGGGAAATTTATTTCGGTGATTCCCGGCCCCGCACTTTAAAGTCCTATGACCGTGAAGGCGGAGTTCTTCTCTGTTCATCCTTTTCAAAGACCATTGCCCCCGGTTATCGGGTGGGGTGGTTATCTCCGGGACGTTATCTGGAAAAAGCCCTTGAGATTAAGGCTACCACCAATGTATCTTGCGTAGCCGCCACCCAGATGGCTATCGCCCGCTATCTGCGTGAAACCCTTTATGACCGCCATCTCAAGAAACTTCGTGCGGCTATGAAGGATCAGATGCAGAAGATGCGTACCGAGATCGGTCTCGCCTTCCCCGAAGGTACCAAGGTCACCAATCCCAAGGGCGGTTCAGTGCTCTGGGTGGAGCTGCCCGAAGGTAAAGACGGGGTGGAGCTTTTTTTCAAAGCCCGCGAAGAAGGTATCGGCATTGTGCCCGGAACCGTCTTTTCGCCGCAGGATGTATTTTCAAATTACATCCGGCTGTCCAGCGGGTCACTCTGGAGTGACGAAATCCAAGCCGGAGTCCGAAGGCTTGGAGAACTGGCTGCTGAGTAGCCTCCGGCGGCTGGGGAAGAGAAAACTTTTGCAAAAGTTTTCTCTTCCTCAGACCCCATCCCTTTCAAAACCTTTTAACAGGGCTTCGCCTATAGCTTGGAAGATTTGTAACAAGAAAAATATGTGAAGGGCTTGTACGAAATTGCTTTTTTGCAGCAGGATTTATTAGGCAACGTTGCGAAGCATAATAAAAAGTTTAGGAGAGTCCAGAGAACCCTTTTTAAAGGGTTCTCTGGTCCCCGAAGGGCCGCCGGAGGCATCTTAAGCTAACATAGAAGTTTCTTCGATTACTTTTTCCACCATGTTGGCGGCGTCTTCGAAGGATGCTTCCGGATCTGATTCAATGAGTGCAATTTGCAGGTTGATTTCACGCTGCAGGGTGATGTTCTCAGGATCGAAATATAGTTTCCAGACAGGGATTGCCTTTTTCCCGGCTCCGGCACGGCAGAGCAGCAGGCCGAGATATAGATAGGAGAAGTTATCCTTGCCGAGGATGCGGATAGCACGTTCGAATTCAACTTTGGCTTGGATGTATTTTTCGGCTTTGTATAAGCAATGGCCAAGTCTTTTGCGGGCATCGGCGTTTTGCGGTTCGGTCTTGATGAATTCTTTGTACTTGGCGGCAGCTTCTTCAAAACGTCCATTTTCATAGGCTACGTTTGCTTCAGCCAAAGTATCTAAATTAACTTCCTTGGCGGCAATGGGTTTGGCCGCGCTCTGGGCCTGTTCACGGTCTTCTTTTTTTCTGAATCCTCCGAAAAGGAATCCTCTTCTGGAAAGTTTTTGGGCCTTTTTTTTATCCGACATTTGTTCCTCCGCTTTGAAAACTGCCGGAGTGTAACGGCAAAACAGCTGAACGCCAAGTTTAAACTCAATCTATGGACATATGGATACTGCCGTTATAAAACAATGTATCTGCAAAAAGTATGAGGTTGCCATGAGAAAAATATTGCTGATTCTGGTGATCTGCCTTGCGTGCGTATCGTGCGCCAAAGTCGAGAATTACAGCACTCCCTTTGATACCGGAGGGAAGGTTTATAAGCTGGCTTTGCTTCCTTGGCAGACGACAACTATGGATTTTGATTTGAAATATCGCTGGCGCATGGTCCAGTCTTTGCGCAGCGCGTGCAAACAAGCTGGTGCCTTTGAGCTGAAATGGTCAGCTTATCCTGTTAACGGCGGTGATGTTGAGATCCTTGAAAATATAAAGAAGCCCAGCTTGTGGGAACGGCGCAAGTATGGAAATCAGTATCCGGTTGTGGCGGAAGTGCAGGCGGTGCTTTCCGGTTTGGATGCTGACTTGGCCCTTCTTTATGATCTTTCGGCTGATAATGCTGTGGGATCCCGGGATGATATGGATAGTTACCGCGCTGACTATGTCCGTTTATTTTTGGTGGATGTAAAGACCGGAAAAGTAGTAGTTGAGTTTGATCGAACAGAGTTTACGAACAGCGGGGCCGACTATACTATTAAACAGGTTGCCTTGCGTGCCTTTAATAAATGGCTTACCCAATAGAACGCTTGATTTATAAGGAGTTTTGTCATGAGTAGAATATTTTGTAATAGTTTTTTTGTGGTCTTTTGTCTTGCTGTTCTGACGGTTTCATCTGCCTTTGCCGGAGAAATGAATATTAAAGGCTGGGAAAAGGGGAGCGAATATGACTCCCTTTATGACAACACCGACCGTGACGTATTCAAAGGAACGCTCCTTAAGATTGAGAATATTGAGCCAATGGACGGCATGGTCGAAGGAGTCGGCCTTTTGGTTAAAGATAAGGAAGATGGCGAAGAAGTTCTTGTTCATCTCGGACCTAAGGATTTTGTTGAGCCGCGTATTAAAGATCTGCGTCCCGGAGCGCGGGTAAAAGTTTATGGTGTACTGGTTGAGATTGACGGAGAGTATGACTATATGTGCGCAAAGCTCAAAGCAGGGGAAGATCGCAAATACAAGTTCCGTCTGACCAAAGATGGAACTCCCTTCTGGTCCCTCTCTCCCGAACAACTTAAGAAAGAAGAATCAACTGAATAATATATTTGGCTCCAACTTCTGGGGAAGGAGCAATACTTCCCCAGACCCCCTCTCTTTTTAAAACCTTTTAATATGCTTCGGATGTAGCGCATTAAAGCGGTATCCGAAGTTCCTATCTTTATGAATTCTAAAAATATCTCCCGTATTTCGTCTGAACTGAGTATTCCTGATAAAAATGTAAAAGCTGTTGTGTCCCTGCTTGATGAAGGGGCTACTATTCCTTTTATTTCCCGTTACCGTAAAGAAGCAACCGGCAGTCTTGATGAAGTTGCAGTTGCAAATATCAGCGACCTTTTTGAGAAACTTAAGGAGCTGGATAAACGCCGCGAGACTGTTCTCAAATCCATTGATGAGCAAGGCAAGCTTGATGACGGTCTGCGCAAGAGAATTGATGCAGCCGAAACCATGCGCCAGCTTGAGGATTTATACCTTCCTTACAAACCCAAGCGCAAAACCAAGGGGCAGGCCGCAATTCAGAAAGGTCTTGAACCTTTGGCCTATAAGATTTTTGCCCAGAAGTGTGATCCTGTTCAGGAGGCACAAGCTTTTGTATCAGCCGCCAAGGGCGTGGAATCTGTGGACGACGCTCTTGCCGGGGCACGTGATATTATTGCCGAGAAGATTGCCGAGAACACGGTCAGCCGTGAGGCGGTTCGGTCTTTGTTTGAGCGTAAGGCCTTGATTGAATCCAAGCCCACCAAGGCAGCACAGGCCGATGAAAACAAGGACAAGGCTTCCAAGTTCCGGGATTGGTTTGATTGGCGCGAGCCTGCAAAAAAAGCTGCGGGCCACCGCATTCTGGCTTTGTTTCGTGGTGAGCGTGATAAGTTTCTGAAGGTATCCATCCGCCCGGAAGAAGCTGAAGGTCTGGATATTCTGCACCGCAAGCTGGTCCGTTCCAATTCCGCAGCATCGAAACAGGTAGAGCTGGCCGCAACCGATTCCTATAAGCGTTTGCTGGCTCCGCAGATGGAAACCGAATTACGCGGAATGCTGCTGGAAAAGGCTGACACTGAGGCCATTAATATTTTTGCCGCTAACCTGCGAGAAATTCTGCTGGCTCCTCCCTTGGGCGGTAAGCGGGTGCTGGCTCTTGATCCTGGTTTTCGTACCGGAGCCAAGTTGGTCTGCCTTGATGCTCAGGGTACCTTGCTCCACAATGAGACCATTTATCCGGTCACTTCTGAAGGCAAGAAGAAAGAAGCAGCGCGTATCGTTCGTTCTCTGGTCGAAAAATATGACATCGAAGCTGTTGCCATCGGTAACGGTACTGCCGGACGTGAGACCGAGCAGTTCGTGAAAGAGCTGGACTTGGATAGTTCAATTCAGGTGATCATGGTCAATGAATCCGGTGCTTCGGTCTATTCGGCCTCGGAGATCGCCCGTGAGGAATTTCCTGATTATGACATTACCGTGCGCGGAGCGGTTTCCATTGGACGCAGGCTCATGGATCCGTTGGCGGAGCTGGTCAAGATCGATCCTAAATCCATCGGCGTGGGACAATACCAGCATGATGTGGATCAGAAAGGTTTGGCAGAAAGTCTTGGCAGGGTTGTTGAATCTTGCGTGAACATGGTTGGTGTTGAGCTCAATACTGCCAGTGCGCGGTTGCTGCAATCCGTTTCCGGGCTTGGTCCGGTACTGGCCGCAAATGTAATTAAATTTCGAGAGGAAAATGGTCCCTTCAGTTCTCGCAAGGAACTGCTCAAGGTTCCCCGTCTCGGCCCCAAGGCTTTTGAACAGTGCGCTGGTTTCCTGCGTATCCGCGGGGCAAAGAATCCGCTTGATGGAACTGCGGTACACCCGGAACGCTATAAGGCTGTAGCAGGGATTGCCAAGGACCTCGGCGCTGATGTTGCCGACCTGATCAAGTCATCGGAGTTGCGGGCCAAGATCAATCTGGAAGATTATGTTTCCGAGGATCTCGGTTTACCAACTCTAAAAGATATCATGAAGGAACTAGAAAAACCGGGACGTGACCCGCGTAAGCAGTTCGAAGCTGTGAAGTTTGATGATTCCGTAAAGGAAGTCTCAGATCTGCGTGAAGGTATGATTCTTAACGGTATTGTGACCAATGTCACCGCTTTCGGAGCCTTCGTGGATATCGGGGTACATCAGGACGGATTGGTCCACATCAGTCGCATGGCTGACGATTTTGTGCGTGATCCGGCAACTGTTGTCCATCCGGGACAGGCATTGAAAGTCAAGGTCTTGGATGTCGATATTCAGCGTAAAAGGATATCGCTGAGCATGCGCCAGTCTGATATGTAAGTCTGTACAAAAAAATCGCAATAGCTTTCAAGTTATTGCGATTTTATTTTGGAAGTATTTTAAGCGTGCTATATGCAAAGCTTATCGAAAGGTTTTGGGATTCTTAAACCCTTTTGCAAAAGGGTTTAAGCCACCGGAGGCTAAAGCCCGGGAAGCATGAGATGGCTTTTCTCAAGTCTCCGTTTTCTGCGTTTCTGCATGGTTTTGGGATGGACACCAAAGCGGAAACGGCGAATCACGCATTCTTTTTCTTTACAATCGCGGATGGCCTGACGGTCGCCGACTGTACAGGCAAGGCAGTGCCTGCGGATGGCCCGGATGCAGGTTCGCTGTGACTCCTCGGTCTTGGGTCCGCGCAGTTCATAAAGAGAGCAGTCGCTGTCCTCACATTCCCTGACAAGCTGCGGGCTGCCGCCCATACACCACAGGCAGTAGGCCCTGATGGACTGATGAGGATTTCTTTTCCGTTCGCTCAATTTGTTCTCCATTAAACGCGGCAGTATTTTGTAGGGCAGGTTGATGCCCGTGGCCGCGAAAGCCCATCTTTACGTAAATCGGTGGCAAAAATAAAGAGCGGATCGACTTTGAGTGGAAAAGTTTTTGTAAGTGTTTGAATAGATGAATAAAAAAGGCGCATTCTTTTGTCGGATGCGCCTTTTTTGATTATTTGGTTTCTTTTTTTTCAAAAGTGATGGTCACTTCCCGTTTGCCCCATTCTTTGGCGGCTTTCGTGTCGAGACCCATGTAGATATCGATCTTGTCGGTCCAGCGTTTATTCATCTTGTCTTTGACTACGTATTCGCCGGAAAGACCTTCGATTTTGACCTTGGTGTTGCGGCCCAGTCCTTTGGGGATCAAATCCCGCGAAACGGCGATGGCTTTCATTCCCGGTTTGAGATCATCTCCCCATGCACCGATAAAAGGGGTGGAGGAGGTCTGGGATACATGTGAGGTGTAAGCAGTTGAAGCCACTTTCATAGTTACAGTTTTCTCTTCGCCAAGACAGCCTGAAACCAGAAAAAGGGCGGCGATAATAAGTATCAGGTTTTGAAATTTTTTCATGATGACTCCTGTTTGTTTTTCCGCTTAGAGCTTGCACTTCCCGTAGTCGTGATTGTCCTTGAAATTTGATGCTTCACGCAGGATTTTACCTTTGTTGCAGGAATATTCCACTTCAGTGACCCTTACCAGAAAATCCAGATCGTGGGAAACCACCAGCATGGCGATATCCAGCGAATTCAGGATGTCGATCAATCTTTCGCGCATGGACGGATCAAGGTCATTGGTGGGTTCATCCAGCACTAATGCCTGTGGTTTCATCGCCAGCACAGTGGCGAGCGATACCAGTTTTTTTTCTCCGCCGGAAAGACGGTAGGAAACCCGGTCTTCGTAACCGGACAGGCCCAGTGTGCAGAGGGTGTATTCTGCTATTTTTCGTGCTTCCTCCGGTGATTTCCCCAGATTGAGCGGTCCGAAGGCCACGTCTTCCAGCACGGTCGGGCAGAATAACTGGTCATCAGCTTGCTGGAAGAGCAAACCAACTCCTTTGCGCAGTTCCCGGAAATCTTTTTCGGATTTCATTTCACGTCCCAGAAAGCGGACCTGTCCTGACTGCGGTTTCAGCAAACCCATTATGATGTGCAGCAGGGTGGTTTTGCCTGAACCGTTGTGTCCGGTCAGTCCTATCTTTTGTCCTTTGTTCAGCTGGAAATCAACGTTGTTGAGGACATCATTTCCGGGGTAGGAGAAATTGATATTATGCATGGAAAATATGGAAGAACTCACAGCAAGACCTCGATTTTATTAAACTCAAGAAAAATAAAAGTAGTGATGCAGCCAAGGGTTGCCAGCAGCAGGGCGATATCCCGTTTTCCGGTGCTGAAAGTGGTGAGGGTGTGGAATGTCCCGTCAAAGCCCCGGCAAAGCATGGCCTGCCAGACTCTATGTGCTCGGTCCATACTGCGGACCAGCAGCATACCCATAAGCCATGCATATGTACGGTAGGTCCTAAAGTCAGTCCGGGGACTGAAAGCGCGCATAGCTGCGGCACGGCGCATTCGATTGTATTCCATGCTCATCACATGCACGTAGCGCCAGCTGAAAAGGAGCAGGCGGCATAGTTTGTCAGGAAGCTTCAAGGACTGCATGGCAGCTCCAAGTGTTTGAACTTCCATGGTAGAGATCAGGGCTGTCATGGCGAGAATCACCCCGTTTGATTTCAGGGTGATAATTGCAGTGTAGATGATTCCTTCAAGTGTCGCGGTAAGAGGACCGATGTTGAAAAGCGGTTCCCCGGATCTGGAGAAGGGCAGGAATATCCAGAGGAAAAGAATAAAGAAGTTTACGATAAGCAGCCGTTTAAGCAGATTTGATAGAGATAGCCGTGCTGCAATAGCGAATATGATGCCTGCTGCCAGTACACTTGTTGCTGCAGCAAGATTTGTAACCAGTGCCCCTGCAAGGGAAAAAAGGAAAGCGCAGGCCAGCCGGAATCCGGGATGCATGGAATGGATGATTGAGTTGCCGTAGGCAAATGGCTCAGTTAACTGCTGCAAAATAAACTCCTTATTTCGGCTTATTGGAGTAGCATGCATCTATACTCCATGCAATCTGAAACAAATCTTGAGTTAAGGACATTATGAAGCTATATGCAATCGTATATTTTTAATATTAACAATACTCTGGAAGATCCGTATGAGTAGAAACGCTGAATTGAAAAAGATTGTTGCAGAGGTTGGCGAAGACCTTATCTGGCGTCCGCTTTATGACTCGGAAAAGAATCCCCTTGCTGGGGGCATAGGCAATGAAATTGATGGCATTGATCCTGAATTCAAGGAGCTTGATTTCACGGGTAAAACTGTTTGTGATCTTGGCTGCAACATGGGATTTTTTTCATTTTATGCCATGAGGCACGGCGCCCGCAAGGTAGTTGGTTATGATCTGGATTCCAGAGTTGTTGCTGGGGCTAAAAAACTAGCCGACCTGTACTGTGTTGATAATGTAGATTTTTGCATTTGTAATTTTACGAAAACAGAACCGGACCGGACTTTTGATATGGGTATGCTTATCGATATCATCGGAAAAGCCGGGATAAGAAACGGTTGGCTTGATTCAATGTTGCGCGGGCTTGAGAAAAGGTCCGAATCCGAAATGCTGCTTACTTTTCGTCCTGTTTATATAGTCGATAGGCATTTGAGTCTGACTATCAAGGAGTTTTTGGAAATATATCCAAAGGCTAAGGTTGAAGATGATGTGTTTTACCTGCTTGATTACGTGATTGAATTCTATGCTGAGAATTGGGAAATGACCTATATTTCCAAAGAGCATCCAGAAAAGAGGTATTACAAAAATACCGTCCACTTTAAGCGCAAATAAACTTGCTCCTTCCCTCAAAATGATTAAATTTTCCATGTCCTATTTTATCTAGCGAAATACAAGGAATCGAAATGGCGAAAGAATATATTGAAATGACTGACATTGAGTATGTTGTTGATGAACAGGAAAAGAAAAGTGTTTATGTGCCGGGAATGGCAAAGGATATGCTCATCGGCGGGCGTGATTCAGGAAATGTGTTTATTTTGTGTTTGAATGATGAATTGCGTAAATCCATTGCCGCCAAGGTTGCTGAGAAGCTGAACCGGGAATATCTCGTAGTCAGTCGCAGTGACGGTAACCCGGTGCTGGAAAAGGTTGCCGGAGGTGATAACCAGATTGTAAGCCTGCCCCGCGGTGCAGCCAAGTCCGAGAAAGTTCGTCAGATGCTCAAGGATAACGGCAAGGTCATTTTCATTATGTGTGATTTCATGAGTCTGCTTAATGCATCTGACGGCTCAGATGATGCTCGTGAACAGATTTCGTTGATGCTTAATCGCTTTGAACCGAGCTTCATGGAAGCAGCGCACCACGTAGTGCGTTCCGATCAGAGCGAAGAAGAAATTTTGCAGGATGTTTTAGAGAAGATTGCTATTTAATAAAAAAGGGGCGTGGTGATTACAATCACCACGCCCCTTCTAGTCTTACCAGCGTAAAGATAAGCAGGTCAGTCCGCCGTCCATTTTGCGGAATTCCGACATGTCTATATAATCAGGTTTAAATCCGTTTTTATCCAGCAGTTCAGCTGTCTTTGGGAAGCCTTGCGGAGCAAGCAGCTTTTGTCCCAGATAGAGACAGTTGGAGCAGTATTCTTCGCCTTCGGGTACTATAATCTTCTTAAACCCGGCGAATTCCTCACGCTCAGCAAAACGGGCGCTCATAATCAGGGTTTCCTCATCAAGGGCCGATAGTTCGGTCTTGAGATGGGGCATGCCGTTATCAAAGGGCACCGGAACAGTCTTGTAGCCGAATCTGGCAGCGGCTTTGGTAAATTGTTCACACCCCAGCGCATTGGTGCGGCTGTCAATGCCCACGTAAAATGTCTTGCCCATGAGCAATACATCGCCACCTTCCATGAGTCCGTCACCCTGCATACGGATGATGGCATCGGTCTGGTCTGCAATGGCTGCGTCAATTTCATCCACTTCGCCGCGTCTTGATTCGGCTCCGGGGCAGGTGAGAAATGCAGCGGTTTCATTGCCATGCGGAATCATGACCGCAGTATCTTCCACAAAGACGGAATCCGGAAATTCTTCCACCGCAGGCAGTACGGTCACACTGATTCCGGCCTGTTTAAAATATTCAATGTAATTATTGTGCTGGGCACGGGTCAGTTCCATGTCCGGGCAGCCGAGGCCTGCTTCGGTTATTCCCTGCCCGAGGCTTTCCGCCGGGGTTCTGACAATTGCTTTGCTGAACATTTTCAGCCTCCTTTACTGGATTATCGCGTCTTTCTTTTTCTGTTCTTCGGCAATAAGTGTCAGCTTGGAACGGATGTAGGCACTGGCGATATTGCCGGCTTCGTCGTCCTGAGTGGGAGCGAATGCGGCGATGTCTTCAGCAACCTGTTTTTCCATGCGCTCTGATTCCATGAACATGATATAGACCAGCACCAAGGCGGAGTCATTGTCCGAGGTGCCGCTGCACAGTTCTTCAATCTGGTTGCGGGGTACGGTTTCCAGCAGACGCTCGACAAACATGTTGGCCCACTTATCGTAAAGATCGGTAATGGGCGGGATCATAGCTTTGATGTTGCGTACTGCACCTTCATCAATGTTAGGCATGGTCATGGCGATGAATTCACCGAGAGCATCCTGACGAGCTTCTTCATCGGCAGTGCATTTGTCCATGATGATTTTATAGATATATTTTTTGATTTCCGCTTCCTGCATTGTTTGTCTCCTGCTGCAAAGTTCATTAAAAAACTGATGTCTGGTTACTAAAAAGAGGAAGAGCAGGCAACAGCATAACTTGATTAGGATCGTGCTTTGGTGGTAAGCCAAAATCCAATCAGGAATAGAAGCACTTAAAGTGCATATAAATATTTATGGCAGTAAATCTCAGGAGAGAATTGAAAAATGGTTAATGATAAAAAAGTTGTGATGGTTATGCCTGCTTATAATGCGGCATCTACCTTGAAAAAGACTCTGGACGAACTGCCTGCAGATGTGGTGGACGAAATTCTTCTGGTTGATGATTGCAGTCGCGACGATACTGTTTCACAGGCAGAAAGCCTCGGCATAAAGACTGTAGTCCATTCATGCAATACCGGTTACGGCGGGAACCAGAAGACCTGTTACCGCACAGCCCTTGAAATGGGGGCCGATGTGGTGGTTATGGTTCACCCGGATTACCAGTACACCCCGCTGATTATTTCAGCCATGGTTTCGCCCATTGCCAACGGAGTTTTTGATTGCATGCTCGGATCAAGAATTCTGGGCACCGGGGCGCGCAAAGGCGGCATGCCTCTCTATAAGTATATTTCCAACCGCGCTTTGACATGGTTCCAGAACCTGCTGGTCGGTTATCATCTTTCTGAATACCACACCGGTTACCGGGCTTTTTCTCGCGAATTGCTGGAAAACATTCCTTTTGACGATAACAGCGATGACTTTGTTTTTGATAACCAGATGCTCTGCCAGATTATTTATTCCGGTTATGACATCGGAGAGGTTACCTGTCCGACCAGATACATGGACGACTCTTCTTCGATCAGCTTTGCCCGTTCAGTTAAATACGGTCTGGGCGTACTGCGCTGCTCCTGTGAAACCTTAGGTTACAGGCTGGGCTGGTTGAAAAGTGACTTTTTGAAAAATGTTCCCAGAAAAGGACAGGCGGAATAATCATGAGCGGTGCGAAAGTTGGAAATGAAATGAAGAAAGCCTTGATTGCTGCGGTGATTCTTTCCTCGCTGGTCCTCATTGTTTATGGGCAATGCGGCGGTTTTGAGCTGGTTACCTATGACGACACCAGCTATGTAACCAACAATCAGCGGGTTATGCAGGGAATTTCCACCGAGAATATCGGCTGGGCTTTCAGCACCTTTCAACTCGCCAACTACCATCCGCTGACCGTGGTTTCGCACATGCTAGATACATCTCTGTTTGGGGATTCCGCAGGGGCGCGTCATCTGGTCAACGTTTTCTTCCACCTTTGCAACGTTTTGCTTCTTTTTTTCTTTTTGATCAAGGCAACGCGCGGGTTTGATGAAGACGGGCTGATTCCTTCATTTTTTGTGGCTGCTCTTTTTGCCGTACATCCGGTCCATGTGGAATCCGTGGCTTGGGTCGCAGAGCGTAAGGATGTGCTTTCCACATTTTTCTGGCTCAGCGCAATGCACAGCTGGCTGGTTTGGGTCAAAGATAGAAATATGGGGGCCTACGGGCTGGCCTTTTTCTTTACCGGATTGGGTATTCTGGCCAAACCTATGGTGGTGACCCTGCCTGCGGCTTTGGTCCTGCTGGATATATGGCCCCTGAACAGGGTGGATTTTACAAAAAATCAGCTTGCGCAGCTTGCCAAGCTGATTGTTGAGAAACTACCTCTCTTCGGGCTTTCGATACTGTCGTCTGTTTTGACTGTTATGGCTCAGCAGGGTGGCGGCGCCATGCAGACCGTGGAATCTTTTCCTCTTGGTCTGCGTGTATCAAACGCCCTTGTTTCCTATGTGGCCTATCTCGGTGAACTTGTAGCCCCGGTTAATCTGGCCGTTTTTTATCCTTACCCTCATGAGATCCCAGTCTGGAAGCCTGCACTGGCAGCACTGTTCATTCTCGCAGTATCCGCAGTTGCGATCCGTTTCATCAAGAAATTTCCACTCGGTGCGGTGGGCTGGTTCTGGTATCTGGGCACACTTGTCCCGGTTATCGGGCTGGTGCAGGTAGGCGATCAGTCCATGGCAGACCGCTATGCATACATTCCTTTTATGGGAATTTACATGTTCATCGCTTTCGGAGTGGCGAGACTGGCGCGGGAAGGTCGTATTCCCGGAAAACCTGCTCTCGCGGCGGGGACTGCCGTGCTTGTGGTGTTGCTGGCAGGGGCTTACACTCAGGCCGGACACTGGAAGGACAGTAAAGCTCTCTACACCCGTGCTTTGGCAGTTACCGAGAATAACCACCACATGCATTACAATTACGGAAATCTTCTGGAGCGGGAAAAAAATTACACCGAGGCGGCAAAACATTTTAAAGCTGCGTTCAAGGCAGATCCTTCCCATTACAAGGCTATGACCAGCCTTGCCTCCATTTTGAGCAGAAAAGGTGATCCTTATACCGCGCTGGATCTTTACCAGCGTGCTTTGCAGATTAATCCGGATTATGCCCCTGCTCTCGGCAACCGTGGAATTGTATATATGCAACAGGGCAAGTTCGAATCCGCTATAGCCGATATTCGCAAGGCTCAGCAGTTGGAACCGCAGCAGCCCAATCATATGATCAATATGGGACTTCTTTACTACATGCGCGGGGATAATTCAGCGGCTAAAGAATGGTTGCGCAGGGCTTTGCAGGTTGACCCGAATAACAAACTTGCACGTAAGAATCTGGCTTTGATTCCCTGATTGAGTAATCAAGCTTTTTGAAGTATTGCCATTTTAGGAAGAATAATGTCTTCCCCCTCCTGTGTCCTGTGCTGATGTCTTTTCTTGCGTGTTGCGGGCCGTTAACCCTCTTTGGTTCCGGGGTGATCTATGGACTTTCTGCAAAATCTCCTTCCGTTGTTTAAAATCATATTTGTTTTTATATGCATGCTGGCCGGAATCAGGCTCAGGCTTGGTGTCGGCCCGTCCATTCTGGCGGGGGGTGGAGTGCTGGCTTTGCTTACTTCCATGAAATTGGGCGAGGTAATTAAGGTCAGTGCCGAAGCTCTGGCGGACGATAAGACAATATTTCTCGCTTTTATCGTGGCCTTGATTATGATTTTGTCCGGTTTGCTGGAAAAAACAGGGCAGGCGGGACGGATTATGAATTCCCTCACCGGATATCTGAAGAGCCCCCGTTTGAGGCTGGTCTTTTTTCCGGCACTTATCGGTCTTCTGCCTATGCCCGGGGGAGCTATCTTTTCCGCTCCCATGATTCAGGAAGCGGCTAACGGCCTTGATGTTTCCGGCCGGGATAAGGTGGTCATCAACTATTGGTTTCGGCATGTATGGGAACTTACATGGCCTCTTTATCCGGGCATGATTCTGGCCGCTTCATTGTGCGGCATGGGTATTTTTGAATATATCGGTTATACATTTCCCGGAGCTTTTGCCTGTATAGGTTTGGGCTGTTTTTTCTATCTGCGGCCATCTGTGCTGCCTATGAAAAACAACGGAAATGAAGCTGATGTTTCCGCTAACGGTCGTGATTTCAGAATTGTACTTAAAGAAGGGTTGCCGCTTATTGTTGCCATTGGCGGTGCATTTCTCTTTGAGACATTGTTGAGTCTAATTTTACCGGGTATTCCGTTTGAAATCGGAATCATTCTGGCTTTGTTGGCGGCTGTTCTCTGTTCCTTATTTGCCAACCCCGGTTCAATGTCCATTATCCGGGCCCTGCTGTTTGAGAAGCGATTCCTGAACATGATTTTCATGATTGTCTGCGTGTTTGTGTTTAAGGATATTCTTGGGGCATGCGGGGTTGTAGATGAATTGGCCCGTCTTGCAGGAGGGGAGGCCGCACTGATTGCCGCGGCGGTGTTTGTTCCGTTTCTGGTCGGTTTTATCGCCGGTATTACTCTGGCTTTTGTTGGCGCAGCCATGCCGTTGGTAGTTGGACTGGTACATGCCTCCGGCTTGCAGGATCAGCTCCCGGCTTGGGCAGTTCTGTGCATGTTTTCCGGTTTTTCCGGGATTATGGCTTCTCCGCTGCATATTTGTTTCCTTTTGACCTGCGAATATTTCAAGGTGGATATGGTCGATGCATGGAAAAAGGTTGTCATTCCAAGTTTGATGCTTATGTTGCTCGGAGTAGCGTACTTTTACGTTTTATTGTAGATGATAAATCCCCTACGAGGGGGAATAAAGTAAGATAAAAAATCGGAGGAATTTAATATGTCCAATCCCATGGTACTGATGGAAACACCTGAAGGTGAAGTCCTGATTGAGCTTTTTGAAAAAGAAGCCCCCAAAACCGTAGAGAACTTTCTGCGTTACGTAGATGAAGACTTTTACGAAGGAACTCTCTTTCACAGAGTTATCAATAACTTTATGATTCAGGGCGGCGGTTTCGACTTCTCCATGAAGCAGAAAGACACTCACGAGCCTGTAGAGAACGAAGCTGACAACGGCCTCAAGAATGAACTCGGCACTCTCGCAATGGCTCGCACCATGGATCCCCATTCCGCAACCTCCCAGTTCTTCATCAACGTGAAGGATAATGGTTTCCTCGACCACACTGCAAAGAATCCTCAGGGCTGGGGCTACTGCGTATTCGGTAAAGTTATCGATGGCATGGAAGCTGTTGAGAAAATCAAAAAAGTAAAGACCGGTTCTTACGGTCCCATGGACGATGTTCCGGTTGATCCCATCAGCATCATCTCCATGAAACGTTTTGAAGATTAATTGCTCAAAATGTAGATAAATGAATGTAAAACACCGGAAAGTATTTTCTTTTCGGTGTTTTTTTGTGTTTGACCTAGTGTATGATGTTCATAGAATAACGGTTTTAAATATATTGTTTTTTTGCTATGTCTTAATCTAATGGTGGAACTTGTAATTGCATAGTAAAAATGAGCAGGGGTAAGCATTGGATAATTCAGAATTAACTATCCTCGTAATTGATGATGAAGATTTTGTAAGGGAAACAATCAGTGATTATCTGACTGATTCCGGATTCAATATTATCGATGCCGGAGACGGTGAGGAAGGATTGGAAATTTTCAGGCGTGAAAATCCTGATGCTGTTCTGGTTGACCTGAATATGCCTAAGGTTGACGGTTTTGAAGTCCTTACACAGGTTTCAGCGGAAAGTCCGGATACTCCGATTATAGTCGTTTCCGGGGCAGGATTGATTCAGGATGCCATCAAAGCGGTTCGATTGGGAGCCTGGGATTTCGTCACTAAACCAATAGTTGACCTGAATATTCTGGAGCATGCTTTGGGACAGGGACTTGAACGAGCTACCCTGATCAAGGAAAACCGTCGCTACAAAGAACATCTTGAAGCTGAGGTTGAAAAACGGACTGAAGATCTGCGCAATGAGATTAAAGTCCGCCGCGAGGCTCAGGATGCGCTGATGGCAATTCAGGATGAGGTTATTGAAACCCAGAAAGAAGTTATCCTGACCCTTGGTGAAGTTGTGGAGAACCGTTCCAACGAGACCGCCAACCATGTACGCAGGGTTGCCGAGCTTTCTTATATTCTTGCCCGCCGCTATGGATTGAGCAAGGAAGAAGCTGATTTACTGCGTCTCGCCTCACCTATGCATGATGTGGGCAAGATCGGTATTCCCGATACCGTGCTTAATAAACCCGGACGGCTTACTCCCGAAGAATTTGAACTGATTAAGACTCATACCACCATCGGCCATGAAATTTTAAAGCATTCCGAACGTCCCATCTTCAAAGCTGCTGCGATTGTGGCCTTTGAGCATCATGAGTGGTGGAATGGCGAAGGCTATCCCCGTCAGCTTGCTGGTGAAGATATTCATGTTTACGGAAGAATTACCGGGATTGTGGATGTTTTTGATGCCTTGGGCAGTGAACGTGTCTACAAAAAAGCCTGGCCTATTGATAAGATCAAAGATTATTTTGAAGAGGGCAAAGGCAAGCAGTTTGATCCGCACCTGACAGATCTTTTCTTTGAAAATCTGGATGACATTCTCGAGCTTAGGCGTTCTTTCCCGGACGGTTAGTCCCAGCTGAATTTATTAAAGTTTATCAACCAGCAAAGGTTCGGGGTGCTTCTTGTTGCGTGCCAGACGCAGGGCATCCTTACGACATTTGTTGGTACACACTCCGCAACCCATGCATTTCTTGGGATCTATGCGCATGCGCTTGTCTCGCAGGTGCATGGCTCCAAAAGGGCAGTACTCCATACATTGACCGCAGCCGATGCACTTTTGCGGATCCACCACGGCAATATAACCGGATGGAGCCAGCATAGGTATTCCGTTGCGCATTGCTTCCATAGCACCGCAGCAGCAACTGCAGCAGTTGCAGATAGCGTAAAACCTGCCCAGCATAACATCCTTGAAAAAAACATGGTGCACATGTCCCCGTGCATTTTCAGCTTCCAGAATGCGTTCAGCTTCGTCTTCGGTGATTCGCCGTGACTTTTCCGGGTGGTTTTTAGCGACAAAGGAAGCAAAAGGCTCACCCACAATCATACATACATCAAGCGGGTAACATGGGTTTTCCCGCGAGGCCCGGCAGGGGCATTCGAAAAGTACTATATGATCAGGATGCTGTAATATAATGTCGCGGGCTTTTTCATACGGCAAAACCCGTTCCGGCAGGGTAGTGCGTACTTCTTTTTTTATTTTGACAAGCTTTATAGCTTCCTCAGTGGGGATGACTTTTCCGTGATAGCTTTTCGCAAAGTCGTCCTTGAGTTTTTGACGCTTTTTTTTGTCTTTGGGAGATGCGACAAGACTGGTAAAAAATTCCGCGATAGGAGCCAGATTGTTCTCGCCCAGTGCGGCTCCGATATAGGCTTTGGGCCAGCGAATGTACATATATCCGTGAAGAACATCCTTCATGGTCAGGTTCCGGTCTTCAAGTGCCTGTTTCAGGAACTCACCGGTTTCAGTGTCAGGTATGAACTTGTTCAGGATTCGTTTCATGGTTCTCCCTCTTATAGACATAATTATCAGAGCCGGAAAAAATAGTACAGTTTTTCCAGAAGCAACTTCACAATCCACTATGCTTATGTCTATGTTGATTCTGAATCTGATACCATATTCCTGATGGAGTTGAACAGGAGTTGTGAATGGAAATTACAGTGCAGAGACACGGGGATACAGTTGTAGTCGGTATGAGCGGAAGGATAGACGCTTTTGGAGCCGGTGAACTGGAAAGGACCCTTAAAGATATCCTCGCTGATGAGGAGTTGGCCTGCATGGCTTTTGATATGACCGATGTGCGTTATCTGAGTAGTGCCGGTATCCGGTCCATAGTACGGACCATGAAAATACTGCATCGCCGTAACGGTGCGTTGGCTATTTGTGCTCTTTGTTCTTACTGTCGTAACGTGCTCGATACAGCCGGAATGATAAGTTCCCTGAATATTTTCGCTACCCGCAGCGAAGCAATGACCTTTTTGCAATCAGTTCAGTGGGAGAGACAGGCCCTTGATAATTGGGAGAGTATGGAAACAGCGGACTCCCCAATTGGGAAATTCCGGTTTGTCCCCGGTGAGAATTCGCCTTCCGAGCTGAAAGTAATCGGTTCAATCGCAGATGTTTTTCATTCCCGTGTAGATGAGACAAGAATATTTTCCCGTGGCTTTTCCCAGACTGAGTATTCCATAGGTGTGGGCGGTCTTGGGGACGTTCCTGATGATTATATGAAGGTGCTCGGCTCCATGATCACAATCGGCGGGACCATGGCATGGCTTCCAACGGACGGTCATGATCTTGCAGATTTTCTTGTCCCCCGTAACGATACCGGATCTGTGATGATCCGCACCCCTTTCAACCTGACCCTTTCCGGCGGATTCAATGAATACATAATGTTTGAATCCACAGAAGAAGGCGGAACAACTCTGGACCGCCTTTATCGCGGTCTTTTTCTGCTTGCCCGGCGCAGACGCAGGGACTTCAAGGGGGTGCTCGGCGTAGCCTCATGGATGCAGGTCAGCGAATTGATGGCCGGAACCATGATGCGTTCCCCGGTGCGTGAATTTGCTCCTGAGAATAAGAAAGCCATCACCGATCCGGTCAATAGTGATGAATGGTTCAAGCGCGATGTGTTGCCCCGGCACAGAAATGTTTCCTGCCTGACCTGCGGTGTGGGTATTGATCTTTCATGTGATCTTTCGGTTTATGATCAGTCCGGCCTTTACAATGCATTTTACATTGATCCGGTTACAGCCGGGGAGCGCGGCCATATACTTAACAATCATGCTGCGGTCTTTGAGCAGATGCATATGCCGGAAAAAATGGTCTGTCTCGATAAGGTTGTACGTGATGTGTCTGCCAAGGCTGAGTTCAAGGATATGCGTAAACTCCGTGATAACAGTCGCGTTACCAGAGCTTTTCTGGGTGTCAGCTATATCCGTAAACTGGTCCGTGATGATGTCGGTTGGCAGGGAACCGCTGAGATTCCGATCAGCAGGTCTATTGCAGAAAAGCGTTACCGCGAGGAAGCGGAATTTCCTCTGGTCCCTCAGAAGCGTGAGGCGGAATTAAACAAATTTCAGCGTTTTCTGGAGACACAACAGGCCAAGCTCGGTAATAAGGATTAATAATTTCGTCTCTACAGGCAAAATTCAGGTTGCCTGTGCCTTCCGGTTGCGGGTAAATATCAAAAAAGATCAAGTGTTAATTGTTATGTATTTTAAGGAGGATATATGTGGTTTCGTTTGTTGGGCAGTTTGCTTGCCGTGATACTTTTATGCACACCCGCTTTTGCCGGAGAAAAAATAATCAAGGTCGGGGTGCTCTATAACCTTACCGGGGGAATGGCCGCTATCGACCGTCCCGGATTGCACGGCATGGAGCTGGCCAAGGAAATCATCAATTCCGGGGGCGGAATTATGGGCCGCAAGCTGAGTCTTGTGGTTTCGGATTGCCGTTCAAATCTTGATTCAGCGGCAATGGCATCAGAAGCCTTGGCCGGTCAGGATGATATGGTTGCTGTTATCGGATTGAATGACACAGATTATGTCATGGCTGCGGCCCCTGCCGTAACTGCAAAGGATATTATTTTCATCACTGCCGGGGCGACCATGCAGAACCTGCCCTATATGTACGGTAAGAATTTCTTCATGACAGCTTTCGGGGATAATATGCAGTCCCGTGCTGTTGCTAAGTTTGCCAAGCGTAGACTGGATACTTCCAGCTGCTTTGTGGGTACTGATATTTCCAATGAGTTCACCAAGACTCTTTCCAAATATTTCAAGCGTCGTTACCGCAAGTATGGCGGTACCGTGGTTGATGAGGTCTGGTACAGTTCCGGTGATGGTAAATATCCCATGCCTAAGGGAGATGAAAAGAATCCTGATCTGATTTTCATTTCCTCCATTCCTCCGGATGCGCCCAAGTACATTACCGAACTTCGTAAGGCCGGTTTTAATCAGCCCATTGTCTCCGGTGATGGATTTGATACTCCGGGATTGCTTGATGTCCCTCAGGAATTTGCCCATTCTATTTATTTTGCCACCCATGTGGCTCTGGATAATCCTGATCCGCAGGTTCAGGAATTTGTGGATAGTTACGAGAGAATGTTCGGCATTCGCCCTGAATCAGGCTTTGCCGCTCTCGGCTATGATACGGTAATGCTTCTGGCTCAGGCCATTGAAAAAGCCGGTGTAAGTACTCCGGATGAGGTTCGTGAGGCTTTATCCAAGACAGCTGGGTTTAAAGGTGTTACCGGTGAATTCTATTACCCCGAAGGGATTAGGGTTCCCATGAAGAGTGTAGATATAGTGAAATATCAGAATGGAACTTTTTCTTTTGTGGAACAGGTTCCCCCTAAATAACGCCGCATTTTCTGCGCAGCAATATGGAGCAGTTTATGGAATTCAATATTGTTACCGAATCGGCTTCCGCATGGTCCGCGGACGCGGTTATCTTTTTTGCTTTTAAAGATTCTGAAGAGCATCTCAGCGGTTTTTCTTCATGGATGGCATCTGATGCCGATTGGGTTGCGGTGTCTCCCGCTCTGAGTGATTTTTCCGGGGAACTTGGCAGTTCCACTGTAATCTACGGTTCCGGTTCTTCTGTGCAGAGAGTGCTGCTGGTCGGGCTTGGTGAGGAAAAAGAGTTCGGTGTTGATAAATTCTTACAGGCTGTAAGTGGAGCTTTTCAGAGATGCCGGGAATTGAAATTCCGTACCGTCGGTGTACCTCTTGCCGCCTTTGAAGGAATCGCTCTTGAAGATAAGCTGGAACATTTTGTGGTTGCTGCCATTGAAGGGCTGTATTCCTTTGATGAATTCAAGAGTAAGAAGGATGAAAAGAAAGAATTGCCGGAAGCTGTTCGGTTCCTGAGCGAAGATGAGCCTCCGGCACATTTGGCTGAAATGCTCGCAAAAGGACAGGCTGTAGGGCTGGGCATGGGCTATGCCCGTGATCTGGTCAATCTGCCGCCCAATGTGGCTACTCCGGTCTATCTTGCTGACGAGGCCAAGAAGATGGCCAAGAAGTTCGGCTTCAAGTTCAAGGTCATGAAGCGCAAGGAAATTATCGACAAAGGTATGGGGGCATATGCTTCCGTGTTCCGGGGTTCCAATGATGAACCGCGTATGATTATCCTTGAATATTGTCCCAAGGACCGCGAAGGCGAGAAGCCGCTGGTACTGGTAGGTAAAGGTGTAACCTTTGATACCGGGGGGATTTCCCTTAAGCCTACCGGATTTATCGAAGATATGAAATGCGATATGGCCGGTGCTGCGGCAATACTGGGCTTTTTTCAGGCTATCGGTGAAATCAAGCCGGATCTGCCCATAGTCGGTATCCTGCCTTGCGCCGACAACATGCCGGATGCCAATTCCACCCGTCCGGGTGAGGTTGTCACTTCATTTTCCGGCAAGACTATTGAAATTCTAAATACCGATGCCGAGGGCCGTCTGCTGCTTTGCGATGCTCTTGCTTTTTCCGCTCAGTATGAACCTGCGGCGATCATCGATATTGCTACACTGACCGGGGGCTGCATCGTAGCTTTCGGCTGGAATGTGGCGGCAGTGATGGACAACTCCCCCTTGATGCAGGACTTGGTCATGGAATCCGGCAAGCGGGTAGGGGAAAGATTCTGGCCTATGCCGCTCTGGGATATCTACAAGGAAGAACTCAAGAGTGAGGTAGCCGATCTCAAGAACGTAGGTTCCCGTGAAGGAATGACCATCCATGCCGGAATGTTCCTTAAGGAATTCGTTCCTGAAGATACCCCGTGGGCACACCTCGATATTGCCGGACCCGCATGGCGCAAGAAAAAGTCGCCTGCCGGAGCAGCCGGGGGAACCGGATTCGGCGTGCGTACGCTGGTTGAGCTGGCGGAGCGCATTGATCTGGAAGACATGTAGATAATTCTGGTGTAGTATTTCAACTTGCAGTCCTCGCATATTCATGCAAGGTCATTTTTTGCGATGAATAAAATCGCAATGGCAAGATTACATGGTTTATTAAAAAATATTTAAGCTTATAGGAGCACGAGCATGGCAAAAGCATCAGCCCGTCATCTTTTGGTTAGCGATGAACAGACCTGTCTGGACCTGAAAAAACAGATTCAGGACGGCGCAGATTTTGGTGAAGTAGCAAAAAAACACTCCAGCTGCCCCTCCGGACAGCGCGGCGGTGATCTCGGTGAATTCCGCCCCGGCCAGATGGTTCCGGAATTTGATACCGTTGTGTTCAATGAAGCAGTTGGCGAAGTTCACGGCCCGGTAAAAACTCAGTTCGGTTACCACCTGCTGATCATCGATAGCCGCGAAGACTAAACAACTCTTCACCGTGATAATAAAAAAGCCCCGACTTCGTCGGGGCTTTTCTTTTTTATTACACACTCTCTTCAGCAAATATCTCTTCAATCCTGTTGCAGGGGCAACCTGATCCCAGCAGCATTTGCAGGAGCAGGGTCGCTTTGAGGGCGGAAAGACCCCCGGCGATGATGACCCCTTTCTGTTTCAGGTTGGCGGCTCCTCCGGGGTAGGCGTAGATGGGCCATACTCCGCCTTCTACACAGCGGGTGCAGAGAACTACCGGGATTCCGGCTGCGATGCATTTCTCGATTCCGGGAACTGCCCCGGGCGGGGTGTTCCCTGCTCCGAATCCTTCCAGAACTATACCTTTGGCTCCACTTTCGAGCAGTTTTTCCAGTATAGTTGAATCCATGCCCGGATGACAGCCTACCAGATGGACCTTGTCGGCCATTCCTGTAACCGGGAAGGGCAGGCGTGGTCTGCGTCCCGGTTTGGCTCGGGTCAGGATTACTGATTCTCCGGCAATAAAGCCTATTCTCCCGGTGTTTTGGCCGATAAACGGGTCAACGTTCAGGGAACTAGATTTGATGGCGTTCTTGGCGGCAAAAAGTTTGTCAGCCATCTGGATGATGACGTCTGTTCCTTCCGGCGGGGGCAGCAGACAGGTCCGCACAGCGTCTACAAGGTTGCGGATTCCGTCATAGCCTGATTCATTGAAGTAGCGCATGGCTCCGGTGAGAATTACCGGCTTTGGTGAACGCACAGTAAGGTCCAAAACATAGGCGGTCTCGGCCATCAGGTCGGTTCCGTGCAGGATTACCGCTCCAAGCACCTGCTCCTCTGTAAGAAAATCTTCTACATCGTGGGCCAGTTGCAGCATTTTGTCAGGGGACATATGCGGGCTGGGAATGTCTGACCAGAGTACAGGCCGGATCTTGATGTCGTGTCCGTCCGGGGTGACTTCATTAAGCAGTTTGGTGAAATTGTCGTCAGGGACGACCCCTCCGGCATCCGGCTTTTCGCTCATGCCGATGGTGCCCCCGGTGAAGATGAGGATAACCTCTCCTGAGATATTGTTTGAACCCATTTTAATCTCCGTAAACAATCTAGTCTTATTGGATTCTGGTACAGCACGAAGCCTTGAATGGCAACAGTTCCGGGCGGGAGTGGTGTTTTATAATATTTAAGTTTTCGCTGTCCTTATATGCCGTGTGTGCTATAATGAAGCCAGAATTCCATTTTTACTGCTTTGGAGGGTGCTTCAAACGTGGTGGCTTTAGAAGGATATATTATGCAGGGGATCGAGTTCCTGTCTCAGGACTATCCCGGTGTTGTTGTCGGCCTTGATGAGAATAAACGTATAGTATTTATCGGTGGTGAAGAAGCTGCGGTTATTTCAGGTCAGTTGACTGCGGGGCAATATCTGGACCCGGCCGCATCAATTTTATTGGTAAAGGGGCTGGGTAGATTTGCTGATCGTATTGTTGATGCCGATCCATTACCTGCCGGTAGTTTTGAATCGGTAACTGAGTCGGGGAGGATTCTTTGGAAAGGTCTGTTTCATGATGATTCCGGTATCATAGTACTTAAGGGGCGTGTGCATGGGCGCAGCATTGAAGCTGATCAAAGTTCATATGGTCAGGAGCATATTCTTGCCACTCTACTGGCGAATCTTCCGGGCATGGCTTACCGCTGTAAAAATGATGTAAACTGGACAATGGAGTTTATCAGTGAAGGTTGTTTTGAGCTGACCGGTTATAAGCCTGAAGCCATGCTTAGAAACCGTGATATTTCTTATGCAGATATAATCCTTCCCCAGTATCAGGCCCATGTCTGGGAATGTGTGCAGGAAGCTGTGCAGGATCGGGAGCCTTTTGAAATGATCTATAAGATCAGGACAGCTTCCGGCGAGGAGAAATGGGTCTGGGAAAAGGGCGTTGATGTCAAGAATGAATATGACGAAGGTTTTCTTGAAGGGTTTATAACTGACGTTACGCCGCTCATGTTGGCTGAACAGGCATTGCATCAGAGTGAAGAGCGTTATCGGCTCATGGCTGAAAAGACCGGACAGATGGTCTATGATTTGAACCTTGAGACTGATGAAATCGTCTGGTCCGGTGCTGTGCTTGAAATTACCGGGGTAGAGGAGCGTGAATTTCAGTCTGTGAACCTTAAAGGCTGGGAAGAAAGAATCCACCCGGACGATCGTAAAGAGGTCATGGACGAACTGGAAGCATGCATCCGTGCAGGAACTCCTTTTGTTTCAGTTTATAGATTCAGGCGCAAGAACGGCAGTTATCTTTATGTAGAGGATGAAGGCAGTTTCCTGCTTGATGCCAACGGAACTCCTGTGCGTATGGTCGGTGTTTTACGTGACTATTCCCATAAGATGAAAGTTCAGGAACTGATGATCCAGACCGAAAAGATGACCACAGTAGCCAGCCTTTCCGCAGGTATGGCCCACGAGATTAATAATCCGTTGGGAGTCATTACCCAGTCGGCTCAGAACATAGAACGCAGGCTTTCCCCTGATTTGCCCGGAAATATTGAAACTGCGAAGAAAGTTGGTGTTTCTCTTGATTCAGTGCGCAGTTATCTTAAGGAGCGCAAGATTCTGACTATGGTTGAGGAAATCAAGGAGGCGGGGACCCGGGCGGCAAAAGTAATTGTAAATATGCTCAATTTCAGCCGTAAATCCGGGGACAAGAAAGATTTTTGCTCTATTCCAGAGATAGTGGAGCGGGCTATTGCAAGCGCTGACGCTGATTTATGCAATGAGGAAGGTTGCGATTTTCGCAAGATTAATTTTGTGCAGGACTTTCAGAAAGAGTTGCCGCATGTGCTCTGCTATTCATCCGAGCTGGAGCAGGTTCTGTTTAATTTGATGCGAAATTCAGCTCAATCAATCATTGATGAAGGCTGTTCTGGAATTAGCCCCGAAATAGTTGTACGTGGATATTGCAATAACGCTTATCTGACTATAGAGGTTGAGGATAATGGCCCGGGTATGGATAAATTTACCAGCAAGAAGGCCTTTGAACCGTTTTTCAGTTCTCGCACTGACGGCGGCAGCGGGCTTGGATTGTCCGTGGCTTATTTCATAATTACCCGTAACCACGGTGGGACAATCAGGATTGATTCTGAACCGGGAAAGGGTACTAAATTTACGATCCAGCTGCCGCGAGGTCCGGTATCGGATATATTTTCCCAAGGACTGGTTTAAGTCCTTCGGGAAAGATGACGCCAAAGGGAAGTTGGCAAATAAGGGAAAGCCGGGGGAGTCTTTAAAAGACTCCCCCGGCTTATATTTTCAGTATTGAGGCTTGTGCTTATTTCTGGCCTTTGGCCTTGAGCTGCTTGCCACGTGCCATGTGGCGTTTGGATGCGGAAAGTTCAATTTTACGCAGGCGGATGGATTCCGGGGTTACTTCGATCAGCTCATCGTCGCGGATGAAGTGCATGGCCCGCTCAAGGGTCATGGGACGGATGGGGGTCAGGATTACAGCCTCATCCTTACCGGAAGCACGCATGTTGGTAAGCTTTTTCTCTTTGGTGGGGTTGATGTTGATATCATTGTCCCTGTTGTGCTCACCTACAATCATGCCTTCGTAAACGGGATCACCGGGTTCGATGAACATTTCGCCGCGAGGCTCAAGGTTGAAGATAGCGTAGGGAACGCCTTTACCCGCACGGTCGGACACGAGGGAACCGGTGTAGCGGGAGGGGAAATCTCCACGGTAATCTTCATAACCTGCGAAGAGTGAGTTCATGATACCGGTACCCTTGGTGTCGGTCAGGAACTCATCGCGGTAGCCGATAAGGGCGCGGGAAGGAGCGGAGAATTCCATGCGGACTCTGCCCTTACCGTTGTTGACCAGGTTGGTCATTTTGCCCTTGCGGGTGGAAAGCTTTTCAGTAACTACGCCGAGGAAAGCTTCTTCACAGTCGATGAAAACCTGTTCCATCGGCTCCAGCTTGCGTCCGCCTTCGTTTTTGTAAATAACTTCAGGACGGCCCACGGAAAGTTCAAAACCTTCGCGGCGCATGGTTTCAATAAGGATAGCCAGCTGGAATTCTCCACGGCCTTTTACGATGAAGCTGTCTTTCTCATCGCTTTCCTCTACTTTTACAGCCACGTTGAGCAGGGTTTCCTTGTGCAGTCTTTCGCGGATTTTGGAAGACTGAACCAGCTTGCCTTCAAGACCTGCCATGGGCGAGGTGTTGATGGTGAAGCGCATGGAAACGGTAGGCTCGTCAACAGTGATGCGCGGCAGTGCCTTGGGTGCTTCCTTGGTGCAGATGGTGTCACCGATAGTGATGTCTTCAATACCGGAAACAACTACGATATCACCGGGCTCGGCTGATTTTGTTTCAGCAAAGGAAACGCCGTCATAGGTCTGGATTTTGGTCAGACGCAGGGAAACGTGCTCTTCCTTTTCATTGATGCAGAGCAGAGGTTCGTTCTGTTTTGCGCTGCCGTGGATTACCTTACCGATGGCAAGGCGTCCGAGGTAATCGGAGTAACCGAGGTCGGATACGAGCATCTGGAAAGGTTCGGATTCGTCATAAGAGGGACCGGGAACCTGTTCCAGAACGAGGTCCATGAGCGGGTGCAGGTTCTCACCTTTTTCTTCAAGGGTTTCCTGTGCGATACCGTCACGGCCGATTGCGTAAAGCAGGGGAAATTCGAGCTGTTCTTCGTTGGCGTCAAGATCGATGAAGAGGTCGTATACTTCGTCGAGAACTTCGTCAGGACGGGCATCGCCACGGTCAATCTTGTTGATGACAACGATGATTTTGAGACCGGCTTCAAGTGCTTTTTTGAGTACGAAACGGGTCTGGGGCAGGGGGCCTTCGGAAGCGTCAACCAGGAGGATAGCGCCATCAGCCATGGACAGGGAACGTTCAACCTCACCACCGAAGTCGGCGTGACCGGGGGTGTCGATGATGTTGATTTTTACGCCTTTCCAATCAACTGCGCAGTTTTTTGCAGCAATGGTGATGCCGCGTTCGCGTTCAAGGTCCATGCTGTCCATGAGGCGGTCATCAACTTCCTGACCTTCGCGGAACAGGCCGCTCTGCTTGAACATACCGTCAACCAAGGTTGTTTTACCATGGTCAACGTGGGCTATGATAGCTATATTTCTAATTTTTTCGTTTTGGATAAGTTTAGTCACGGATTCCTCCGGCGCCGGAGATTTGCCAAAAAAAATCCCCTGCACGGAGTGTACAGTATAAAAATAGGGGCAAAATTCTCAGCGGCTGGTTAAAGTAGAGATAAGGAGACGTTAGTTAGGGTATATTAAGACGGCTGGCAAGAGAAAAAATGGGCTTTTAGGTGACATTCAGGCGAATAATTGTCTGTTGCAGCCCTAAAGCTTGCTTTTAGAGCCGACTCCCTATATCAAGTTGCGCCCCTGTATGAATTACTTTATGTAGGGGGCATAAATTTAAGGAGCGCATATGCCTGAGAAAGATTTACGAGTGGAACTGTTGTCCATGACCCCCAATGCCCTGGAGTTGCTTTATGCTTCTTTTCGGCAATGTTATCACGCCGGGTTTGTGGCCGACATGTGGCCCCGGCTCCTGAATGGTGAAATTGAAAAGGAAAAGCAGGCCACGTTTGTTTCCAAGGTCCTTGAGTCCGGCCATGACAGCCCCATTGAGCATGTCAGCTTTACTTTTGCCATCGAAGGTATTTCCCGGGCCTGTTCCCATCAGATAGTCCGCCATCGCATTGCTTCATATTCGCAGCAGAGCCAGCGGTATGTGACCGAAAATGATATGGATTATATCATTCCTCCGGCCATCGCTAAGATTCCCGAAGCGCGTGAGCGGTTTGAAAAGTTCATGGAAGAAGTAGGCAGTGCCTACAAAGATTTGCGTGAAATTCTCGTTGATGCCGGGCGTGAAGACAAAGCTAATGAAGATGCCCGATTTGTATTGCCGCAGGCAGCAGAAACCAAGATTGTCATCACTATGAACTGTCGTTCATTGATGCATTTTTTCAATTTGCGTTGTTGTCAGCGTGCTCAGTGGGAAGTTCGGAAGATGGCCGATAAGATGCTCAAAATATGCAAGGAAGAGTTTCCGGCAATTTTCGAGCATGGTGGAGCCAGCTGTGAGCAATTGGGATACTGCCCTGAAGCCGACAGGTTTGCCTGTGGTCGCTATCCGACCCTGAAACAACTGACCAAGGGCGAGTGATCCCCTACATTATATAATATGTCCGCGCAGAGCATCACTTCTCGGTAGTTTTCTATATTTAGGTTAAGTGATTTTTTTTATATGCCTGTCCAATTTTTTTGGGCAGGCTTTTTTTTGTCCTGAATTTGTCTGAAATCGGTCGAAATTGGCTAAAACTGGAAATTAGGCATGAAAATTTGCCGAAATTTATTTTGAAAGCAGGTTAAATGGATTCAAGTAGATTTTAAGCAGCTGAGAATAAGCCTGTCGGATCTATTTCTCACGTGAAAGACAAGTTCTAAATTTCACGACATACACCGGAAGACACCGCATAGATACTTATATTCTCAGTAACTTTATAATGTCAGAGAAGGCGGGACGGCTGAAATTGATTATTTGATCAATTGTTGCATCTTTCCATGCATATCTGTCAGTAACTTGTATGTTAGAAAACCCTTTGTTTGCAAGCACTACGTAGTGTCAAGGAAATTAAAAAGGCGTTATATCAACTACTTAGAAATTGTTCTAAAGTGACATGCCCAAGAGCCCTTTAGTTTACTGGGTTTAGCGGTGTGTAGTCTTTCAATTGATATTTATAAATGCTTGATGTTTTTTGTGTTATTTTTAATAAGTAATATAAAATTAATTGCTTACGTGGATTATGTTACGTATTTGTGACGGAGTTCAAATCTAAAATAATGAGTAAGAAGAAATGTAACAATGAGAGAAAAGACGTAATTTTGCGTTATCTTGAGTAAATATAGTTTCTACCTGTGGAAAAAGTTTTCCACAGGTGTTGAAAAATAATATTGAAAAGTTGCTCAAGCTTGCAGTTACGGCCTTTAAGAGCTTTCGGGTCTTGCTGACCGAATTGCTTGCATTAAAGGAAAAATCCATAAAAACAGTAGTTTAAGTTGTAGATAACCATTGCGGCGTCATTGGACGTCTGCCGCCTTATCAAGAGTTGATGGTTATACTCACTTTGAATTAGTAAACCCCTCATGATGAGAGACAGCTGGAATAAAATTCTAAAATTTCTTGAGAAGGGACTGAACCCCGGTCTGTACAAAGTATGGATCAAGCCCCTGAAGGCGGAAGTCAGCAGCAATACAATTAAATTGTATGCTCCTAACGACTTTGTGGCAGCCTGGGTTAGGGACCGTCTCATGGACAACATCAAAGAAGCTGGCGAGCAGGTTCTCGGCACCAGCCCCAAGGTGGAGATTGGGGTTAGGAAGTCCGTAGAAAGGCCCGCGGTCAAGGTCGATAGACCCAGACCTGCGGCAGCCCGTCCAGTACAGGCAAGCATGGGCCTTCCCATGATGTCTTCCGCGGTGGTCAATACTCGTATTCCCCGTTGGCGTTTTTCTTTTGACGATTTCGTAATCGGCGAGTCCAACAGACTTGCCTGCGCCGCGTCCAGAAGTCTCTGTGATAACTCCCTGCCCGGTGACCAGCTCTTCATGAGCTCCGCTCCCGGTCTTGGAAAAACTCATCTGCTGCATTCAATAGGCAAAAATCTGTGTGCTTCCAGTAACAAGAAGAACATATCCATTGCCTGTCTTACAGCAGAAGAGTTCGCAAACAGAATGGTTCTGGCTCTTAAAGCCGGTGAAATTTCCCGTTTCAAATCCGAATTCAGGGATAATGTGGATTGTCTGCTTCTGGAAGATATTCATTTCTTTCAGGGCAAGCAGAAAATGCAGGATGAAATTCTGGAAACCCTGAAGAGTCTGCAATTGCGCGGCTCCAAAGTGGTTATGACCAGCTCCTTTCTGCCTCGTGAACTTGATAAGGTAGACCCTCAGTTGGTTTCCCGTTTCAGTTCAGGTCTGCTGGCACTTATTTCCACTCCTGATTTTGAGACCAGAAAGAGAATCGTTGAAAGCAAAGCCATACGACTGGGTACCCAGGTTCCGGATTCCATTTCCGAACTTCTGGCGGACCGTATTACCACAGACGTAAGACAGCTGGAAAGCTGCTTGCAGAACCTAGTGCTGAAGGCAAGACTGCTCAACCGTGATGTTTCGCAGGAACTGGCCTGGCAGGTATTGGAAAACTATTCCATTGCCAAAGCCGCGCCCAGCTATGATTCCATTGTGGATCATATCTGCCGTTCTTACGAACTTACTGCTGATCAGTTGCGCTCTAAAAGCCGTAAACGCCAGATCGTACTGGCAAGAAACACCGCTTTCTTCCTCGCCCGCAAGCATACCGAACTGTCCCTTAAGGATATCGGAACCAGACTGGGCCGCAGACATTCTACCGTAATCAAAGGTATTACCAATATTGAACGTGAAATTTCCCTGCAGACCCCCCTTGGAAGGCAGTTGCAGGATACTATAGACCGACTTACTCCGTAAGATTGGTTTTTTGGACAACAGATTTTTTATGATTCCCTTTGGGGTGTTTTTTCTGTTGTTTTTGTTTTTTAGCGTTTTTGATTTCCGAAAAAGAGTGACAGTATAAAGCTGTTTGCTCTTTTTCGGGTTTGGGGATATTCATTGCAACCGGTTTGTATATGTCTTTCGACGGTCCTTTTTTGAGGGCCCAAATTGCAGAGGTGGGAAATGAATTCCAATGTATGGAGCTCCATAAAGAAAAAGCTTCTTGTACGCATTAATCCTGTGTTGGTCAGGGTTTGGGTGGAACCTTTGACTGCACGCTATGAAGATGGCGTAGTTCAGCTGACCGCACCTAATGAGTTTGTAATGAACTGGGTGCAGGAACATTTGCTGGATCGCATTAAGGATGCCGCGCAGGAAGTACTTGAGACCAAGGTCGGGGTAACCATTGATTTGGAAAGCGGAAAAGCGGGCAACCCACGGGAATTCATTTCCGATGTTACTGCTTATTACGCAGCAGAAGAAATTCTGGCCAGCATCAACAGGCTGACCGGGATTGTACGAAGTTTGAGGCCGGTGGATTTTGATGAGGCTGATTTTGAAGTCGAAGCCACTGAAGTTATGCCCGAACTGGAAGCACAGACATTTGATTCCATCCTTGATGCTGTGCTTGAAGCTTTTGCGGTTTCATTTCGTGACCTGATGATGCAGGCCAATGATCATGCTGTGCTTGCCCGTCGCGCTCTGTATTATCTCTGCTTCCGTTACGGTATCCCTGCCGAGGAAGTGGCCTTGAACATGGATTGCACGGTTTCCGAAGTGCGCAAGGGTGCGCAGGTTCTGGAAAGCGAAATTTCCGAAGCCATTGATAACGGCGAAGACCTCGACGAACTCCTCCTGAGGATCTTCCAAAAGTAGTAAAAAAATTTCTGAATTAATAGGATAAAAGGCCCGGCTGTTCTCGGAACAGCCGGGCTTTTGTGTTTACAAACCTGTCTTCAAAACCATGTCGGTAATAGGTCCACGCGAACGTTCGCCCTTAAGGACCATGTGCGCGTATTCCTTATTGTCGCGCAGCTTCTTAACTACCCAGTTGAGACCGTTGTTGCTTTCGTTGAGATAGGGGTTATCCACCTGTCGCGTGTCGCCGAGACAAATGCACTTAACACCTTCACCCATACGGGTCAGCAGCGAGCGCACTTCTGAACGAGACATGTTCTGCATCTCATCAATGATGACAACGCAGTTCTCAAGGTTCATGCCCCGGATATATGCTATGGGCAGAATTTCAAATTTCTTCTGGTTGAAGCGGAATTTTTCGGAGTCCGTATCCATGAAAATACGGTTGGCCGGACGCTGTTCGTGCAGCTTTACTGTCAGGTCACGTACGTACCGAACATAAGGCTGCATTTTTTCTTCCACTGATCCGGGCAGGAAGCCCATTTTGGCTCCAATTTCCCAGATTGGTTTCACCAGATAGACTTTTTCAAAGGGATTGTCCTTTTTCTCAAGGGCCAGATATAGCGCGGATGCCAGAGCAAGAAATGTCTTCCCGTATCCGGCTTCTGATTGAATGGAGACAAGGTTGATTTCATTGTTGAGCATCAGCTCAAGTGCAAGGTTCTGATAGATGTTGCGCGGTTTTACTCCCCAGACTTCATGGGTGTAGGAGATGGTCTTGTTCTCCTTGTTACCGTAAAATACCGGGGTTCCGTTTTCCCAGCGGAAGCTGTTTACATAGGGCGTTTCGTCTTCATCCACAAATCCGGTATACATCTGGGAGTCAGAGCGGAACGGATCGGAATCCTTGTATTCTTCCCATGTTAGATTGTGAATTCCTGCCTTGATTTGCAGGATGCGGTCATTAGTGACCAAAATAGGATCATCAATGGGCGCGTTGAGTGTTTCCTTGAGAATGCGGTCATCCGGGCTCAGGCTGCCAAGTTTTTCCGCAAAATCAGGGGAGAGGATAGAGATTTTGTCGTCTTTTAAAATGGACCTTACTGCTTGGGAAACAATGTGTCCGATGCGTGGGTCACGCTTGAGCTTATCCAGCTCGGTAATGACGGTATAGGGGAGGTGAACGTTGTTTTCCACTCCGTTGCGCAGAGCGGTGATGCATTTGGGGTTTTCAATGAGTACGTTGGTGTCCAGAACGAAGTTCTTCTGTCCCATAAAGCCTCCTCTTTTAAAGTGGTCCAAAAGAGAAAAGGCGACCCGATTAGGGCCGCCTTATTATGAACGATGCATTCGTATGCTCTTATGAGTCTGCAGGCTGCCCTGCTTGGTTTTCCTCATGATTTCAATATACAACATCATGGAGGCTAGGGGAAGCCAAATATATTTCGCTTAGGTTAAGTTTATGCGACAGAATTATCCCCGCCAACGGTCATGCTGAATTCTTCAATATCCATCCCGCTGAAGATGTGGCTGTACTTAGCCACGGCTTCATAAGGGTTCTTCTCATAAGCCTTGGCAAATTCGAGGTATTCTTCCCCGGCTTCAACCAGACTGTTCAGCCCACTGATTCCACGGAAATCATTGGCGAGATCAGGGTTGTCTTCAAAAAGCTGTTCGATCTTGTCTTTTTGGGGATGGTCTCCCATCACCCGGACATTTCCGTATCCGTCAGTAGTCAATTCTACTGGGGGATCAGTGCTGATATCGTTTTGCAGGAAAAGCACATTCACGTCATCCTGAAATTTTTTTGTGCTGGTTTCCAGACCTGTTTTAAGATCATCAAGGGATATGGATTGTCCCGGTGTGTACGGGATATTCATATCGGAGAAAAAGCTGTCGATGGAAGCAAGCATCTTGGCGGAATCGGAGATAGTGACCTTGTCCCCGGATTGTCGTTCCTGAGAGGTCGGTTGTGTTCTGGCGCGGGATTGCAGAACTTCGTCGACTGATTGTGTTGCGTATGCTGATTGGACGGAATTGATCATGTTCGGCTCCATGGATTTCAGGGCATTTTTTTCTTGAGCCGAATAAATGCAGTAATTATGCCTGAAATAGTGACTTAGAGACGGATTACTTGAACAACGCTCTGAGGAGGAAGTTCTCCGCAGTCCGCAGGAAGAATGATTATTCCGTTACACAGGCTCATAACCTTACGTGGTGAAAAGGTTTTATCGAGCAAAGGGTCAGCTAAAATTTTCCCGTTGTCTTCAAAAATGCGGCAGGGACGTAGTTTTTCCCGGTCGCGTCCACCTTTCAGCGCATCGGTAAGAATTGCCGGGCTCGTGGTGGAAGTTACCGTTTTTGCCTGCAACATATTGATTACCGGATTGACTATGGTGTGGAAGGCAAGATTCACTGCATTGGGCGGGCCGGGCAGTCCGATGACAATTGAGTTGTCCATGCTGAATGCAAATACTGATTTTGCCGGATGCATGGCCAGCCCTTTGAAAATAGGTATTCCTCCGGCCTGTTGGATGGAATTGAATACAAAATCGCGGTTGCCGGGACCTGTTCCACCGGTAGTGACGATCAGCCTGCAATCTTTATTGGCCTGCACTGCTTCGGATATAGCTTCCGGAGAATTCGTGCAGGGCGCAATGCGCACATCACGGATTCCGTAACGATAGCATAAGGATTTCATGAGGATGAGGTTGTCAGCCGGAATCAGGCCGCACTGGGTTTTCTGGGCCGGATCGCACAGCTCATTGCCAACGGCCATTACAGCCACTTTGGGTAATGGGTAAGTTGGAATGGAGCGGATTCCGGCATAAGCCAGCAGAGCGGCGTCACAGGGCGAAATAACAGTGCCCGAATTGACGATGGTCTCACCCTTCATAATATCCGATCCGGTTTTGCGGATGAAATCCCCCTCGCGCACCGGAGAGCTAATGCAGATGGAGCATTCCCCCACCTGAACGTTCTCAAAGGGTATGACCGCATCGGTGCCTTCGGGAATAATTCCGCCAGTCAGGACACGGACAGCCTGTTCTTCGCATTTTTCCGGTACCGGACAGGAGGGGCGAACTTCCCCGGAAAAGCCCATCTCAATCGGTATATCTGCGGACGCAGCAGCAGTGAATGCACTGGGTACTGCAAATCCATCCATGGCCGAGCGGTCATGTTCAGGCAGGGAGATACCCGATTGCAGGGTTTCTGCGGCAACTAGTCCTGAACAGTCCGTTACAGGAACGTATTCGCTTTTTGGCAGGGCAATGCTTTTACGGATAAGTTTGAGAGCTGCACTGCGCGGGATGGAGTGTGGGAAAGAGTTCTGTCCGCTGCCGGATCTGTCTGTAGGATTATCCAGATCTTCGCGGACCCGGCTTAATTCATCAGGAGTATTTATGTTTATGAAAGTTGTCAGGCCATGATCTTTCTTTGCCAGCAAGTCCGTGTTCACGGTTTTTACCTTTACCTGCGGGAAAAAGCGGATGATCTGAAATATATTCTTTTTCAGATTTTCTTCGATAAACGGCAGGCAGCGTTTTGAATAAACAGCGCAGAGTGGTTCGTAGAAGCCGTCCGGGTGTATGGGAATCACCACATCGTCATCCGGTTCAACCCTGCTCAGCAATTCGCTGATTAGTTCCCGGTTAAGGAATGGTGAATCACAGGCGGTGATGAACACATGATCAGTGCGGGAATGGTAGAGCGCGGAATGTATTCCGGTCAGTGAACTACGTGATTCAAACAGGTCTCCAACCAGCCGTACATCAAGGTCCGGGTGGTTTTCCGGGGTGCGGGTAATGATAAAGGTTTCCGAAAAAATACCTTCAAGACTGCGGATGATCCTGCTGACCAGTTTTTCACCGGAAATTTCAAGGCAGGATTTATCGGTCCTGCCCATGCGTCGCCCTTCGCCACCGGCTAAGATGGCTGCACTCAAGTTCAATTTGTCTGTATTTCCGCTCATTGTTTTTATATCGCACAAAAGGTTCCAGTATGCCATAACCTTTTTATTATGCTGAAAAAAGCCAGATGAGTTGATACACGCTATATTAAAACTGTTTACAAAATCACCTTTGCCCCTGTACTTAAATTTTCTAAAAGTAAAGTCACTTGGCGGATGTCTTACTTAGTAATTTGATATGGAGTTTTTATGTCCTGCAAGAAATTGAAGATGATTTGTTTTTCCCCCACCCGGACCACCCGCCGTATTTTGGATGCCATTGCTGAAGGTGTCGGTGCGGAATGTTCAGAGGTCGTTGATGTTACCCGGGCGGACCGAGTGCCCGAAACTTGCGACTGTGCTGATAATGATCTGGTGATAATCGGTGCTCCTGTCTACGGCGGCCGCATTCCGCTCATTGCCGTGGAACGTTTTAAGGCATTGAAGTCCTGTGGCAGTCCTGTAGTTCCAGTGGTTGTTTACGGTAACCGTGCTTATGAGGATGCGCTTATTGAGCTTGCTGATATTGCCGTAGAAGCAGGGTTTAAGACTCTTGCAGGAGCTGCGTTCATTGGCGAGCATTCTTTTTCCAGTGAGAGGACTCCCATCGCGGTCAGCCGTCCTGATGAAGATGATCTGGGTAAGGCACGCGAGTTCGGTAAATCTCTCGCTGCAAAGCTTGCTGATGGTTCTCTCTTCGCTGGAGATGTAGAGATTCCCGGTGATCGTCCTTACAAGGAACGTTCGCCCAAGGCTTCAGCTTCGCCCGTCTCCAACGATGCCTGCCAGCTTTGCGGTTCTTGCGAAAGGGTCTGTCCCACAGCAGCAATCTCTGTAGGTTCCTTAGTGGAAACTGACCCGGACAAGTGTATTTTCTGCTGCGCCTGCGTTAAGGTCTGTGCTTTTGAGGCGCGCAAGCTTGAAGTACCCCGTCTGCTCGAAGTTTCTCAGTGGCTGGCTGATAATTTCAGTGATCGCCGTGAGCCTGAAGTATTTATTTAGGTGCGCTACGCGTCTTGGGATGAATTGATTTTGCCTCCGGCGGCCAGAGAAACTTTTTGTAAAAAGTTTCTCTGGACTCTTCAAAAACTTTTAATATGGCTTCGCCGCTTGCTTGGATAGTTTTGGGGGTTCGCGTTGGAGTCTTGTCGTAGACTTGGAGGAGTATTTCTTATGCGTAGTTCTGTGCGAATACTGGCTGTTGTGGTCCTGTTGTTGGCTTTTGGCTTGTCCGGTTGTGCAACGAGCAAATGGAACCGTTATGAGCTATACATGGGGCAGACTTATCAGGATGGTAAAAAGCAAATAAGTTCAGAATGTTTTCAGGATTTTTTGCGTAAGCAGGTCACTCCTAAGTTCAGTGACGGCTACACTGTTTTTGATGCCCAAGGCTTCTGGGGAGGCAATAAAGGCCTCACCTATTCCGAAGGGAGTAAGGTGCTCATGATAGTCTCTACGGACAAGGATGCCGAATTGCGCGTGGACGAGATAGCGAAGGCCTACAAGGATATATTCAAGCAGGAATCCGTCTTGAAGATTGTCAGTCCCGTCAAGGTTGAGTTTAATTAGTTTATATTGATGAGTTTAATTAAAACGTCCTCCATCGTATTTTTGTTGGAGGACGTTTTTTTGATTGAAAATCCGGTCTGGTTACATGGCTGGAAATAACACAAACCTAATTCTCCAGTTCCAGCTCATCCATTACTTCGCAACTTATCCAGCGGACGATTTCAGAACATTTTTGTTGTTGTGCTTCAGGTCCGAATTTTTCTCTCAGATTAATGCATTTTGTTGTGCCGTATTTTTCTAAAAATTTATCTCTGATTATTTCGGCAAGGGCAGCCGGATAGTCCCAACTCTGTCCTGCTTCATTGCGACCGTAGAGATGCCCGATTACAATTAAGGCTCCGCTTAGTGCTCCGCATGCTTCCTGAAATGTTTTGCCATAGCCTCCGCCAAAGGGGGTGGCGTAGCGGACAATTTCATCCGGTTTCATTCCCGCATGCTCAATAGAGCCTCTGACAACAGCCTCGGCGCAATGGTACCCATTTAGAAAGTAATTTCCTGATTTATCAGCCGCTCCGCATATGTTTCTGTTACAGCAATTCATTTGTTCCTCCTGTTGTTATTTTGATCGCTATTAACTATTGTTCACATTAAGTGATCGCGTCCAACGATTGTTTGCGATCGCAGTAATCGTGTGAAACGATGGAGTGTTGAATGGAAATACGACAATTGAAAACTTTTCTGACAGTAGCCGAGCGTCTGAACTTTACCCGGGCGGCAAAAGATCTGTATCTGGCTCAGTCTTCTGTCTCCGCCCAGATAAAATTGTTGGAAGAAGATCTTGGAGTCCGGCTTTTTGATCGGATCGGTCGAGGGATTGTGCTTACTGAAGCAGGAGAAATGTTGCGGGATTATGCCCGGCGTATGCTTCAGATGAGTGAAGAGGTTCGTGACGGTCTTTCGGGTGGGCGTAATTATTCAGGTACGATCACAATCCGAATGCCTGAGACAATCGGTTCAGAATACATGCCGGAAGTTATAGAGGCTTTTTCCTCGGAATATCCCAATACGCAGATTGTTTTTAACAACTGTGATGATGAACACTTGAAGGAAGAATTGAATTCCGGTCGCATTGATGCGGCTTTCTTGATGAGCAGCTCATTGAGCTTCAACAGCGTAACGGTGGAGGCTCTTCGACCCGAAGCCTTGACTCTTGCAGCTTCTTGCGGGCACCCGATGGCGGGGAAAGGGGTTCTGTCTGATGCAGATATGCAGGGGCAGACGTTATTGCAATTGCGGGTTGATTGAAGCTACAGACGAGACTTCAAGCGGTCGCTTGAAACCAATAACGTACAAACAAAATCAATAATTTTTTCCAGCGGCAGGGCACAGCTGAATTGTTTGCGGAGAGGAATGGGGATTGCCCTGTGTCCTGAACGGGTGCTGGCCCGAGACTTTGAGAAAGGCACTCTTGTCCGGCTTGAGTGGAGCCCAGCCCCTACGGAAACGATGATCATGGTGATCACTCATGTCGATAAGTGGAGTTCGCCTCCGCTTAAGCGATTTTTAGAGCTTGCGAAAGCCGTGATTCTTCAGGGTTAGAATAGAAAACTCCCCCGTAACCTTAGATTATGGGGGAGTTCTTTATTTTATATCTATCAAATCAAACCCTACATACTAATCCACTCGTCCTGCGTCTGATCATCCTGCTTCAGATCTGCAAGATGGCAGCATGTGCGGTGTCCTGGTTCGATTTCCTTATCCTGCGGGGCCTTTTCACGGCAGATGTCCATGGCATGGGCACAGCGGGGGTGGAAGTGGCAGCCATTGGGCGGATCGAGGGGGGAGGGGATTTCGCCTTTAAGCGGGGCGAAGTCCACATCGCGTTTGTCCAGTCTGGGGACCTCGTTCAGAAGGGCCTGAGTGTAGGGATGGAACGGATCGCTGAAGAGTTTTTCAACTGTTCCGACTTCAACAACGCGACCGAGGTACATAACCGCGATCCTGTCTGAGATATGCTCGACCACGCCTAAGTCGTGGCTGATAAACAAGCAGGTCAGGTTCAGTTCTTTGCGCAGCTTCATGAACAGGTTCAGGATCTGGGCCTGAATGGATACGTCCAGTGCGGCTACGGACTCATCGCAGATCAGACATTCCGGTTGCATGGCCATGGCCCTTGCAATACCGATTCTCTGGCGCTGACCGCCGGAGAACTGGTGCGGGTAGCGGTTCTTGTAGCTGGGGTCCAGACCGCAGCGGAGCATGACATCGGAGAGATACTTGTCGAATCCGGCCTTGTCGGTCAGTCCGTGGTAGAGCGGTGCTTCGCCGATGATCTGCTTAACCCTTTTGCGCGGGTTGAGAGATGCAAAGGGGTCCTGAAAGATCATCTGCACGTTGCGTGCGTAGTCCATGTGTTCCTTGGAGCTCATGTCCTTTACATTCTGGCCCTTGTAGAAAATATCTCCATTGGATTGATCCAGAATTTCGCAAAGCATGCGGCCCAGTGTGGATTTACCGCAACCGGATTCGCCCACCAAACCCAGAACTTCACCGGGCATGATGTCGAGGTTGACGCTGTCTACTGCCTGAACGCGCTCTTCGCGCAGTTTTGAGCCCAGCTTCTGGGCAATCTTGCCTGCGAAGTCGAGCTTTTTAACAAAGACTTTGCTCAGGTCCTTGCAGCTCATGAAAGGTGTATTTTTATCTGACATATATTTGATCCTCTACAAAGGATGATGGCAGCGTACTACGCGTCCGTTTTCCTGTTCGGTCCGCTCCGGGGCGACCATGCACTGGTCGTCAGCGTAGGGGCAGCGCATCCTGAAGGAGCAGCCTTCGGGGATGTTGATCAGAGAAGGAGTCATGCCTGGAATCTGGAACAGCGGCTCACCGCGTTTGTTGCGGCTGGGCACTGATCCGATCAGACCGTGGGTGTACGGATGCATGGGATGGTCGAGGATTTCCTCAACATTACCCTGTTCAATGATCCGTCCGGCATACATTACCGCTACCTTGTGAGCCAGACCTGCTACAACTGTGAGGTCGTGGGTGATCCAGATCAGGGCCATTCCGGTCTTGCGGCAGAGCGTCTGCATTTCGGAAAGAATCTGACTCTGGATGGTTACGTCCAGTGCAGTGGTCGGTTCGTCTGCAATGATAAGGTCCGGTTTGTTGAGCAGCCCGATGGCGATGGCAACGCGCTGGCGCATACCGCCGGAGAACTGGTGCGGGTATGCCTTTATCCTTTCCTCAGGGGAAGGGATACCGACCATGGCAAGAGCCTCGATGGAACGGCGGCGTGCTTCATCTTTGGATACCTTTTCGTGGGCGGTAATGGCTTCCATCATCTGGGTGTCGATGCGCAGAACCGGATTGAGGGTCATCATGGGGTCCTGAAAGATCATGGAGACCTTTGCGCCCCTGAATTTACGCCACTCTTCTTCGGATTGACCGATGATTTCCTGTCCTTTGTATTTGATGGAACCGCCGGCAATTTCGCCCGGAGGGTCCACAAGTCCCATAACCGAAAAGCCTGTTACGGACTTACCGGAACCGGATTCACCGACAATACCGACAATCTCGCCCTTGCCGATGTCCAGACTGATGTCATCGACGGCCTTGGCGACTCCGGCACGGGTGTAAAAGTAGGTCTTAAGATTTTGTATGCTGAGAATGTTTTCACTCATTTTTTCAACCTCGGGTTCAGAACGTCACGCAAGCGGTCACCAACAAGGTTGATGGATACGATGAGGATAAGCAGGGCCACACCGGGGTAGAAGCTGATCCAGTAGTAACCTGATTGCAGGTACTTGAAACCGTTGGCAATGAGCAGGCCCAGCGAGGGCTGGGTGATGGGCATACCCAGTCCGAGGAAGGAAAGGGTCGCTTCGAGGGCGATTGCGCCTGCTACCTTAACGGTGGAGATAACGATCAGCTCCGGGGTACAGTTGGGCAGCACGTGCCCGAACATGATCCTGTTCTGTGGCAGTGCGAGGCACTTGGCCGCTTCCACGTATTCCTTTCTGCGTTCCACCAGTACGTTACTGCGGATGGCGCGGGCGTAATAGGCCCACTGGCAGACGACCAGCGAGAGGATGATCTTATCAACCCCTTTGCCTAGTATTGCCAATAGTATAAGGGCTACCAGAATTGCCGGGAAGCTTAGTTGCAGGTCAACCACACGCATGATGAACGAGTCCGTGCGCCCGCCGATAAATGATGCCCAGAGGCCGATAATGGAACCGATCACCAGCGCGATTATGGTACTTACCACACCTACGCCGAGGCTGATGCGCAGACCATAGAGGATGGCACTGAGCATGTCGCGGCCCTGACTGTCTGTTCCCAGATAGTAGGTCACGGATTCATCCATGGATTTTTCGCCCGGTTCGAGCTTGGAATCCATGATGTCGATGGTCATCAGGTCGTACGGATTCTGCGGAGAAAAGTACGGAGCCATGAGTGCGACAACCACCATCAGGGTCAGGATGATCAGTCCGATGGTTGCAGTCTTGCTCTCAAAGTATTCTTTCAGTGATTGCAGGAGCAGGGATTCGTCTTTTTCCGGGGTATTCTCGGCTGCGGACATTTCCGGCTGCTGCGTCTGTTGTGTTTCTGCCATAGTGAAATCTCCTAATTCTGGTCGCCCAAGCGGACTCGGGGGTCCAGAATGGAGTAGATGATATCAACGATGAGGTTGATGATAATAAACATGGTCACGGTGATGAGCAGGTAAGCAACAATAACCGGACGGTCGAGAACTCCGATGGAGTCGATGACCAGCTTACCCATACCGGGCCAAGAGAAAATAGTCTCGGTAACAACCGCAAAAGCGATAAGTCCGCCGAACTCCATACCCAGAACGGTTACAACCGGGATCATGATGTTTTTCATGACGTGCAGCCCGATAATACGGGTATTGGTAAGTCCTTTGGCGCGGGCGAACTTAACGTAATCCATTTGGATGTTTTCCTGAACTCCGGCGCGGCTGAGCCTGATGGCCAGCGAGGTTTTGAATAGTGCGAGGTTCATGGCCGGAAGGATCAGGTGGCGGATGCCGTCCCAAGTGAGAAAACTGACCGGAACACCGAGTAATTCAACCGTTTCTCCGCGTCCTCCCGAGGGCAGCCAGCCCAGATAAACCGAGAAGATAATGATGAACATCAGCCCGACCCAGAAAGTTGGTAGACTGAAGCCCAATATGGAGAAACGCATGATACTTCGTCCGAGTAGCGTATCCGATTTAATACCGGCGATCATACCCAATGGGATGCCTAAAAATACGGCCATGAGCATGGCGGTTACGGCCAGCTCCATGGTTGCGGGCATGCGTTGCATGATCAGTTTAAGCGCGGGTTCGTTGTATACAAAAGAGTTCCCGAGATCGCCTTGCACAGCATCTGTGAGAAAGCGCATGTATTGTTCGGGCAGGGGCTTATCCAAGCCGAGTTCCTTGATAGCGCGATCCCTTTCAGCGGGGGTCGCATCAGGGGCGATAAGAATATCGATCGGGTTACCGATACAGTATACGCCGCTGAAGACCAGAACAGACATGACCAGCAGTACGGCGATGGATTGTGAAATTCTTCGAATCAAAAATGCGAGCATGAAATTTTGCTCCAGTTGAAAAAGGGGCGCACAAAGTACGCCCCTTTTGATTAATCAGTTATGCAGGCGATTTATTTAACGACTTTGATCTCGCGGGGGAGGGTGTAACCGTCAGTACGCCCGTTGTATTCAATACCTTTTCTGGAACCCCAAACGTTAACCTGATAGTGGATGGGGATAATACCCAGATCGCCGATACCCATTTCGGTAGCCTTGATGATCAGCTCGTTGTGCTTTTCAGGATCAACGGTGACCAAAGCTTTTTCGATGGTGGCATCGAGTTCAGGGTTGGAGTAGCGACCGCGGTTGGAAGAACCGAAGCCTTTCTCTTTGTCATAGGTGTGCAGCAGAGCACCAACGCAGTTGGACTGTTCGCCGGTATCAGTTGCCCAGCCTACGAGCATGAAGCTGAACTCAAGGGCGGAAGCGCGGCCAAAGTAAACACTCTTAGGCATGGTGTTAACTTCGGTTTTGATGCCGATTTTGGTCAGCATCTGAGCGATGGCCTGAGCGATGTCAGCATCGTTTACGTAACGGTCGTTGGGACCGTGGATAACCAGTTTGAAACCTTCGGGGTAGCCGGCATCTGCGAGCAGAGCCTTAGCGCCTTTCGGATCGTATTCTTCAGGCTTGAGGCGTTTGCTGGTGCCTTCGTATCCATCGGGAACCATCTGGCTTGCGGGTACTGCAAGGCCGTCCATGATGCGACCGGCGATAGCACGGCGGTTGATGGCTTTGGAGATAGCCTTACGTACACGGAAATCTTTCAGGGGGTTCTTGATCTTTTCGCCGTTGTTACCGGTAACAGTGGGGGAATCATCACGGTCGGTATCAAGGTGCAGGTAGATCAGACGGGTGGAGGGAGATTCGGAAAGAGTGACCTTTTTGTTCTCAGCCAGACCGTCAACATCTGCCGGGGGTACGAAGTTGATCAGGTCAACATCGCCGGATTTCAGAGCTGCAACACGGGTACCGTCGTTGGTGATGGGGCGAACAATGATTTCTTCCCAAGGCATTTTTTTGCCCCAGTAGTTATCGTTGCGCTTGTAGATGATTTTGTCACCGCGTTCCCACTTAACCAGAGAGTAGGGGCCGGTACCGATGCAGGCTTTACCTGAGTTGAAATCTTCGGTGGTAGCGCCTTCAGCATTCTTCTTGGAGATGATGGGGAAAGCCGCCATCTGACGGGGAAGAAGCGGAGCAGGTGCTTCGGTGATGAAACGGATGGTGTAGGGATCAACTATGTCCATCTTCTGGATGTTGGAAACAAATCCGGTGAAGGAAGAAGGACTGTTGGGTACGTTGGGGATGCGTTCAATGGTGAATTTTACATCTTCAGCAGTGAACGGGGACCCGTCGTGAAATTTGACGCCTTTGCGGAGTTTGAATTCCCATACGTTGTCGGAAACGGGGGTCCAGGATGTAGCCAGACCCGGCTCAAGTTTCTGTTTGTTGTCCTGACGGATCAGTTTGTCAAAAACATACAGAGCCTGCTCGTTGTTGGCGTTAACGTTGTGAAAATGGGGATCGAGAGAGGTGGGTTCACCTTTCAGGCCGAGGGTCATTTTTTCTGCATGGGCCATGGTTGCTCCAAAGGCAAAGCAAGCCACGATAGCTAGAACAATCAATAGTTTCTGGCGCATTCAATACTCCTTGTTTCTCATTCTTATAAAACCTGACTTACCTTACATAATTCTCGCTCAAGATCAAGGTTTTGCTCATTGTAGGATTGATGAATGCGTAAATATGAGTGCGGGAAATTGATGTTTTTGTTATGTGCCGGGATTACTTTTGATCATTCAATCAATACTGGGTGTTTTGTCTAGCATAATAGGTTGGTTGTGATTGGTGTGGCGGTTGGGTGTTTGCTTCTTATGAATCTGTTTATCATCTGAAAGATGCATTCAATATTGGTATTCTAAATACTGTAAAGTGGTGTGAACAACATTATTTTGCTGATGCAGCAAGGGTTCTATCAATGAGTTTTATAGATTTAACTGTTCTTTGCGTCAGCGACCCGCTTATTAGCTGAAAAGGAATGTTGCGGGATTCCAATTCACTGATGAACAGATTCTGCATGTAATCCCGCTCTTCAGGCATATCTCTTTGTCCGTCAGCCTGCCACTGAACATCAATGTCGCAGAGCAGGTAGATACTCCGCTGCAGCTCCTTGAGTCTGTCTTCAAGCCAATCGGGGCATACCCCGAAATAGTGCTTGGCGTAGACGATGGAAGAAATGATGTCCGTGTCGCAGATGAGTGGATTAAATCCTTTGCCCGCTGCTTCTTTTTCATACAATAATTGCCCCTGAGCAATAGGAATAACGTCATCCACAGTCAGGATGCCGTTTTTCATTACGAAGTATTCCCGCAGGTATTCGGGCACGAATTCAACTTTGTAATGCTCAGCCAATTTGGAGGCTAGAGTAGATTTCCCAGTGCATTCGGAACCCGTGAGCACTACGCGGAGCATTCACACTCCCGGTCGGCACGGTAGGATTTAAGCCAACTGGCGAAACCGAGTACAGCCATAGCGGTATAGACTGCCATGAGTCCGCTGTATCCGACCCAGCCCTTGGCATAGTAAATGCCGATATACATAACATCGGCGGTGATCCAGAGCAGCCAGTTTTCCATGTATTTTTTGGCAAGAAGATACTGAGCGATGAGTGAAAGCACGGTGGTTAATGCGTCCCACCACGGAAAGGATGCCTCAAGATAGTTTTCCATGAGATATCCGGTAGGCATGAATGTGACCAGTCCGATAAGAGTCAGGCGGATGGCTAGTTTGCGGTCAACCCGCTGGACCTTGAGCGGAGTGTTGTCGGTACCGCCGCGCAGCCATTGGTACCAGCCGTAGAAGCCAAGAACCACATAGACGAATTGCAGGAAGGCATCGGAATAAAGTTTGCCTTGGAAAACAATAAACATCCAGATACCGACGCTGATAATTCCGAAAGGCCAGCAGAGCGGATTCTGGCGCACACTCAACAATATATAGATAAGCCCGGTGGCGATGGAGAGTTGTTCTCCGAGGCTCATGGTAGTGATGAAATTAACAATGAAGTTGATGATTTCCATGTGGTTCCTGCAATAAAGTGGTTGATTGAGTTATGTTTAGTTCGCCAATGTTATCAGTTTCCGGGATAAAGTCCATTTTTTGGAGATCTGTGCTGATGATATTTAAGTTTGTTGTGTGTTTTCCGGTACAGATTATTTTGCTATACGGTGCTGGAAGTTTGAATCCAAGGAGGAACTTATGAAAACTCTCGGAATTCTCGGCGGTATGAGCTGGGAATCAACAATATCATATTACAAGCTGCTCAATGAAGGAGTGCGCGGGAAACTGGGCGGTCTTCATTCATGTAGAATGGTCATGCACAGTGTGGATTTTGCTCCTTTTGCCGAGCAGATGGGAAGCAGTGACTGGGAAAGTATCACCGCCGGTTTGGTGAATGGCGCCAAAAGCGTAGAGGCAGGAGGAGCCGATGCCCTTATCATTGCTACCAATACCATGCACAAGGCTGCTCCTGAAGTTCAGGCGGCAGTCAATATTCCGTTGTTGCACATGGCGGATGCCATCGCCGCAGGAGCGGAAAAGTGCGGAGCTTCCAAGCTAGGTCTGTTGGGGACGGCTTTTACAATGGAGCAGGATTTTCTGTCCCGCCCGCTTAAAGAAAAATACGGTCTGGAAGTTATTGTGCCGGATTGTGATGGGCGTTCCATGGTTCACCGTACTATATTTGATGAACTCTGCTGCGGAAAGCTTATGGATAATACCAGAGAAGGTTACGTGAAAATTATTGAAGAAATGGCCGTTCAGGGTGCCGAAGCAATCGTACTCGGCTGTACCGAGATCGGTTTGCTGGTAAAGCCTGAAGATGTTTCCGTACCGTTAATTGACACGGTTGAGGCGCATGTTGATCTGGCACTGAACTATGTGTTGTAAATTCTAGCTTACCGAGCGGCGAAGCCAAATAAAAGTTTTTGGGAGAGTCCAGAGAACCTTTTTCTCAAAAAAGGTTCTTTGGTCCCCGAAGGGCCGCCGGAGGCTATTCCATAGCAACAGCCACCCCGGAACCGATCAAAACCGATCCGGCACAACGGTTGGCGATTTTCCATATTTTAGGGCTGCGGATGGCTGTACGGCTGCGATCACCCAGCCATGCGTAGCTCAACAGCACTGCCAGTACTGTGGGGATGACCGCGCAAGTCACGATAATCACATCGCTTGCTGTAAGGGTCTGCAAATCCATGAATCCGGGCAGGAATCCACAATAGAAGGCGATCAGCTTGGGGTTGCCAAGCGAAACACACAGCCCGGCAAGGTAGGTCTTACCGAACCCTTTTTCTGTGGGCAGACTTGAGCCGTTTTCAACAGGCGGGGCAGCCATCCAGCTTTTGATTCCCAGATATATCAGGTAGGCGGCACCTATCCATTTCAGGACCAGAAATCCGGTACCCAGTTTCTGGGCGATAAATCCCATTCCGAAAATTGCCATTAGCAGATAACAGAGGTCTCCACTGACAACTCCGAGACAGTAGAGTGCGGTTGATTTAAAGCCGCGTGAAACCGACTGCGCGATGATGGACATAACCCCCGGTCCGGGAATTAATGCAAAGATTAAAACTGCAAATATCAGCGCTATTGTGGATGTGATGGTCATTGCTTTACTCCATAATCATCGTTTTTGATTACTCCTCACTTCCCATGCGGTCCAGTAATTAATGCGTTGGCAGCATGGACATAGTCGTCTATTACAGGAGAATCAAACCCCTAACCGGAATCAATGCATGTCTGAAAAGCAGTCTCTTCCTCTTTTTGAATTTATCACCTTATGCAGTCTTGTCTTCATGGCTGTCTGCAACAACTCAGTATATTACAGCTTGAATGTTTATTTGCAGCAACTTGACTTCACCAAAAGTTTGTCCGGCCTGCTTATCAGTGTTTATTCCCTGTCCGGTATGTTTATGTATGCAACAGTCAGCAACCGTATTACAGCTGAGAATGCTTACAGATTCATGTTTAAAGGCATGGTTATGGTTTGTCTGTGCGGCTGCGGCTATCTGTTTATTCAAGGCTTTTGGCCGCTTTTAATGCTACGCATAGGACAGGGCGTGGGGCTTTTCATGGTACTTGCCCCGTGTGTGGCTATTCTTGTTTCCATGGTCAGTCAGGACAATGTCGGTTCGGCATTCAGCCTTTATTCCACAGCTTTGCTGTTGCCATATGCGGTTATGCCCCATGTATCGGAGCTGTTTGGTCCTCTGGTGGAGAGTCCGGCTTGGATTTATGCCGGAACAGCAGGACTGATACCTGTGGCTTTCTTGCTGACTTTGTTTCTCCGCTTTCGTACTTCAAGAATGGAAAAGCAGGGGCAGAGTCGGGGAGAAGCACTATCTGCCAAAGACTCTTATGCCAATCTTCGGCGTTTAAAGATATTTTCTGTACTGATGGTTAATGGCGTATATTTTATGATTTTTAACGGTCTGTTCTTTCTGTTTCAGGATTTTGCCCATTCAAGAGGAATTTATCAGGCCGGGTATTTCTTTTCATTACAGATGGGCGTGATGATCGCCATCCGTCTTTTTGGCGGCAACTTGTTTGATCGCTTCTCCAAGCGCGGATTGATTGTGACCGCCTTCGTATTCACTGCCGGTGGATTTGTGCTGCTTAACGGGCTGCATGATGAATCCATGCTTCTGCCCATAGCAGTTGTTTTTGGGATAGGTATGGGATTAAGTGCTCCGGCCCTTAATTCGCTGATGTTTGTGGTCAGTGAACCTCGGTTTCGGAGTTTTAACGTGAACATGATGATGTTTACAGTGCATATGGGTTCCTTTCTGGGGCCGCTGATCGGCGGTATTGCCGTGGATTCAATAGGCTACAGCGGGTTCCTCTGGATTGCAGCAGCTGGGACATCTGGAACTGCTTTAGCGTTTTTGCTTCTGGGACGGGTGAAATGATTTAGGGCTGGCTGAAATTAAAAAAGATAGATACTCTGAAAGATAACAATGTGTTAACTCGGGAGGAATGCATGTCAGATATGGAATTCATGGAAGAGGCGTATAAGCTGGCAAAGAAAAGCTTTGATCAAGGCGGATTGCCCATCGGATCGGTGTTGGTCCGCGACGGGAAAATTATCGGCAGCGGACATAACCAGCGGGTTCAAAAAGGTGATCCCATTGCTCATGGAGAGATGGATTGTATTCGTAATGCCGGACGTCAGAAGACATATAAGGATACAACTATCTACACAACACTATCCCCTTGTATGATGTGTTCAGGCACAATAGTGCAGTTCGGTATTTCCCGTGTTGTTATCGGGGAAAATCGTAATTTTGGCGGTAACGAAGAATTTCTTGAATCCAGAGGTGTGCAGGTTGATATTCTGGATCACCCCAAATGCATTGAGTTGATGGAGAGACTCAAAGCCGAGAAGCCCGCGCTTTGGGCAGAGGATATCGGGGAGTGAGTGGATCTCCTTTATTGTGAAATTTATTTCTTTAAACTCTGGAATTTTTCATAAGCTTTACGAGCAGAAGATGTTGACTCTGGAGCTAGTGAAATGACAGCTCTGCATATAGCACATGAGAAGGCTTTTCCTTGAATAAGCTCAGTTGTGTCAATGGGGACAGGGTTTCGACAAACCGGGCATTGAATAGTGGTAACCATGTTGGGAGCCGGGGAATTAGCCTGAGGAGCGGTGTTCACGAGTTTTACATTGTATTTCGTACTGAGTGCGTTTGCCAGCTGCTGGCATTTGGCCGGAGTGTCGGAACAGTGAACTACGAGATTCTCTTTGGCAATGGCAGTTGTTGCCAGTAGAAGTATGAGCGCGAAAGCTAGGGCGGATATTCTTTTCATTGTAAGCTCCATGATTTTGGATCTGTTTTTGTTTTATATCTTATTTAAAATGCAAGCGCTACGGCAAAATTTTATCAGATAGCATAAACGCAAGAAAGCCCAGCTTTATTTCTAAAGCTGGGCTTTTAATTTGCTGTGGAGCTTCCGAGCAGGATTGAACTGCTGACCTCGTCCTTACCAAGGACGCGCTCTACCGACTGAGCCACGGAAGCACCTTATATGGTGGCTTTCTTTAGCGATAATGTCTTGTAGACACGCTCAACCGCTATGCGGGAGCTTCGTCGAAAGCCTTAGGTGACTATTTCATTTCCTGAGTTGTCAAAAGAAAGGGTCGCAGTCGTAAAGGCTACGACCCTTGGGGTCTCTTTTGGACGTGGTCGGGATGAGAGGATTTGAACCTCCGACCCCTTGAACCCCATTCAAGTGCGCTCCCAGGCTGCGCTACATCCCGACGTCACGAAGAGAGGTTCTATAGAAATGTATCGGACATGTCAACAAGTTGAAATGCCTAGAGGGGATTATTTTTGTATTATGTTAAGTGACTTGAACTTATATAAAGGTTGAAGGCAGGAGAGAGGTAATTTTCAATGGGAAATAGTGGAAAACGGTTAGTTCTTTCCTGTGCGTATAAATGCAAAAAGCCCAGCTTTATTTCTAAAGCTGGGCTTTTAATTTGCTGTGGAGCTTCCGAGCAGGATTGAACTGCTGACCTCGTCCTTACCAAGGACGCGCTCTACCGACTGAGCCACGGAAGCACCTTTATATGGTGGCTTTCTTTGGCGATAATGTCTTGTAGACACGCTCAACCGCTATGCGGGAGCTTCGTCGAAAGCCTTAGGTGACTATTTTATTTCCTGTGTTGTCAAAAGAAAGGGTCGCAGTCGTAAAGGCTACGACCCTTGGGGTCTCTTTTTGACGTGGTCGGGATGAGAGGATTTGAACCTCCGACCCCTTGAACCCCATTCAAGTGCGCTCCCAGGCTGCGCTACATCCCGACGTCACGAGGAGAGGTTCTATGGAAATGTGTCGGACAAGTCAACAGCTTTTTTTAAAAAAAAATGAAAAAAGGTGATAATCATGTAAAATTGGGGGGTTAGTGAGAGAGTAAAATAGAAGGTGCGTTTTGTTGTAGGGGTTAGCGATATAGGGGTTGAGATTGGACTTGGTATAAGGTAATTGGAATGTTCTTTTTAATAATAAACGATAACTAGGAATTATGATTTTTAACTTGTTTAAATGCCTAGCGGTGCAATTGGTTGTGGGTATTATTCTTTTAGGGGTAATGTCTGTACTGCTGTGCATTTCTTATAGTAAAGAGTATGCTCTAAGATTTCTCGAAATAACCGTGCTGGACATGAACGGTCTAGGTGTCTGGTGTTGCGGTGTGGGGCTTATGTTTTATGTCACGAAACATGGAAAAGAAATTGCACAAGATTTGAATATGGTCTTTACGCCTTCCAAAGCCATATTTGATGTGATATCTAAAATAGAAAAGTCTACTTTACATAAGAAAGGAATTTTCATAACTGGGCCAGTTACATTGGTCGGTGTGTTTTTAACTTTTCATTATACCGCTCCTCATTATGGTGCATCGGCATTTATTATCTATGCCGCAGTTGTGTTTATATACTACACTGCCTCTTTTCTTCTTTACCATTTCTGCATGATAATAGCAGCATTCAATAGTGTTTATAGAGATGCTGAAGGACTGCAGATAGAAAAAGATGTCAACGGTTTTAACTTGGAAAACGTTTCGTCTTATTTGTCTTTAACCTCTACGGTTGGACTTCTGGCTATATATTTTGGATTTCGCGGGACAGTTACTGCAGGCTTCTCGTATAGTAATCCAATATGGGAGTATTTTCTTGTTACGCCATTAATTTTGTTTTTACCAGGTACTTTTTTTTATAACTTTTACCCAAGACATGTTTTAAAAAAAATATTCCAATATAAAATATTTTCAAAACTTCTTTCAATAACCACTAAAGATGACTTAGATATAAAGAATTCCATATTAGAAATAAAAGAAGCTAGTCTTCTTAACTCTCAAATAGCTCCTTTTGCGGATTACAAAAATATACCTTCATATTTAGTAGGTATAATGTTTTTGTTAAATGTTGTATTTGCTCATGATCCTGCAATAAAAGAGTTTATAGCTAAATTTTTACAGATAGATTAAAGTTTAAACATATACTTAATTGAATTTATTGCAGACATCCGAACATTTTTACTTGAGTGGAAAATAGTTTTTAAGACTCCATTAACGTCTGAAAAATCATAATCTGCAAAAATAAAATTGTTAACATCTTCACCATCCATACTATCAATTTCCATAACGAATTCTTTAAATCCGTCACTGTTTAAATTGAGTATTCTTTCAAATAAAGCTTGGTGAAAATATCTGTTCGCATTGGACATAGCGAGAATTGATTTATGAGAAAGAGACTTTTCGCAAAGTTCGTTATTTTCGAGCCTTTGCATTAAAAATGACCCTACAGCCCTATGTGTTCTAAGCATTCTTGTTAAGCCAGTAGCACTTGTTGCCGGATTAAATTGACCTGCTTCTCCAAAAAAGAAGATTCTGTCCAAAGCTACTTTTCTTAAATGTCCGACAGGAATGATTCCATATAAAGGCTCTTTTTCTGCTCTGCTTTCGGCATCAAGTATAGTTGCATAATTGGAACGAGTTGCTAAATAAGAAAATTCTTCCGCTAATTGCCTACGGCTATCATATGATCGTGCCGGCAAAATTAAAGCAGCATGGGCTCGCCCTTCAGATGTTGGGAACAGTTCAAAATAAGACGGCTTGTCGTTTATTGTTACATTATGCAGAGCAATAGGCGCAACTTCTTTCTTTGTCTTATAAGTAGCGCCAACCATAAGATAATATCCTAAAATATCAATTACAGACTTAGCTTTCATCAATGGGGATTTGTACCCCATACAGTCAACTAGCAGCTTACAAGTGATATTTTTATTTTCACATTTAACTGAAATATATTTCTTATGGTTTTGATAGGAGTAAAACCTATGTCGATATAAAATTTCAACACCTTGGGCTAGGTTGTTGTTTACTAGGTGGCCTAGTAGTTTATTGGTATTCCACAGAATATATGGACCATTAACTCTGGCAGTAAAATCATCATATGAAATGAAGTCCATCGTTTCATATATTGAATCAACACAGTTCGATAACGACTCATTCTCTTTTAAACTCTGGTCGTCTGTTAGCCAGTACTTATTTCTCGGAAGCTGTTTTTGGTCTTCAATAATTAAAACACGAAACTTACGGGACAAGTTCCATGCAAGCAGTAATCCGGAAATTCCGCAACCAGCTATAATCACGTCATAATCAATCTTCAATGACACACTATAATTCCTAGTTATCGATACCTCCCACTCCAAAAAAAATATTCCTCCGTTAAACGATATCCTTTCGCGGATGTTTCATGCTCAGAATTTCCCTTTGTGATGAAAGACTTACGTGGGTGTATATTTCTGTGACCGAAAGAGAACTGTGCCCTAGCAGGGTCTGAATGTTCCTTATGTCTACGCCGTTTTCCAGAAGCATGGTGGCGATGGTGTGGCGGAACATATGTGGGGTTACGTGTTCAGGAATTCCACACATAGAACAATATTTGCGTATTATGCGCCGAACTGATTGGTCTGATATAGGGCGTTTGTCCCGATTCAAGAAGAATGGCGAGTCGGGTAAAAGATGGTCACGGTACAAAGTCTCGTACTCTCGCAAAATCAGTAGTGCGTTGTTTGCGCAGATAGGGATTACGCGCTCTTTCTTTCCTTTACCTGTGATTTTAATCTGTTCGTTGATTAGGTCCATAGAGGATGTTGTTATCTGGCAAAGTTCGGACACGCGTATTCCAGTCATGAACAGGGTCTCAATGATAGCTATATCGCGTGTTGCTTCCCTGTATCCTCTACCGCTTAGCTGGTACTTTGCGCGTTCTGTATAGGTATATTTTAAAAGATTGTTTATTGATGATTTGGAAATTGTCTTAGGTAATATTTTTGATCGATCAATCTTTAAGTGTATTTTACGGAATGGAGATGTTTCGATGATATCATCTCTTTCCATAAAATTAAAAAAAGATTTCAATGTTGCAATCTTTCTCTTTATGCTTCTTGGTTTATACTGATTTGAAATGAATTTTATGTAATCACGTAATATAAACTTGTTTATGTCATGTATGCTGTCAGTGCTATCAGGAATAAAATGTTTAAATTGCAAAAGGTCTTTTTGATACGCTTTCATGGTTAGTTCAGAGAGATTGCGTTCTATTATGCAGTGATTGAGAAAGGTGTGAATTGATTCTTCTAATTTCATTGCAGATACCTTTGTATTCTTTAGGGGTAGTTCAAAGAGAATCTGCATACTACGAGCGGTGGAAAAGTCACTATATTTTAAATGAGTATAGAATATAAGAGTTATAATTGCTGGAGCTGAAGGTTAAAGTATGTGGTTTGGCAGAATTAATGTGCAGTATTTGGTATAGAAAATTTAAATTTAGCAGTTAAACGAAAGTCTTGGCGAAATAAAAAAAGGGCGAAGCATCTGCTCCGCCCTTTTTGGGGTTTCTGGGATTAAGCTTTAAACGGTAGGCGCCTGTGGGGGCAGTGCTTTTCCACATTTACTACATTTTATTGTTTTATCTTTGTCTTTAATGCTGACGATACTGATATTGCCACATTGCGGGCATTTACGTTTGCGTTTAAAGGCCGCCATAATACTCGAATATATGCCCCACATGTTAGTCCTGCATTTCTGCCGGTTAAAGGGTCTATCTGATTAATGCCATTCACATCTCCAGCCAGCGTATCCACCTTCTGCGAACATTCGGATTTTATAAAAGCCGGGGCTGACAGTGATATGTTCGGACATGCCTACAACCCTTTCTTCCACTACTTGTCCGTCTTTGGTCAAGATTTTTACGCGATATCTTTGTTTGCCCTGCTTGTAAGGATCGGTAAAACGCAGGGTAGTGCCGGATACGGTGCTAAGTTCCCATTCTCCTCTGGAATCGGAGGTTCCTGCCTTGAGGCTGCCGTGTGCCAGACGCCAACTTGCTGCGAGGTTCCCCCGTATCCTTCTAGCAAAATTCATCTTGGGAATCGGTTGCTGGGGAGTTTCAACCTGTTGTGCCGGGGGAGATACAGGATGTGAAGGACCGGAGATTCTTGTTCCCCAGACCCGGTTTCCGATTTGGTTCTTACCATCGACCCTGCTGCCGTCAGCGGAAATAGTCAGGTCATCAACCCACTTGCCGTTGCCCCAGATAACTCTAACCCTGCCTCGTGCAGGATCGATGCATTCCCAACTGTTTCCGTTTCCGGGCATGCTTCCATCGGCATAAAATTCTGCCTGAGACCCGGTAAACCACTTCCATTTTCCGGCAAACCTATCACATGCGTTTCCTGATCCGCCATAGGGTGATGCACCATATGGAGTACTGTCGCCTGCACTGTGGGGCGGGGAGAAACGAAGGCTGTTAATACTCTGGTAGACAAGGTTCTGATATTGATGGGCAAGAGACTCTACAAAGACTCCTATAGCCACGACAGCCCCGCCGTTGGCATAGGTGAAGATTGCGTATGCGTGCAGTCTGTTCCCATTGTAATATGAACTGTACTCCCGGAAAATTGCCGGGTGGTTATCCTGCATCACATTGCGGCTGGCAATTCTGTTTTGGAAATAGGCTCCTCCGCGCTGGAGGATTCCCTGTTCCATTCCATCGGCAATAGCATTCAGGCCCGGATTGTTGCCCGCAGCGGCATATACTTCAATGAAAGCGTTGCGGTCCGGGGATATTACCTGTTTTTTCAGGTCTTCTGAAAGACCTTGGGTGTTGTGTGTCCAGCCGGTGGGTGTTTGTATCCAGAAATCGTAGTCATCGTAAGCATTGGCGGGCTGGACATAGCAAAGCAAAAATAACGCTGCCAGCAGAATGAAAATTAATGAACGTTTTTGGATATGCATGGTTTCCCTCCGGCTGAAATAAGGATTTAGGCCTATTTAAATGATAGCATGGAGAAGGAATTTTTGAAAACAAATATGCGAGCAGAGTAGATGGGTGCAGTTGTGTCAGCCTATAAATAAAAAAGTATTTTAAGTTAATATTTCTTAATATGATCCGGTCCCGTTGTTGCTGAATCTCCGGTCAGGCAGAGGAACAGGCAAATATTGCCTTTCTCAATTAATGATCAGGAGGATAAACATGAGTATTTCCGGTATAGGCAATTCATCAGTAAGTGGTCTGTTTTCAGGTCAGATGAATCAGATGAAACGTCCTGAGGATTTTGATTCGTCCGAGGATTTTGTCAGTTCTATTATTGGTGATCAGGACAGTGACGGTGATGGGCAATTAAGTTCGTCCGAAGCTGGGTTCTTGGGTGAAATTTTCACTGAGATTGATTCAGACGGTGACGGTTATCTTTCACAAGAAGAAATGGTTGCCGATCTTGAAAGCAGACAGCAGCAGAAAGCCATGATGGGCAAGATGTCTGTTTCCATGGACGGTGATCCCGGTCAGAATTTGATTGATTCTTTGATGGAAGAGCTTGATAGCGATGGTGACAGCATGATCAGTGCTGAAGAATCCGGCCTTAGCGAGGAGTTATTTAACTCTCTTGATACCGATGGTGATGGTAATCTTTCCGGTGAAGAAATTGCCGAAAGCATGCGCCCGTCCGAAGGGATGATGCCGCCTGAAGGCATGGGTAATGTTGTTTCCGGAAGCACTGCGGAAAGCTCTTCCAGTGAAGATTCCGAAGAAGAATACGACGAATATGATTATAATCAGGACGGCGTGGTAACTTTGGATGAATTGCAGAAGGCTTTTGCTAATGGTGATACTTCATTAGCAGGGGTAGTTGGTCAAGATTCCCAAGTGAATCAGCAAAATTCGGAAGTAGAAGGTCAGTCCGGTCAGTCGATACTGCAGCGTATGGCTATGAATGCCTACCAGCAGCAGAGTGCAACAACTTCCGCCAGTGAATTGCTCGGTGTAAGCGCATAGGTTTCAGCATCATGCATAAGGCTGTGAAAGGATTTGCGGCCCGACGTATCAATTCAAAGTAAGGAATATGTCGTGAACATGGATGTAGAAAAAGGCTTGCCTGAAGTCAGGTAAGCCTTTTCCATTATAGTGCGTTAGCTAAAATTTCCAATAATTCATTTTCAGTAAGTTCAATGGGATTGCCTTTCATGCTGCTGGCTCGTGCGGCCTTGGCTGCAAGTGATTTGAAATCTTTTTCCTGAACTCCGATTTCCCCAAGTCCGGGGATCTTCATTTCAGCGCAGATAGTTTTAACCCATTCAATACCGTCAGCAGCTTGAGCCTCATTGTTTCCAGTCAGGATTTGCGCAATTTCAGTATAAGCTGGCAGGGCTGGGTTTTGCGGATCACACTCCTTGAGCGCGCGAATGTTCATTTCCATAACATAGGGTAAAAGTGCGGCGCATACTGCTCCGTGCGGGGCCTTGAATTCACCTCCCAGCGGGGCAGCGAATCCATGCACCGCTCCAAGCTTTGCATTGGCGAGGGTGATGCCGGAAAACAAGCTTGCCAGAGCCATGCCCGTACGGGCTTCTATATCCTGCCCGTTTTTGTAAGCGGGCAGCATTGAGTGTGCTCCGTGTTTCAATCCTTCGCGGCAGAGTGCATTGGTTAATGGCGCTGCGTGCCTTGAGACAAAGGATTCCATGAGCTGGGTCAGGGCATCCAGACCGGTAGCGGCTGTAACTGACGGTGGAGCGGAAATGGTCAGCAGCGGGTCGACTACGGCGATATCCGGGATCATATCCGCAGAACGCAGGCTGACTTTGACCTTCTGCTTTGCGCAGAGCAGCACTGCGTTGGTGGTTACTTCCGAACCTGTCCCGGAGGTTGTCGGTGCGGCAATCAGCGGCAGGGGCTTTTCAGTCAGAGGCAGTCCCTTGCCGACTACTTCCAGATAATCGAATACGTCCCGTTTGTTGGGGATCAGTGCTGCAATGGCTTTACCTGCGTCCAGCACACTTCCACCGCCAACAGCTACCACAATATCGCAATTCTTTGCGCGTGCTTCTGCTGCGTGTCCGGCAATCAGTTCCGTGTCCGGTTCTCCGGCAATGGAAACAATGTGCAGAGATAAGCCTTTCTCCTGCAATCCATCAATAAGCCATTGAATTCTTTGTGGTGATTTTCCGGTTACAAGGCAGGCATTATTGCCCTTGGTTGCTGCATGTTCCGGAATAGAACGGGCAGTGTCCGGTCCGAATACGATTTTGGGTGCGGTGGAAAATTGAAAGTTCATACCTCATAATAACACCACTCATTATGGGCGGCAATTTCTTTTCATGTGTGAAAATTTCGCATCGACAAATATAGGTGAGTTTAGTTTTTGTTTTCGTAAATGAAAAATGTTGAAATGAGATTATAACAGTGTTAACGCGTTTGTAGCTTTCGTGAATTAATATCGTTTTAATGAGTATGTAGGCTTTTAAGATTGAGGAAGATTTTGCCCTTGTAATATGAAATACATTCAGGAGTGAACAATGTCTTTTCGTAAATTGGCTAATTATGCGCTTATGGCAGGTCTGGCCGGACTTATGCTTGTCGGGTCCGGTTGTGCTGCAAAAAACAGCGGAATTCAGGTCGGCCCGCGTCCTTACTATCTTGTTAATGATCTGGATGATGGTAAATTGAAAACCGAGTTGAAAAAGAATCAGGATGCCCCCTTGCAACGCACCGATTTCTCTATTGGTCATCGCGGAGCATGCATGCAGTTTCCCGAACACACCAAAGAATCATACGAAGCCGCGGCCCGTATGGGAGCGGGAATTTGCGAGTGTGATGTAACCTTTACAAAGGACCGTGAACTGGTTTGCCGCCATTCACAGTGTGACCTTGCAACAACTACTAATATTCTGCTTATCCCCGAACTGGCCGCCAAGTGTAGCCAGCCTTTTCAGCCTGCTGAGTACGATCCGGACGGAAAGTTGATTAAGCCTGCCTCCGCCAAATGTTGTACCAGCGATATAACCCTTGCCGAGTTCAAGCAGCTTCAGGGTAAGATGGATGCTTCCAATCCTAAGGCCCGTTCAGTTGCAGAATTTCTTGATGCCACTCCCAGCTGGAGAACCGACCGCTATTCCGGCACCGGAACTCTTATGACCCACGCCGAAAGTATTGAACTTTTCAAAAAACTGGGCATGAAGATGACTCCTGAGCTGAAAGAACCCAGCGTAGCCATGCCGTTTCAGGGTGATTACACCCAGCAACAGTATGCGCAGCAGATGATCGATGAATACAAAGCTGCTGGTGTTGAACCGAAAAATGTATTTGCCCAGTCCTTTAATCTTGAGGATGTTAAGTATTGGCTCAAGAACGATCCGGATTTCGGTAAGCAGGCAGTCTTCCTTGATGACCGTTACGATGACAAGGGCTTTGATTACCAGAACCCTGCGACATGGTCTCCGTCCATGAAAGATTTGGTTGCCGATGGCGTAAGAATTATCGCTCCTCCGTTGTGGATGCTGGTGACAGTTGAAAACGGCAAGATAGTTCCTTCTGTCTATGCCAAGGAAGCCAAGGCCGCAGGATTGGATCTTATTGCCTGGTCGTTTGAACGCTCCGGTCTGCTGAAGAATGGTGGTGGTTGGTACTATCAGTCTGTAAAGGACATCGTCACAAAGGATGCAGATACTCTGGTTGTGCTGAACGTTCTTGCGGAAGATGTGGGCGTAATCGGCGTATTCTCCGATTGGCCCGGTACTGTTACCTACTTCGCCAATAAGAAAGGCTTGAAGTAGTTTTTGATACATATAGCCTGAACTGAAAGGACGTCCTTCGGGGCGTCCTTTTATTTTTAACTCATCCAAAAAGCTGATTGCTCTCCATTCTGACTCTGGTAAATTCTAATTATACAATTTATGGAGGCTTATATGAAAACTATCAAAGTAACCATATTCTCAGACTATATTTGACCCTATTGCTACATCGGCAAAGGTATTGTCGAAAAATTGCAGCAGGAATTTGCCAAAGACCTGATTATTGATGATGAATGGCTGCCCTATGAAATCCATCCCGATACTCCTGCGGGAGGCGTGCGCCTTGATGAGTACTTCCCCGGTATGAATACAGCTCTGTTTTTCGAGGAAATTAATCAGCGTGCAAAACGTTATGAATTATTCTTCGGGCCGCAGGAAGTGATGAGCAATTCCCGGCTTGCACTTATGGGCGGGGAGTTTGCCAAGGAACATGGCCGGTACCATCAATATCATGAGGCAGTGTTCAAAGCCTTCTTTACTGAGTGCCAAAACATCGGTGATATGGCCGTTCTGTTGGATGCTGCTCGTGAGTCTGGTCTTGATGAATCAGCTTTCAAGGAAGCATTGGGGCAGGGCGTGTACTTAGCCAAGTTGGAGGAAACCACTCAGCTGGCCCGTGATAAATGGGTCAATGCTGCTCCGACTTTCATAATAGAAGGGCATGGCAATGTGACCGGAGCCTCGTCTATGGACAGTTTCCGGGAAATTTTTGCCAAGCTGAGCAACAAGCATTAATAGAGAATTCAGTTTTACGAAAAATTCACACCACTCAAGGCAAAGTCTGTTTCAGTGCAGGGCGGACTTTGCCTTTTTTGTTTGCATAATATTAAGAATGAAAATTTTGTTAATTCATCATTTACCTTTTGCTAGCTTCTATTTATGGAGTCGCTGCCTTGGCTGATTTAAGGTCAAGCCAGATTTTGTGCTTTGTTTTGGAGTTAAATATGTTTTTCAGATCTTTACGTTTGCTTTTCATGATAGCCGGCATGGTTGGATTGCTTTTCATAAGCACCGGATGTTCCGTAATAGCCTATTCTGATTTTGAGCCCGAGAATCCTTATGATGACCTACCCAAATCCTCCGTTCCGGAAGTGATGGGACTCAATCTCCTTTCCAGTGATCATTGCTAGCCTCCAATCTTGTCCCGTATTTTCATATTGAAACAATGTTGTAATCAAAACGGGGTCTTGTCGTAATTTATCTGTCAAGAATATCGCGCATATATTCCATGTCCGAGGGGAGGACTAATCAAGTATACAAGGAGTTGTACTATGGAAAGACGCGAATTTTTGAAAATGGGTATTGTCACCGGGGCTGCTGTAGCTGTTTCTGCAATGCCTGCGATGGCAGAAGCTTCCTACACTGAGTTTACAATAAATGAATGTATGAAACTTACTCCGCAGCAGATGGCTGAGAACTCTGGTGCGGTCATGGAGTCATGGAAGTATATTCAGAGGCAGGCCGGGAGCATCAAGAACCCCAAGCTTCGTAAAGCAGTGCAGGAAATCATAGCTAATCCTGCTCCCAAACTTATGAGTGCTGTTTCCGGTCGTAAGAAAGACGTTTATCGGAAACTTGAAAATAACGGTTGGCTTGGGGGTGTTTCTTATGATGCCTTCCTGCCTGAAAACGGTTCTTCCACTAAAGCCAACCAGCCATTCTACACTGCTCCCGGCAGTGGATACACCAGCCACCACAGCTATCCCGGCGGTCTGGCCACTCATACAGCACTGAACGTTGAAATGTCTTTGGCTCTCTACGACAACTACGCTAAAATTTACGGTTTCAATCTTGATCGCGATGTGGTTGTTGCTGCCCAGATCCTGCATGACCTGCATAAACCATGGGTTTTCCAGTGGCAGAAAGACGGCTCCAGCCGTAATGAGAACAAACTGGCCGGAACAGGTGAGCACCATGTTCTCGGTGTTGCTGAATCCATTGTGCGTGGATTGCCTGCCGAAGTATGTGTTGCACAGGCCTGTGCCCATAATCATCCCGGTTTTACCAAGGACGAAGAAGGTCCGGTCCGCTGGTTGAAGGCCGCAGCGATCATTGCTGATGTTGATCCGGTAAAATACGGCTTGCTTGCTGCTGACGGCAAGACTCTTCCTTTGCAGCGTAGTATGGAGGCATTTGTCACTCACCTCGGTGACCACGACTGGGTGCTGACTGTTCCTGCCGCAAAGTGGCTTATCCCGGCTATGGAAGAAATCGCCATGCAGGATTACGGTATGAAGAAGGCTGATCTCAAGTCTGCTAAGTTCCATGCTTTCCGTAACACTGTTTTCAGTCAGGCCACAATCATGACTCTTTACCACCTGATGCAGAAGGATGGAAAGGAAGCCCTGCGTAAGCAGGTTCATGCCATCGTAAAAGCTTAGATTTACGGCTATAAACGCTGAATAAAAAAAGGCGGTTGTCGATAATCGACAACCGCCTTTTTTTTCGTGACAATGAAAATCGTCTTAACTTTCCATATATTCGTGCAGAGCCTTGCAAAGCTGGTCAGCACAGGAGGTGTTTTTCTTGCCGCAGGTGATACCTTCAAGGGTCTCGATGATCTTGGGAAGTTCCATGCCTTCCACGAGGGCGGAGATTGCCTTGAGGTTGCCATCGCAACCGCCGGTGAAATTTACATAGGTAAGTTTGTCACCTTCCACTTTATAGCGGATCAGTTTAGCACAGACGCCTTTAGGGGTGAAAACATGGGTGTCCGCAGGTGCTTCAACTCCGCCGAGGGGAGTGAACATGGTCGGTTGAAGTGAGATGTTTTCCATTTCGTCCTCTGAATTTGATTAAAGTCATATCCGCTGCAGGATGCTGCGGGTAAAGTTGAATTGATTGTGCTGAAGGTTTTTCATCATGAAAATACGGGTCAGGTCAAGGGCCTTTTGAGCGTGCTTTGTAGCCTCAATTTTGACTTTTGCGACTTATTATGGAATTTCATAGCTTTGCTGTTTGGCAAAAAAAGAAAATTAAAATGAACCTAATATATGAGGGTGGGTGGCATGTTGAAAAGAATTGCTGACGGTCCCCTAAAATTATTTCCTGCATCTTTTCGTGATTATCCTGCACAGCTTCAGGTGGAAGTTACCACTCGTTGCAATATGAACTGCTCCATGTGTGTAAAATATGCACCCGAAAGCGATATTTCCGAAACGGATTTGAGCTTTGAAGATTTCAAGAAGCTAGGACCGGCCTTGGAACATTGCGAAAAGCTGGTCCTGAACGGGATCGGCGAGCCTTTGTTGCATCCTGATCTGGCGGCGATGGCATCCTTTGCCCGTGAACGCATGCCTGAGCGTGGTTCTATCGGCTTCCAAACCAACGGGCTGCTCTTCACGGATCAACGAGCCCGGGAACTGGTAGACGCAGGGGTGGATACCTTTTGTGTTTCTGTTGATTCATTGGATTCATCAGCCACTGAAGGGGAGTTGCACGGGCAGTCCAGTACAGACCGTCTGGCGCGAACATTTTCGCTTTTGAATCAGGCAGCGCAGGAGAGCGGTACAAAGATCAGGCTGGGCGCGGAATTTGTCCTTATGTCCGATACATACAGGCAGTTGCCCGATGTTCTCCGCTGGGCCGCCGGGCAGGGAGTTGAATTCATTCTTTGTTCTCATGTTCTCGCCTACCATAGATCCATGCAGGAACAATCCCTGTTCAACCCCAACACTCCAGCAGCGGTTGAGATTTTTGATAAATGGAAATCCATTGCCCGCGAACGCGGTCAGGATTTGCAGAACTATTTTGATTTTGTCTGGACTCCCGGACGAAGCATGAAACGGGAACAGCTTTTCGATTTGATTCGCGAAATGCGTGCTGAAGCTGAGCGCCGCAATGTCTGGATTAATCTGCGCAGCCTTGCTGATTGGGATCAGCGCAATCAGACAGAGGAATATCAGAAGTTAAGGGAAATATATGCCTGCTCGGAAAAGCTAGCCGAAGAACTGGGAGTAGAATTGCATTTGCCTCCCCTTATGGCCGAAAACGAATTACGATGTTTATTTATTGAAGATGGCGTTTCGTTTATAACCTCAAAGGGTGAAGTTTCGCCTTGTCAGTTTCTCTGGCACAGTTGCACCTGTTTTCTGGATGGCAGTGAAAAACTGCTCCGCCAGAAGAAATTTGGAAATATTGCTGAAGTTGATATTGATGAAATCTGGAGTTCTCTACCTTATAAAGCCTTTCGTGCCGAGGTCCTTGAATACGAATATCCCTATTGCTCAAACTGTCCCATGGTTCCCTGTGACGATATTATCGGGCGCAGCAATGAGTTTGAGGTTGATTGTCTGGGCGTGGAAGTGCCGTGCGGACATTGTCCTTGGGCTATGGGCGGGTTGAAGTGTTTAATGTGATCGCTTTTTTTGAAAATGAACATTAAATGAAAAAGGCGGCTCGTGTGAGCCGCCTTTTTTTATTCTTCGTTTTCGGAATCCCGTTCAGTTACGTAGAGTTCCACTTCTTTGCTTTTCATGAGGTCGCAGAAAACTTGCGGTGGACGCTTATCGGTGAATATTGCGTCGATTTCACCGAGGTCGGCAATGCGGACCATAGCGTTGCGGTTAAATTTGGTGTGGTCTGTGACCAGAAAGATGTTACGGGCGTTGTTGATGATTTCTCGGGCTACGCGAACTTCGTGGTAGTCGTAGTCGAGCAGTGTGCCGTCTTCATCTATGCCGGAAACACCGATAATACCGTAGTCCACTTTGAATTGTTTGATGAATTCAACGGTGGCTTCCCCGGTGATTCCCTTGTCTCGCTGGCGGACCATACCTCCGGCTACGATTACTTCGCAGTCATTATTGCTCATTGTCTGGGCAACGTTGAGGTTGTTGGTGATGATGCGTAGCGATTTGTGATTGGAAAGGGCTTTGGCTACTTCCTCGGTGGTTGTTCCGATATTAATGAACATGGAAGCATGTTCAGGAATATGTTTGGCAACCATTTCTGCAATGAGCCGTTTCTCTTGATGCAGGATATTTCTGCGTGCACTGTAATCAACATTTTCAACACTGGAAGCCCTGCCTGCTCCGCCATGAAAGCGTTGCAGTAGGTTGTTTTTACAGAGTTTGTTGATGTCACGTCTGATTGTCTGGGGAGTTACTTCAAAATGTTGTGCAAGGGACTCAATGGGAGTGAAGCCTCTTTCGTTTACAATGTTAAAGATTTCCCGTTGTCTTTTGGATAATGATTCGAGGTTGAACTTCATGCCTTTCTGTTTTCTTTTTTGTCTTTCAGTCAAACCGACCGCTCCTTCCTTTCGCCACCGAACAATTTTATTTATATAATGAGAGACTTCGGTATTTTTTGGTTCTTTTTCTACCCAAAGGTATTCATTTCATGTAAAATGAAAATTGATCGTTAATAAGTTTTCTTTAGCAGCACTCGCGCCCACAAGCAAGGTAAACCATTTCCTTTTCTTAAACTTGAGATTGCAGCAGTGATCATTTTGCTTTTTATAAACGAAAAAATGGTAATCTGAAAGATATTAAATGGTTTTGATTGCTGATTCTAAGTAATAAGTGTTCTTTTTTGATTCACTGATCGAAAATGTATTTTTAGGCGTAAGGTCTGGGTTTTATTTTCTTTTTATATAAAAGTCTTGCAAAATGAAAATAAATTCTTGTCATATTGTTTTCAATATGTCACATTTTGTTCAAAAGCGAAACGGAAAGAGGTGGTTTAGAAATTTTCGGCGTTTCGTTTTTACATTATGATGTGAGGGAGGAATCCGAACTCTCGAGAGTTTTTTGCTTCGATTTCGGGTTCATAAATTCATTACAATTTTTATCCACCGTTCGCGGTCGGTTTATAGAGTGGGTGTTGCATGAAACGTTCAGATTATATTCAGCAGATGGAAGATAGCTCAAAAGTCTGGGATTTCATTATTATAGGTGGTGGTGCTACCGGTCTCGGTTCCGGTCTTGATGCTGCTGCACGTGGTTATTCCGTTCTTCTTCTTGAGCAGGGCGATTTTGCCGAAGCTACTTCCAGCCGTAGTACTAAAATGGTTCACGGTGGTGTTAGATACCTCGCTCAGGGTAATATTTCCCTGGTTATGGAAGCCCTGTACGAACGCGGAATTCTCAAGCAGAACGCTCCGCACATGTGCTACAACCAGAAATTCATCGTTCCCGACTACAAATGGTGGGGTCTTCCCTACTACGGCATCGGCCTGAAATGCTACGATATGCTGGCTAGAAAATACAGCTTCGGTCCTTCCCAGATCTTTACTAAAGGTAAAGTTATGCAGGAAGTCCCCGGTGTTCTCGCCAAAGGTCTTAAGGGCGGCGTAACCTACCATGACGGCCAGTTTGACGATGCCCGTCTTGCTCTGACTCTTGCCCGTACCATGGCAGATATGGGTGGTTCTCCAATGAACCACACTAAGGTTACCGGTCTGGTTAAGAACTCCACCGGCTACGTCTGTGGTGTTCAGGCAGAAGATAAGCTGTCCGGTAAGAGCTACGAGCTCAAAGCCAAAGCTGTTATCAACGCTACCGGTATTTTCACCGATGACGTTATGAACATGGATAACCCCGAGCATAAGAAACTGATCGCACCCAGCCAGGGTATTCATATCGTTATCGATCGTGAATTCCTCGGTGGTGAAACCGGTATCATGGTTCCCAAGACCGATGACGGCCGTGTAATTTTCTTCGTGCCCTGGCACGGTAAGGTAGTTGTCGGTACCACTGATACCGCTCTTGACGGTGTCTGCATGGAGCCCAAGCCCCTTGAAGAGGAGATCAACTTCCTCGTTGAGCACTCCGCTCGTTATCTTGCCAAGGCACCTACCCGTGCTGATGTTCGCAGTGTTTTCACCGGTATTCGTCCCCTTATCGCAGCAGGTGATTCTGAATCCACCTCCGCACTTTCAAGGGATCATTACCTGACTGTGTCTCCCAACAAACTGCTGACTATTGCCGGTGGTAAATGGACCACTTACAGACACATGGCTGAAGACTGCATTGATAACGCAATCCAGATGGGCGGCCTGCCTTTCCGTCCCTGCGTGACCAAGAACGTTAAGCTGCACGGTTACACTGAAGAGTTTGATCACAACGATCACATGCATGTTTACGGTAGCGAAGCTGCTGAAATCATGGCTCTGGCTGAAGAATCTCCTGAGCTTGATGCGCGCATGCATGAAAGACTGCCTTACTCTTGGCTTGAAGTTGTCTGGGCTGCCCGTCACGAATGGGCTCAGACTGTCGGCGATGCTTTGTCCCGCAGGACCAGAGCTCTGATCATTGACGCAAAAGCTGCTAATGAAGTTGCTCCTAAGGCTGCTGAAATTATGGCTAAAGAGCTTGGTAAAGATGAAGCTTGGGTCAAAGAACAGGTTGAACAGTTCCAGGAGCTGGCTAAGAACTACATTGTAGACTAACATATAATATATTGCGATTTACCGGGTTGGGTGTTGATGTACCCCTACTGCATCAACACCCGTCCTGACTATTGCATGAACATATTTAGCACTGTTTTTAGTGCACTATATTCTCCAAAGAACGATGGGGGGCTTCCCTACCCCCGTCACCACTTCCCTTTGCCGTCGGTCGCCTGGGCCGACGGCTTCTTTTTTTTCAATAATGTGCAAAAAAATAGTGTGCCCATGTTGGAAATCGAGTATATTCCATTTCAATTTCTTTACACAGGTGTTCATTTAGCATGCAGAAGTGCTTACATGGAATCGTTTGTGTTAACGGTATTGCGTCTTTTTCGTTTCAGGTAAAAGAGGTGAAGATGTTGTTATGTGTCACAAAACCCGTGCTGCTGGAGGGTAAGGAGGTATTAGAAGAGAAAATATATTTTGGAAATAGATGTTGCAACTGTTTAATATCAAACTATTTTTGCTAAACCGAAAGTCTAAAGTGAAAATTTCTTTTCGATTTTGAACATTATGGGGTTGATTTTTTGTTTGTTACAAAATAGTGTTAGCTCATAGGAAATGGAAAAAGCGTGAGATACATTCGAGCGCGAGGTGGTATTCGTTTCCGAAAAGAAACGAATTTGTGTTTTAACTGCTTTAAGAGATGTGGGAGTGATTATGAGTCCTTTCTTAGGCGAATTAATTGGTACAATGATTCTTACCCTTTTCGGTTGCGGCGTAGTTGCCAACTGCCTTCTTGAAAAATCCAAAGGCCAGAACGGTGGCTGGATTGTCATCACTATGGGTTGGGGTATGGCAGTAACATTTGCAATCTACGTAGCTGGTAAATATTCCGGCGCACACATCAACCCTGCTGTTACCATCGGTCTTGCTGCCGGCGGATATTTCCCCTGGGCAAGTGTTCCCCTCTACGTTGCCGGCCAGATGATCGGCGCATTCATCGGTGCAGTAATCTGCTACTTCACCTACAAATGCCACTGGGAACCCACTCAGGATGCTGGCCTGAAACTGGCTGTATTCTCTACCGGCCCTGCTATCCGCTGCACCGGTGAAAACTTCCTCTGCGAATTTATCGGTACCTTCTTTCTGGTATTCATCATCCTCGGTATCGGCGCCAACGAATTCTCTCAGGGCCTGAACCCCCTGGTTGTAGGTTTCTTCATTCTCGCAATCGGTCTTTCCCTTGGTGGTCCCACCGGTTACGCTATCAACCCTGCTCGTGACCTCGGTCCCCGTATTGCTCACGCCATCCTGCCCATTCCCGGTAAAGGCGACAGCGACTGGGGATACTCCTGGATTCCTGTTGTAGCACCTATCTGCGGTGGTGTTGCAGGTGCTCTGGTTTACAAAGCTCTTGTCGGCTAAATCTCACGATTGATAGATAGAATTTAAATGATAATACGGGGTGAAGTCATGCTTCACCCCTAATTACCAAAAGGGGAAATTTAAAAATGGAAAAGAAATACGTACTTTCAATTGACCAGGGTACTACCAGCTCTCGCGCAATCATTTTCGACAAAGCTGGACAGATTCAAAAAGTTACCCAGAAAGAATTCACCCAGATTTTTCCCAATCCGGGTTGGGTTGAACACGACGCTATGGAAATCTGGTCTTCTGTCCAGTCCGTAGTTGCTGAAGCCCTCGCCGACGTTCCTGCTGCAGAAATCGCAGCTATCGGTATCACCAACCAGCGTGAAACCACTGTTGTTTGGGACAAGAATACCGGTAAGCCCGTTTACAACGCAATCGTATGGCAGTCCCGTCAGACCATGGACATCTGCAACGAACTTAAAGAAAAAGGTCTTGATCCTATCGTTCGTGAAAAAACCGGTCTGCTTATTGATGCATACTTCTCCGGCACCAAAGTAAAATGGATCCTCGACAACGTTGAAGGTGCTCGCGAAAAAGCTGAAGCTGGCGACCTCCTCTTCGGTACCATTGATACCTGGCTGGTTTGGAAGCTCACCGGCGGCGCAGTTCACGTAACTGACTACACCAACGCTTCCCGTACTCTCATGTACAACATCCACGAGCTCAAGTGGGACGAAGAAATTCTCGAAGCTCTTACTGTTCCCGCTTCCATGCTTCCCGAAGTTAAGCCTTCCTCTGAAGTATACGGCAATACCCACAAAGATAAGTTCCAGGGCATGGAAATCCCCATTTCCGGTATGGCCGGTGACCAGCAGGCTGCTCTGTTCGGTCAGGCTTGCTTTGAAGAAGGTATGGCTAAAAACACCTACGGTACCGGTTGCTTCATGCTCATGAACACCGGTGAAAAAGCAGTTCCTTCCAAGAACGGCCTGCTGACCACCATCGCATGGGGTGTTGACGGTAAAGTTGAATACGCTCTTGAAGGTTCCATCTTCGTAGCAGGTTCCGCTGTTCAGTGGCTGCGCGACGGTATGAGAATGTTCCGTGACGCTAAAGATTCCGAACTCTACGCAACTCGCGTACAGAGCTCCGAAGGCGTTTACATGGTTCCCGCATTCGTAGGTCTCGGTGCTCCTTACTGGGATTCCGAAGTTCGCGGTGCAATGTTCGGTCTGACCCGCGGTACCACTAAAGAACATTTTGTTCGTGCTACCCTCGAGTCCCTCTGCTACCAGACCAAAGACGTTCTTTCCGCAATGGAAGCTGACTCCGGTATCGAGCTGGCAAAACTCCGTGTTGACGGCGGCGCAGTAGCTAACGACCTGCTGCTCCAGATCCAGTCCGACTTCCTCGGTGTTCCTGTTGAGCGCCCCATGTGCATCGAAACCACCGCTCTCGGTGCTGCTTACCTCGCAGGTCTGGCAGTTGGTTTCTGGGCAGACAAAAACGACATCAAAAAGAACTTCGGTATCGACCGTGAGTTCGATCCTAAAATGGAAGAAACAGAAGCTGCAAAGCTGTACGAAGGCTGGCAGAAAGCTGTTGAAGCTACCATGGCTTTCAAATAGTAGAACATACGCAGCTTAACCGCTGTATCTCACTGTATATAAGAAAGGCCCCGTTCTCGGGGCCTTTCTGCTTTTCGAGAAAGCAGTCTCATAACGGAGCAGTCTCTCATTTTAATGGCAGCTTAATTGTGAACCTTGTCCATTCACCGGGAATGGAATTTACTTCCATTATTCCGTTATGTTGATCGGAAATGATGAAGTATGAAACCGAGAGTCCCAGTCCGGTTCCTTTGCCCAGTTCCTTAGTGGTGAAAAAGGGATCGAATATTCTGTTTACCGGTTGGATGGTGATTCCCGGACCATTGTCTTCGATCTCGATAATGGCCATATCCTTTTCGTCTTTAATACGGCAGATGAATCTAGGTTGATCCTGAGCGTAGTCCTTTTCACTCATAGCTTCCGCACCGTTTTTGAGCAGGTTAAGGAATACCTGTTGTATTTCGTTGCCATCGCAGTGAACAGCAGGTGTGTTTTCATCGTACTGGCGGATAATTTCAATTTTTCTAAAGTCGTAATGTTTCTTTAAATTGTAATCGTTGGCGACCAGTTCAATTGTTTTTTCAAGCAGTTCATCCAATCGATAACGTCTGTTTATCTTGTCACTTTTTCTGCTGAAGCTGAGCATATTGGAAACGATTGTAGCTGCGCGGTTTCCAGATTCCTTAATACCGGTGAGCATTTTAGGAATCTGGCGTTTGTCCATGTACTTTCGTAAGTTAACGAGCGAAATGTCGCATTCAGTGGCAGCGCTTTTGTTCTTTTCCATATCGCTTAGCAAACGTTTCTCTATGTTTTGCGCATGCCCTAAAATTCCGGCTAAAGGATTATTGATTTCATGGGCCATTCCAGCAGCCAGACCGCCTACAGACATCATTTTTTCAGACTGAATCATTATTTGTTCCAGATTCATACGTTCAGTCACATCATCAATGCGTATCACTGCGCCTTCAACTCCGTTGGCTATCAACGGATAAATAGTAATGTCATCGTAGCGGGTGGTTCCTGCATCTGTTTTGGTCTGTACTGAGTCGGTTTCGATAACTCGGTTTTTCATTGCTTCAAGAATTCTCTCCAGCTCGTTTTGCATGTCGGGCAGAGCTTGGGATAAAGGAAGACCTACTGCGTCATTGGAGCTGATGCGGCTTATTTTTTCTGCTTCCATATTCCAATGGGTGATTTTGCCTTCCGGGTCCACTCCCACAAGAATAGATGGCATGGAGTTGATTATATTGGCCAGATAGTTTTTGGTTTTGGCTAATTCATCTTCAGCTTTGCAGCGAGCCCGTTCATATCGGCTCAGGGTGTTGAATACGATGATTATGGATAGTATTCCGGCGATCCATATTGTTATGAATGAGCTGTTGGTCTCAGCGATAAACGCTTTCATGGTTTGTTGATATTCCGACATCGGGACTGTTACACTTATTCCGCCTCGGATATCTCCAACTTTATAGCCTTGCTGAGCATGGCATTTGAGACATTTTTCTTCCGTGACCATAGGCCGCATGAAATGGAGAACCGGCTTTTCGTTTTCTGTAGCTAGTGCATGAAAATCAGCAGGGTTATTATTAAATGATTCTAGAATCTTTGCTTCCCATGCAGAAGGTTTGTTTTCGGGGCGTATGGGGTTCAGGCTGGTTATATGACCGTGCAATCCTGCTTCTTCATCCATCATCCCGTAGACCATGCGCATCATGTATGCCGGGTTTATCATGGTCATTATTTCCCCGTCAGTCGTAGTAACATCACGCTGCGGTACATGTAGGTAGTCATTCGGTTGAAGCTTTGGAGAAACTTCGGCGTAAAGACCTCCCAGCCCAGCCACCCAACGGCGGTAGGTCAGGTCTTTTTCAAAGGCGACCTCTGCTTCTTTCAGGGCAGACCTGTATATATTGTCTTCTTCAGCCTGAACAATTCTGTTGTAAAAGAAAAATATGGACCCGGTCCAAACCAGAACTAATATCAGGCCTAAAAGCAGTAGCTTATGATAGTATTTCAATAGTTCTTCCCGCTGCTAAGTTAATAATCATAATGATCATAACAAATGGAGGGGAAGGCATCCAGACTGATTTGGATAAATTGGTGCCTTTGGCCTTTGAAATTTACAGCATAGAGTCTCTATTTCAAATCAAGGCGTTTGATCTGGTGTGTAGTATTGAAAAATTCAAGGGGTTTAATGCCGTCATTCTCAATCACACCTTCTGTTTTCGAATACACGTATAGTTTGACCGGAGCCGAAAGCATATCTGTAAGCTTCTTTTCTATCTTTTTAATTTCCTTACTTTGAACAAGGCGCGCTCCGGTAACATCCGCCATGATTTTCCAGCCTTTTTTCATAGGCTGGGCCTCAACATGGATTGGGAATATGTTCCGCAGTTCACCTATTAACTTTGCGGCTTGTTGTTCAATTGTTTTGGCCTGTGGGGATTCTTTTCCTGAATAGTGAACTCCGAACAGATTCCTGCCGTTGCGGGTTATGTCGTAGCTTTTGTAGTAGCGGATGATCAGCGAAAGGTCGTTTACTCCGGTATTCTTACGCAGCACTTTCTCCAACCTCTCAACTGATTCCGGCATAGGGCGTTCAGGTCCGCTGATCTCGATGATCAGACCCGGACCGCTTTTAAGTTTTGCGTAATTAATTCCTGCAAGAGTGTACCATGGATATTCGGATATAATACTGCGGAGCAATAGTTCTGCCTGTTCCAGAATCATGGCGCTTTGCTCAAGCTTTATATGTTGTTTTTTGGCATGGGCGTTTAGCAGGGCGCTGGTTGATTGCGGAGAGGAAGAAATACTTTGGGTAATGCTGGTGCGGACAATGATTTTTACTGGTTTATGAAGAACTTGCGAAGCATGTTCTTCCATAGTTTTTATGGCCTTAGCTTTAAGTGATGTCGGCCCGTTAAGAGTGATGAAGCCGTTTACGGCACCTTCATCTATTTCATGGCTTATCTTTTCAATGGTTGTATTAGGAATTGATGTAATTGCCTGAGTTGCTACGGTTCGTAAACTGTTGTCGATCTGCCGGGAAAGGGCGACCTCCACGAGGGATTTGGTTAGAAATCCTGCAACAATGATCAGCCCTATAGTGGTTACGGAGAAATGCTTTATCAGCCGAGGCAGTGGTTCATCCTCGGAATGAGGAATAAACCCGGTAATAATGAAAAGCACGCTGGCAACAGAAAGAATAACCAGAAAGTTGGCGAAGAAGAGCAGAAAAGCCCCCCAGCCATCAGAATATTGGTGAAGCGCGATGCAAAGACCGCTGGCACATAGTGGAGGAACAAGGGATGTGGCTATTGCGATTCCGGGCATAACCGGGCTCACCCGTTCGTCAATGAGGGCGACTGTTCCAGCTATTCCGGCAAAAGCGGCGACTCCAAGGTCAAGCAGGTTGGGCTTTGTTCTTGAGATTACTTCATGGGTCAGCTCAAAGAAGATCGGGAGGCTTCCGATAAGTATGCCGCCTAATATTCCGATTAAAATTCCAGCTGTTACTGAAAAGATAGAAGCGCGGATGAGGTCCATTTCACCTCGCACCAATCCAAGTGAAAGTCCGAAAATAGGTGTCATCAGAGGTGAGACAAGCATTGCCCCGATTACTACTGCCGGGCTGTCGGCTGTGAGCCCTATGGATGCAATGAATGCAGCTACGCCCATAAGCAGGTAATACATACCGCGCGGGACTGAATTCCGGGTAATATCAGCGATAAGAAATTCACGCCGAACATCACTGACAAAGAGCAACGGTGGTCTTGTCGCATTTTTTCGTCTGAATTTAAGGCCCATATACTCTCCGGCTGCTCATTTTAGTAAATTGGAACTAAGATAAAAAATACGATTAAGCTGAAGTTGGGTCAACAGGGTTTAACGATAATCTATTCAGGAAGGTTGTTTACAGCTTGATAGAACATATTCCTGCTTATGCAGGGACAGCCTTTTTTTATTTATCATTCTTGGCGTTCAGTGTCCTTTTTGGTTATAGTTAGTTTAAGTTCTTGTGGCCTTAACGCAGGAGGAGTGAATGTTGAAAAAATATTTCAAGTTAATTGAAAAGGGCATCTTTTTATGGCTGTTGTTTCTGTGTCTGTCATTGAGTGCATGCTCTGATGATCCTATCCGTCTTGGCTTTTCAGGAACCCTCAAAGGTAAATATTCTGATTTAGGCGTTCAGGGCCGTAATGGGGCTTTGCTGGCTGTCGAGGACATAAATGAAGCTGGAGGAATTGACGGTCGTAAAATTGAACTCATCGTACGGGACGACCAGAATACACCTGAAGGTGCTGTTAAGGCAGACAAAGAGCTCATAGCTGAGGGAGTCTCAGTAATTATCGGCCATATGACAAGTTCTCAATCAATGACTGCGGTGCGCGACATGGCGGACAGCAATGTTGTTTATATTTCGCCCACTACCTCAACTCCCTTGCTGCAAGGGATTAAAGATAATTTTTTCAGGGTAATTCCTACCCTTACTGATCTTTCAAAAGGTCTTGCAGAATATTCTGTGGATGAGCTTGATAAAAGAAGGCTGGCTGTCGTCTGGGATAATTCAAATCCGGCCTTTACCGCTCCTTACAAGGATGTATTTGTTGAAAAATTTGCAGCAAAAGGCGGTGATTTTGTTGGTGCGGTCAGCGTAGGTAAACATGAGGGTTCCATTGACTGGCAGAAAGTTGTTGATGAATTAAAGGGTATGAACCCCGATACCGTGGTCATGGTTACCTCGGCACGAGATTTAGCCGGGTTTGCCCAGTTTTGTACCCTGAACAAAACAAATTGGACTATTTTGAGCAGCATGTGGGGATATACCAAAGAATTGATTCAGACCGGCGGTAAAAGCGTGGAAGGGATAATTTTTGTGGTCCATTTTGCTGAAGATGATCCTGAAAAACTCTACGTGGATTTTAAGGATAGATTTATTAAACGTTTTGGGTGGCCTCCTAATTTTGCGGCTGTTTTCGGCTATCAGGCTGTGCAGGTTTTTGCTGAGGCAGTGAAAAGGAATGGAGGACGTACCAAAGGTCTCGGTGGTGCCATTACCGGAATCAGCTTTGATGATAGTTTGGTCGGGCCTTTTGAAATTGACGAGTTCGGTGATGTAAAACGTAATGGACATATTGTGACTGTTAAAGACGGTCATTTTGTCACAGTCTCCAAGAGAGAGAAATGAGCAGAGACTCGGTTGTTGAGATCTTTCAGGGCAAGTTGGTTCAATGGATCCTTGTGCCTGGTTTAATAATGACCGTTATTCTGGTTTCCATTGTGGGGTTGAATCAAATCAATACACTGGAACGGGAGATCGTTCATCTTTCGAGATCTCTCTCCCGCAATGTGGAGTTTTATATTGATGGCGCGGAGGATGTTCTGCGTTCTGTAGCTATTATGAGCGGAGAAGGTAACGTTGATAGTCTTCGTAATTACTTCAGCGGATTACATGACCGTTTCGGGCAGTTTGATAGGCTCATCCTTCTAGATAAGAACGAAAATATTATAGCGGTAGCTCCTCATGGAATTAAGGGTGTTGATTTTCCAATCCGGTTTAGCGGTTCGGATGATTCCAAGCGCGTACTGACTTCTCCGATGATTTCACCGAACTCCGGAAAGCTGGTGCTGTACATCAGTATACCAGTGCGGGGCGGCGGAAAGCTGGTGGCTGAGTTGGATCTCGGTGCTTTGCAGAAATTTATTTACGGTTTTCTATCTTCCAACAGGATAATAATACTTGCTGATTCTTATGGTAACCTGATTGTTCATCCTGATCGTGAACTTGTTAAAATACAGGCCAATGTTGGAAATCTTGATATTTTTAAAAAGACATTGGCTCCCGGTGATGTGGAATTTTACCATGCAGAAAACAGGCTTTCTTTTGGCCGTGTTGTGAATGTCACCGGAACCGGCTGGAAGCTTTTGGTCGGCTGTTCGGCCTATTCTCTGTTTCAGCCCGTAATTGCTCTTGGTTTGCTGATCGGTTTGCTGGTTGTCTTTTTTTTCATGGTTTTGCTTTTTGCGTTGAAGAAGGAGTTTCGCGAAGGCGTGGTTACACCGCTGGTTGGCTATGTCAGGAAACTTTCTGCCGTTGCCGAGGGGGATTATCCCACATCTGCATCACAGGAAAGCGGTTTTGTGGAGCTGGATAACTTGGGCAGAGTTTTCGATTCAATGGCTGAACAGGTTCGTGAACGGGAACACGAATTAATTGTTTCGAAAAGATATTTTCAAAGTGTAATTGATTCCATGCCTTCAGCCCTGATCTGGGTCAATGAGGATATGGATGTCTGCCAGTGTAATAATCGTGCTTTGGAGTTGTTCAATCTGGATTCCACTGAGATTGAGCCGGAAAATGTGGAAAGTTTTTTTTCAGGTCACGAAGATATTGTTGATGTTATTGCCGAAGCAAAGAAATTCAATTCTCCGAAAACTATTGAACGGACCGTAATCAGCGAAGATTCAACAGATATATTTGATATTACGGCTTTTCCCCTGCGTGGCTTTGAGGTCAAAGGGGTGGTGGTCAGGATTGATGATGTCACCGCCCGTGTGCGCATGGAGGAAATTATGGTCCAGACAGAAAAAATGATATCTATCGGTGGACTTGCAGCAGGTATGGCCCATGAAATCAACAATCCCCTTGGCGGGATAGTGCAGGGGGCTCAAAATTTGGAGCGCAGGTTCTCTCCTGAAATTAAAGCCAATGCTGATGCCGCAGATGAAGCAGGGTGTTCGCTGGATGCTATGCAGGGGTATCTTGAGGCCCGCAAGATTAATTCTGTCATTAAAGGGATTAAGGATTCCGGTATGCGGGCAGCTAAAATTGTTTCCAACATGTTGAAGTTCAGCAAACCCGGAAAGAACATAGTAACAACAGTTAATGTTCACGATTTGATCGAAGATTGTTTGGAGCTATCTGCCAAGGATTATGATTTGAAGCAGAAATATGACTTCACTCATATTAATATAGTGCGTGATTTTTCACCTGATGTGTCGGATATAATTTGTTCACAGGGCGAGATCGAGCAGGTCTTATTTAATCTTTTCAAGAATTCAGCGCAGGCCATGCGCGAACACGGTTTTTTCGGCTCAACACCAGAAATATACGTGCGGACGCGCAGCATCGGGAATTCTGTTGTTATTGAAGTCGAAGATAATGGTCCCGGAATAAAGGATGAAATTCGAAAAAGAATTTTTGAGCCATTCTTTACCACCAAGTCCGTCGGTGTAGGAACAGGCTTGGGCCTTTCAGTTTCATATTTCATTATTACTCAGAATCACGGTGGAACTTTCACGGTTAGTTCTGTTCCCGGTCAGGGAGCACGGTTTACTATTACTCTTCCTGTACAGAAAGGAAGGCTGTAATTCGTGGCTTAGTCTTTTTTCCCATATCAAACTTTATTCAAATGGAATTCGGATAGTGAAACGGGTCCAGTTGCCGGGGCTGGAGTCTACAGTCATGCTTCCGTTATGATGACTGGTTATTATAAAATATGAAACCGAAAGCCCCAGGCCCGTGCCTTTGCCCACATCTTTGGTCGTATAGAAAGGTTCAAATATTCTGGAACGGGTAGTATAATCAATACCGGGGCCGTTATCCTCAATTTCAACGACAACCTCTTGAGGGGTTTTACTTACCCGACAGATGAATTGGGGGGATTCCTGATCGTAGTCCTTATCCCGCATTGCTTCCGCCCCGTTTTTCAGGAGATTCATCAAGACCTGTTGTATCTCAGTTCCTTCGCAATAAATTGGCGGAATTTCTGGGTCATATTCACGGATTATTTTTATCTGCCTGAAGTCGTATAGTTTTTCCAAATTGTAGTCACTGGCAGAGAGCTCAATCGCTTTTTCTAAAATATTCTTAATATTATGGAGTGAGTACTCTTTCTCGCTTTGACGGCTGAAGCTGAGCATGTTGGAAACAATTTTGGCAGCCCTGTTGCCTGCGGTTCGGATTCCATCGATCATTCTGGGGATTTCCCGGTCTGTCATGTAATCCTGAATCTGTTGCAGATCGATTCCGTGCTTTTCGGCTGCGCGAATGTTGGCCTTTGTACTGTTGAACAGCCTGTTACGAATATTTTGGCTATGCCCGAGAATTCCTGCAAGAGGGTTGTTGATTTCATGGGCCATGCCCGCAGCCAAGCCGCCGATGGACATCATCTTTTCCGTCTGGATCATCAGCTGTTCTGTTCTTTTGCGGTCCGTTATGTCCATGTGGGTACCGATCAGTCTTACAGGATTTCCCTGATCATCGAATTCCGGTACTCTTCCGCGTGATAAAATCCATTTCCATTCCCCTTCTTTGGTGAGCAGTCTGAATTCCTGTGAAAATAATGATTTGCGATCATCACAGGGGAACTTGCTTAAATAAGCGGTTACTACTTCAGAAGCACGCTCTCTGTCATCAGGATGCATCAAATAGAGCCATGTCTCATATTCGTTAGGGAAATCTTCCGGTTCATAACCCAGCATCTCAAAGTAACGCGGACTGTAATATACTTCATTGGTTTGCAGGTTCCAGTCCCAAAGTCCGTCACTTACAGCGCGCAAGGCCATATCATAACGTTCTTCACTGACTTTTAAATCTCTCTGGATGCGTTCTCTTTCATCTAATTCGGCTATCAGTGCTTTGGTCCGCTGGGCAATTTTCTTTTTGAGTGTGCGGTTTATGGTTACAAACAGTCCACTTACGAAACACAGAGCTAATAAGCCTAACAATGCATATCTTTTTGCTTCAGTTGTGCTGATGCTTGGCTCGTAATTTACAGAGAGCCAGGAGTTGTGGATTGCAGCTACATCCTTATGTGACATGGCTTGGATTGTTTTGGAGATGATGGAAGCAAGTTCCGGCCAGTCATTGCGTATTCCCATAGATAGTTTAAGGTCATCAAATTTGGCAGGGGCCGCTACTTTCAGGTTTGAAAGTCCGTAGTTTTTGACAAAGTAGACGACGACAGGAAGTGCATTGATAGTGGCGTAGGACTCTTTCGTGGCGACATCTTTAAGTGAGTCAAGTGTGGGAGTTCTGGATTTTATTACCCGAAGTTTAAGGTTTGGGTATTGTTTTTCAATTTGTTTTTGCAGAATGAATTTGTCCTGGACCGAAACAGTTTTGCTTGCAAGATCATCTAGTCCTCCAACAAATTCAGCGTCATCGCGGGTAACAATAACCCAAGGCAGGGTTTGGTAAGGAATGCTGAAGGACATGAAATCCTTACGGGCATCGGTTTGCTGAATGGCCGGAACCATGTCGATTCCATCGTGCGAACGAATGGATTTTAATGCTTCAGGCCAGGATATGTCGTTCTGGGTTGCGTAATTAAATTTTATACCGTGAATTGATGCGATCAGATCAAGGTAATCAATCGATATCCCGGATATTTGGTTTTCCGTCATCATGAAAGGGGGCCAGTCCCCAACCCTGACTGTGACAGTTTTATCCTGCTTCAGCCATGCCATTTCTGCTTCGCTAAGCTTGATTTTTTGCTTTATGATTTCCGGATTTATTCCGTCCATTCCGGCATTTGCTGTGCTATATGTAGTTGAAATAGTGAATATATTGAGTATGAAAAATAAGCAGATAAAGATAAAGCAACTATATGTCGTTTTGAATTGATGCTTCATGATAGGTAAGTCTTGGTGTGTTCTTTTAATAGTGGAGAGATAATATGGTGGAAAGGTAGCATATAGCGAGTATAAAAGGAATTGCTAATGTATTATTTATTTCGGTGAATGGTGTTCATTGACATGGATTTATATGGAGAGATATCACTGCATGCATGATTGATAAGGCTTCAGCAATAGAAACTGTCATGCGTAAGCTCAAGAAAATTCAGGTCGGGCGAGGGCTTGATTTGCGCACTTACAAGCGTGACCGCTCAGTGGTGATCTTGCGCAGGGGGGAAGATTTATTTTCAGTGACCGAAAACGGATTTGATACCGAGCAATTTACAGAAGACTTCAAGGGGGTGAAGAAACTGCTTAAGAAACTTTTGAAAAAGGAATTTCCGCGCAGCAACAAAATTCGTGTTTATGATGTTGATGCTAATGATTTGAACTAAATAGATTTCTATCTGACTGTACATTAAACTTTGCCTTTTTTAAGCCGGACTAACATTGGCCGTTTTTGATTTTTGCGCCCTTGAATTGCTGCTTCAAAGCTGTTAGCGTTTTGGGTTAATTAGTTTAACCTATAAACATACAAGGAAAATGTTAGAACCAGTTAAGTCTGTACTTGGCAAAGGCAGTTCCGTTAATTTTGACTTCACTTATTCCGTATGGTGGAATTTATTGTTGATTACAGTTGGATCAGCAATATGTTCCATCGCTGTAAAAAGTTTAGCCGTTCCCCACGAATTTCTAGCCGGGGGTGTTTTCGGCCTTGCTTCACTTATTTACTATAAAACCGGGGTGCTTTCCCCGGGGGTGCTGTTTTTTATTCTCAACGTACCCGTATTCTTGTTTGCGTGGATAAAGGTAAGCCGCCGTTTCTTCTGGTATAGCCTGTACGCAACCATTGCAGCCACAATCTCATATGAATTCATTACAATCCCAATGGCTGTCCACAATACCACTTATGCGGCCGTCGCCTGTGGAGCGATGATGGGTTTCGGAGCCGGGACAGTTTTGCGTTCACTGGGTTCAAACGGCGGTCTTGATGTGCTTGCCGTGTATCTTTTTCAGCGGTTTAACATTGGGATAGGCAAGGTTTATCTTGTCTTTAATGCGACTCTTTTCAGTCTCAGTATGTTTGAGCTTCCCCTAGATATAATAATCGCCTCGCTGATTTTGGTGTTCATATCATCCACGGTGGTGGAGCAGACACTTTCGATGTTTAACCAGCGCAAAGTCGTTTTTATTATTTCAGATTATAGTGAAATGATAAGTCATGATATTCTGCACGAGATGAAGCAGAGTGCTACTTTTATCAAAGGGCAGGGAGCCTATCTGCGTGAAGATAAGAATATCTTAATGACGGTTGTTAACAACATTCAGCTTAAAAAGTTGGAAGAGATAGCCTTTAGGCACGATGATAGAGTTTTGTTCATAGTGGAGAACACTTTTTCTGTGATTGGAGCAAGTTTTTCCCGCCGTAAGGTTTATTAATAAACGTAGTTCGTATTGAAAATGTCAGGCCGCCTTCTCATGAGGGCGGCTTTTTTTGAACTGCGGTTTAATCTTATTGATTCTAATTTTATCTTCATATAAAGAATCTTCACATGAAGACAAAAAAAGAGGTGCAGGTGTAGATATGGATAGAATTGGTTTGATGTCTGAGCAATGGTCAAAAGAACGCCCGGAACTGGAATCAGAATCAATGGAGATATACGGCAGGCTGATGATTGCTAACAAATTTGCCGAGAAAGCCATGGGAGCATTTTTAAAATCTCATGGACTTATAAATCCTGAGTTTGATGTTCTGGCTGTGCTTCGGCGCGCAGGAGATCCTTATAAATTATCAGTTGGCGAATTGTGTGAAGCTGCCCTGTTAACTAGCGGAGCTATGACCAATCGCATTGATAAGCTTGTGAAGAAAGGGCTTGTCGATCGGGAAATTAATACGGATGACCGTCGAGGAGTCCATGTTGTTTTAACAGCAGAGGGATTTGATTTAATTGACTCAATAATTCATGAGCGGTTTGAGGTTGCCGATAAATTTATCAGGTGTCTTTCGGCTGATGATCGTAAGTCTTTGAATGGTATTTTGAAGAAACTACTAAGTTATTACGAATAATTGTGGAGCGTTGGAGTTTGGTATGAATTCAATTTGTATATTTTTAGGTTCAAATACCGGAAATGACCCTCTGTATATGCAGGCAGCAAGAGAAACAGGACTGGAGCTTGCTAAACGCAATATTACCTGCGTGTACGGCGGGTCCAGCACAGGAATGATGAATGAACTCGCTGATTCGGCGTTAGGTGCCGGTGGAAAAGTCATAGGGGTAACTGTTCAGGCTTTGAAAGATAAAGAGCAGTTCCACAAGGGGTTATCAGAACTGCATGTTACGCCGACAATGCATGAAAGAAAGAAAATGATGATTGAGCTTTCTGACGGTTTCATTGCCCTGCCGGGCGGCATAGGAACTTATGAAGAATTCTTTGAAGTATATACCCTTAAACAGTTGGGCTTTCATTCCAAGCCTTGCGGGTTGTTGAATGTGAACAATTTTTATAATCCGCTTGAACTTATGATGAGTACTGCAGAAGGCGAAGGATTTTTGAAAACGCCTTATGCAGAATCCGTGTCTGTTTCTGGAAGCGTGCCTGAATTGTTTGATCTCTTATTGGACACTTTGGACACTCCCGCAAAGCTGTCTCGATAAATGAGATCAATTTAATATTGCGTTCTATTCATCCTGTCAGAATCCGACTTATTGCTGAGGCACTTTTATATGTTTAGGGGTAGGCTGTTTTAAACAGTCAGGAGATAATATGAACGATAGAAAATTAAATCTGTTATGGACCAATGCCGACCCTTTGACCTCTGAATTAATGGTGATGATGTATGCGCATAACGCCATCAAAAAGGGATGGTGGAAAGAGATTCGTGTCATTGTCTGGGGCGCGACAGCAAAGCTGGTTGCCGAAGATGTGCATATCCAGAAACTGATTGCCGATGCTCAGGAAGACGGAGTTGAATTTAGTGCTTGTGAGGCTTGCGCTGATCAGTTGGGAGTAAAGCAACAGCTTGAAAAGCTGGGTATTGAAATTATTTTCTGGGGCGCACCTTTGACTGAGATCATCAAAAGTGAAGAACATTTGATCACTGTTTAAAGGTATATTCAATTTGGAAATCGGGCCGTCCTCGCAAGAGGGGGCCCTTATTCTTTTATATAGCCGACGAAATTGGAATTGCTTTTCCAGTCGATAATGACATCTTTTTTTGAAACTCCGTTTTTAAAAGAGACACCAAAGCAGGTTCTATAGCCTTTGGGACCCTTTAGTTCGTATACTGAGAAGTATTGATTAGAAACCAGACCGCCAGCTTTACTTTCGTTGTTTGAGTCAAACACTGTTCCGGCAAAGAATCCGGCCAGAAACAGGACAACAGCGAATATAAGTGAGTTCAGCTTTTTCATTTATAGTCTCCTTGCTTAATGGTTGTTTATATCTCTTGATATTTAGAATTTATGGAATATCACGAGCTGGTTTAAATGTTATCCTCGGGATATAGTGTCCGAACTGCATCCCAGAAAACGGCTTCTGCATCACCTGCAGGTGCGGTATCGGTATTAATTGCTACTGCAAAATAGTGATCTTTGTATTTGTATAAGCAAACCTTGTAGCCATCAATGTCGCCGTTATGTCCTGTGGCTCCTTTGTTGTACATTATGCCAAGTCCATATCCAAAAATCTCACCACTCCAAGGACTTCCGTCAGACATAGCAACCAAGGTCATCATCTGATCGACCGATTCTTTTGTCAGCAGTTGATATTCGTGTAGCGCTTCGATCCAGTTCAGCATGTTTGATAGTGATGAAACGATATTTCCTGCGGAAAAAGCAACACTGGGGGAGTGGTCGGTTGTATCCACCCATGAACCGCCCTGTTTTTCATAACCGTTTACATAGGGACTCCGTATTGTGTTATCATCGATCGCCGGGACGTACGTCATCTGTAAGTATAATTTATCCAGTATTTTTTCTTGAATCAGAGTTTTGAAATCTGCTTCTCCTGCTTTTTCAGCAATCAATCCGAGAATGGCATAGTTTGTATTTGAATAATGCCAGCCTGTACCGGGTAAAGATATGTATGGCTTTCCGCAGGTTCTTGCGTAATTAACTAGAGTTTCGGGCTGAAAAGTTGCTTTCGGGGTGGCAGTGTATTGTGCAAAGTAGTCTGGTGTCTGCGTATAGTTAGTAAAGCCGGAAGTCATATTCAGTAATTGCCTGATGGTTGCTATGTTGCTGTTAGGGTAGTATCCGGCACCCATCCAATCGTCCACTTTATCGTCAAGGTTCAATTTGCCTTCTTCAGCAAGTTTCATGATAAGTGCAGCTGTATAGGTTTTGGTAACGCTCCCTATTCTCATGTACATGTTTGTATTCATTGGTACAGGAGTACCGGCAGCATAGGCAGGAGTAATTAATAAGTTCTGTATTTTAAATATTATATTGTCGTCTATGTAGGCAACATTGCCATTTAAATTCGCATTTCCACTTACCCCCATCCATGTTGCTCCGCCAACCTGCCTTACACCGATCATTCCACCCGGAAATCCAAGGTTACTTCTGGATTGATCAAGGGATGCCTGTAATGCCTTGGCTTGTTCCTCCGGGAACTCCAATCCGGTTCCACATCCTGTGTTTCCAAGTGTTAAAGGGCAGGAAAGAAGTAGGAGAATGGATATTATCTGGATGAAGAAACGTTGTGTTCTTTGTTGCATGCCATAAATAACCTTATTTTGCTGATAATATCAAGGAGTAGAACCTTCTGACTTCCGGTCATATTCATGTACACACTACAGCCGTGTGTTTTACATTTAAGTAGCGCAAGAGCCTTTCATTGTAGATAAAACCGTTCTGATTGGAGTTGTTATGGGAGAACTTGTCATTGCCGGCGCAGGGCATGCGCACATGCAGCTTATGGAGGCCATCCCTGAGCTCATTGCGGATGGACAGCGTGTTACGGTCATTGGCCCGGATGAACGGCATTACTATTCGGGGATGGGACCGGGGATGCTAGGTGGTATTTACCGTCCTGCCGAAATAAGTTTTCCTGTGAAGTCAATGGTGGAAAGTCGCGGCGGAACGTTCGTACTAGGAAAAGTTGCGCGCATAGATCCTCACAAACGAATAGTCATCCTTGAGACAGGGCAGGAAGTTCCCTATGACGTGCTTTCATGCAATCTTGGCAGTTCCGTATCCAATGACCTTGCATATGAGGTAAGCACTGATATCTATACTGTAAAACCCATTCAAAACCTTTTGCAGGCTCGCATACGGATTCAGGAAATAGCCTCTGAACGGCCGGTGCGTATAGGCATCTGCGGGGGCGGACCTGCTGCGCTTGAAATCGCTGGCAACGCTTGGACCGCAGCCAAAGAACAAGGTCGTTTCGGTGCGAAAATTAAGATTTTCACAGGCAGCGAATTTCTGCACAACCAGCCGGAAAGGGTGCGCAATCTTGCGATTAAAAGTCTGAATAAACGCGGAATTGAGATTGTTCAGGGCAGTTACGTGGAGCGGGTGGTAACAGGTGACATCTTACTGCAGAACGGACTTCACTACGAACAAGACATCATTTTTCTGGCTTTGGGGGTGAAGCCCTCAAAAGTCTTCGCCGCATCCGATTTGCCCATAGGGAAGGATGGCGGGCTCAGGGTTAACCGCTATCTGCAAAGTGTTTCCCATCCGGAAATTTTCGGTGGAGGTGATTGCATCTGGTTCGAACCGAACCCACTGGATAAAGTGGGAGTTTATGCCGTGCGGCAAAACCCAGTGCTCGTACATAATGTGCGGGCGCAGCTTAAAGGGCTAAGCCTGAAAGATTTTGATCCGGGCGACTCATATCTGCTCATATTTAATACCGGGGATGAAAAAGGCATATTGCTCAAAAACGGATTAAGCTTCAGCGGGTCGCTTGCTTTCAGGATTAAGGATTATATCGACAGGAAATTTGTTCGGCGGTTTAAAGTTAATGGGAGTTGACAGAATTAAGCCTTACTTAATGCCAACGGATTGCTTTTGATCATTCGGTGGTGGGAGCAGGATATTTTGAATCGCTCAGCGGGGCTCATTGATTCAAATGGTTAATTCCCGATGATCCCTTTGGCATGGCAGGTGATGCTGAAACATTACGTTATGTTTCAGCTTATTCGTGTCCTGTGTTGTGGGAGTGCTGTACAACAATCTGTTCAGGAAAGGACTCTTGTAACAAGGATTGGAAAGGCTTCTATTTAATTCTGACTGAATCATGCCATACCTATCTAGATTGAAGTGGCACAAGGTGTTATTGATCTCAGCCCACTCTGCTATGGGCACTTTTTCATCATATGGATAATTGGCAAAATTTTTCCTTCCCATGCTTATATAGGCCAAGGTATTGTGTGCCTTCTCAAATTTTTTATTAATTGATTTCAGGTAGTCGTCTGACATGGCTCCAAGCAGCATGGTCATAAGATCGTTTTTTAAGCAGCCTTTCACAACATTCAATACCGTGTTGCTGGCAAGCCATGACGCCACATCAAGCCCTTCAATCATTCCGCTCATGCAGCCAAGGTCTTTTACCGGGTTGTGTGCGATGCGGGTAAATTCTTCAATCTCTTTTGAAAAAGTAGACTGTGGATCATATGGAATGCAGTTCCGGAACTGATCGCTTAATCTTCTATGCCTTTCTTTTTTTACTATTCTCAGCAGTAATCCTCTTTCCACAAAATGCGATAACAAGAATGGGTCAACAACCATTTTCCCCAGATCTTCAGAGTATTGGCTGCCAGTACACTCACGTACTTGTTTTTTGAACCAAAGCGGAAGGTTTTCAGTAACGCCATAATCTTCCGTTATTAATGCTGCATTTAGGATACAAACATCTAAGTGTCTGGGGTTTATCACAAGATCACCAAAATCAACGTTTTGGCAATTGTCAGCATACTTCCCGGCTAATAAAACGGTCAGCTCCATCAACTTGGCATAGCTTAAGGCAATAAAAGGAAAATGTTTGATATCGGAATCTTTTGATATGCCGTCTAGCTCGGCCTGTCTTAAGGTAATGAATTCCTCGTCTAACTTATTGGGATCTAAAGTTGAATCCAGGAACTCATTGAATTTTATTAAATCAGCAATAGTCGTATCCATCATTAACTCCGTATGCCAAGTGGGAAGAAATATGCCTAGTTCTGTTTCCACCGGTTAGTCTCTATCGCTGTAAGTAAGTTGAAGAAGTATTCTAAGTATAGTTAACGTGATATATGTCCAAGTTGACACAATATTCTCCCCCCAAAAAAATCCTTACGTCACATCAACGTAAGGCCTTTGAATTCTCTGTGGTCGGAGCAGGAGGATTTGAACCCCCGGCATCTTGCTCCCAAAGCCGTTGGCGAACGTTGCAAACATTTAATTAATTGAAGAAATTTTCACATTGGGAACATCTTTTCGAGATTCTTAGGGATTTTTGGGGGTGAATGGTTCCCCGTGTTTTCGGTTTTTACCTACAACGGCAATTTTGAAAAGATACATTTTTCATCAAGGCGGACCTGAACTACCTATTTCAGGTCCGCCTTGTTTTTTATTGTTGCTCTTCTTGTTCCGCATGCTTGGCTGAAAATGTTGTGTTCTCATTGAGGTGCGGAAAACATTTAACTTAGGAGGAGCAATGGGGTTGGCTGGTGAATTTGTTGTGAAGAAGAAGGATTGGAAGGACTTAACTTCAGGGCAACGCATGTACGGCGAAACCGAACCGCCTGAGATGCAGATCGAAACTCAATGGGAAATTGTGGAGCGCAGCACAAGCGAGAAGTTGTTTGAACCGGGTATGGATAGGTCCGGTTTTTCCAAAGGAGACATCCTGTATCCGACCATGCGCAAGCCGGAAGTACAGGCCAGGTGGGATCAAAAACAATATGAGTATGAGGCTGCGAAGGATCAGTATAATCGGATTAAACGCATGTGTCATGCTCAGTTCATCCGTGAAAATTCAGACCACGCATTAGCGCAGGGATTGTCTGAAACAGAATATGGTAGGGAGGTTTTAGCTGAATTAGACAAAGTCTGTGAGGTTGCTACCCGGCAGCGCCAGCAAAAGCAGTCCCCGCATCCATATGCTCAGACTGGAACCGGAGAGAGCATCCATGACGAACTCGCCAAGGATGGTATTGAAGTTGATCCCGATGAAAAAGTTCGTACTATCACTTTTAACGTTCCCGGAGCTGATAATCCTTTTACCATTCTGGCTACCGCATGTGATGATAAATGGCGCATAGTTGAAAGGTTGCTCGCGTTTGATCCTGATGCTTTTCATCTTCAATATGGATACGATGAAGGTGGAAGATTGAACAGGGTTTGGCAGGATGACCGTCTGATTGAGTCTTACGAGTATGGCAAGCAGGGCGAACGTTTGGTGTCTGAAACATTGCAATACGAGCGCAGAAGCTATGAGTATGATGATAAATTTCGTCTTCTACAGGCTGGTGATACCACATACACATACAATGCTTATGGAAGTCTGGCTGAGAGGAAAGTCAAAAATAGAATTACTAAATACGAATACCTATCCAACGGGCAGCTGTATAAGGTTGAACGGCCTGATGGTCGGATTATCGAATACGTTTGCGATGAACGTGGTGTGCGCATTGCTAAGAAAATTAACGGTAATATTGTTGAAAAGTATAAATGGAAAGATTTCACCACACTTGAAGCAGTCACTGACAGTAAGGGCAAGAATATATGGACTTTCAATCATGATGAAGAAGCAAGCCAGATCGTCGCGGTCTTTGAAGGGAAGAAGTATTATTTAGCGAGGGATCAAGTCGGATCAGTTTTTATGGTTGCTGATGATCAGGGAAATGAGCTAAAGAAAATTATCTATGATTCGTTTGGAAATATATTAACAGATACAAACAAGCAGTTTTATCTGCCGCTAGGCTTTGCATCCGGCCTTAATGATAAAGATACCGGATTGGTTCATTTCGGTTTCCGGGAATATGATCCTGAGATTGGTCGTTTTACTGCCCAAGACCCGCTTGGGTATGGCGGCGGTGATGTGGATGTTTACGGGTATTGTCTGGATGATCCGATCAATTTTAATGATGCAATGGGCTTGGAAGCGGGGGGAATTTGGGGAACGACTCCGCGCAGGCATAATGTAAAGAAATGGTACATCTGGAAGGCTGGTAAGGGGGCTTGTGACAACTGCTTAAAGATGGATGGCAATATTTCGGAAACGCCGACAATGGAACGGCCCCATCCCAATTGTAAGTGTCAGCAGGTTGAGTGTCAGGAGTGGGATGAATTTACTGAATGGGAAGATGTCAGGGAATTGGAAACTATCAAGATCACGATGTTTCCTCCGGTTGTTCTGCCCGGAGTGCCTGTTCCAAATGTTAAATGGCAGAAAGTTTACAGAGCAGAAGAGCAAAGAATTAAAAGACATTATGCTTCATGTGGGAGTGTTGGAAGTGGCTCTTCTGAAACAAAAGAAACACGTGTGCGAAGAAAAGATATGTTCAGGTGGTCTAAAGCATATGTAGTAAATGGAGGATATGAGGTTGAAACTGGAGATCGTGGTTGGACGCACAATCCTTGGACGGGTGAAACAGTTTGGTTTTTCTTTGGTTAGTTGCTTAATCTTTATCTGTTTTATAGTGGTAGCAAATGGTTGTTGCGAGAATGGTAATAGCTTAAAAGAGGCAGATGTGTTTTTAGGACCACCCCTAGGTGATACCATTAAAATTAAAGAAAGTGGCTTTGGAATTGTTACAAGGAGGATATGTACAAAGATCAATGATGATGGAAGTTATGTCATTGAAGAATGGACAAAGCTCCCTAAGCCCACAAGAATTTCAACAGCAGAAGAAAGAAGCAAGACCAAGCTCCCAGAAGGGGCTTACTATTGGGATGATGCCCCAGCAGAAACAATGTATCGCTATATCCTTACCGCTGAAAATGGAAAATTAATTTTCAACAAGGGTAAAAAAAACGAAAACACTATTCTCGACTTAAACAATAAGGAATGGAGTCAGTGTCTCTGGTCTTCAGCCGGGAAAGTAAAAGCTGACTATGTTATTGTGAAAGAAGAGAAAAAAGTAGTTCTGGGTAAGTTACGTAAGCTTGTACACGTTAAATATTCGTTTGATCTTAACGGGATGCATATTTGGCAACTATACGTGGTGGCTTCTGGACTGGGTATTATCCGAGAAGAAAGCTTATCTCCCGGCTCAAATAAACTTAAGTCTACTTTGATTGAAGAATAACAAATTCAAAGCTAGTCTCCCCGGAGGCTGGCTTTTCCATTCAGGGGGGCATCTTGCTATTCTGCCAAGCCTGCTGGTAGCAGCGTATTCTGCGTAAAAATGCATTGTTTATATATCTATTTGGAAATATAGACGGATTTGCTGATGCCGCCTGTGCGGATGCCAAGACGTTCTCATCTTGTTTTGTTCCATAATTTTTAAAATGTTCCCAATATGGTTCCCAGCACGAAAAAAGGACTTACATCATATTAATGTAAGTCCTTGAATTTACTGGTCGGAGCAGGAGGATTTGAACCCCCGGCATCTTGCTCCCAAAGCAAGCGCGCTACCAGGCTGCGCCATGCTCCGACTTGTTTCGTGCAGAAAGGGAACTACGTGAATTGTATTTGCTTGGCAAGAACTAAATTTATTTTTTTAAAATTTAATTCTTTGTCTATGCTGTTTATGCCTTTAACTGTCTAAAATACCCCGTTAATTTTGCACCCGCAGTACTTGCACATACCATCAGAGAGGCCCGTCTTGGTCATTTCGAAGCCGAATCGTTTGATCAGTTCCTTGTGGCAATCAGGACAGAAGGTGGCTGAGCTTTCGTTACCCGGAATATTACCGATGTATACATATTCCAGACCCGCATTGGTTCCTGCTTTTCGGGCTCTTTGCAGGGCTTCCATAGGGGTGACTGGACAGTCCTGCATCTTGTAATCCGGGTGGAAACGGGAAATATGCCAAGGAACTTCCTTACCAAGCTCATTGGCGATGAATGCGGCCATTTCTTTTAATTCGTCCGGTGAATCGTTCTTTCCGGGAATAAGCAGGGTCGTGACCTCTACCCACCAGCCGTTTGTCTTCATGTGCTTGAGGTTGTCGAGGACCGGATTAAGGCGGCCCCCGCATGTGTCCCGATAAAAAACATCATTGAAAGCTTTGAGGTCTATGTTGGCGGCATCGATCAGTCCGGTCAGTTCTTCGATACAGTCCGGGCTTTGGAAGCCGTTGGAGACCATGATATTTTTCAATCCTTTTATATGGGCAAGACGGGCGGTATCCTGCATCAGCTCAAAAAAAATGGTCGGTTCGGAATAGGTGTAGGATATGGAATCACATTTGTGGGCGATGGTCGCTTCCACCAGAATTTCCGGGGTTACTTTTTGTCCCGTGATTTCCCGTCCTGTTTTGGGGTGCTGGGAAAGGGAGGCATTCTGGCAGAAGGTGCAGCCGAAGTTGCAGCCCTGTGTACCCAGTGAAAATGTCTCGGTTCCGGGCAGGAAGTGGTACAGCGGTTTTTTTTCTACCGGGTCCACATTGAGTGCTGCTACCAGCTCATAGGTTTTGGTCATGAGCTGGCCGTCAACATTTTGCCGTACCCCGCACTTACCGTGTTCCTGTTCGTCAATTATGCAGAAATGACTGCATAGCCTGCATTGGACTTTACCGTCCTTAAGCGGTTTCCATAGTCTGGCGGGATGAAGCATGACTTTCCTTATTATATTTTGCTACGGTTTGATTTCAGGGACAACAAATATAGGGCCGACTTGAGTGTCTTCCTTATCTTCATCCTTGTCTTTAGGTGAAATGCTTATCGTGTTGGAATTATTATCTGATTGAATTGAGATCTTACTTTTGTTTCCGCCTCCGGTGCCCATGCGGATGGGTTTGCGGTCCTTGGCGGTATCCTTGTTAATGAACTTGGTTCCTGCTATGGCGTTTCCACACAGGAACAGTCCCAGAATGAGAAAAGCGGTGAATAAAGTTTTCTTGTACATGGTTTTTCTCCGTGGCATAGTATAAACTCTTATTTGGTCCTGTGCAAACAATGGACCTTTTTCTTTTCCCGATAGCGGGAAATGGGTGATGTTGTTCCTTGAACTTATACGGGATTCAGCATATACAGTCCGTTCTTAGAGACTGTTAGGAGAAATTAATATGGCAAGTCGTTCTGATGCATATAAAGCCGCCGGTGTTGATATCGATGCGGCTAATGATTTTATTGGTCGCATTAAAGGTATGGTGGGTTCCACCTTCACCAAGGGTGTGGTCACTGATATTGGCGGGTTCGGCGGGCTGTTCAAGCTTGACCTTACTCAGATGGAAGAGCCCGTACTGGTGGCAGGTGCCGACGGTGTGGGAACCAAGCTTAAACTCGCTTTTGCAGTAAACAAGCACGATACTATCGGTATCGATCTCGTTGCTATGAGCGTAAACGATATTCTCGTGCAGGGTGCAAAACCCCTGTTCTTCCTCGACTACTTTGCAACCGGCAAACTTGAGTCCGGTGTGGCTGAAGAAGTTATCGCAGGTGTTGTGGAAGGCTGTAAGCAGTCCGGCTGTGCGCTGCTCGGCGGTGAGACCGCTGAAATGCCCGGTTTCTATGCTGACGGTGAGTACGACCTTTCCGGTTTCTGTGTCGGTATGGTGGATAACGCCAAGATCGTAGACGGTTCCTCCATTACTATCGGAGATTCCATCATCGGTCTGGAGTCTTCCGGCATCCATTCCAACGGTTACTCTCTGGTGCGCAAGATTTTTGATGAGTCCGGCCTGAAAGCAGACGACCTGCTTCCCGGTACTGACCAGAAAATCGGCGAAGCGCTGCTGGCTCCCACCAGAATCTACGTTGATGCGGTTCATAACCTTTCCCGTGATATTGAAATCAAGGGTATGGTTCATGTTACCGGCGGCGGTTTTTACGATAACGTACCCCGCATCCTGCCCAAGCAGGTTACCGCAGAAATCAACTTCAATTCATGGGAAGTTTCTCCCGTGTTCAACTGGCTCAAGGAACAGGGCGATCTCAGCTGGCCTGAAATGCTGCAGATCTTCAACACCGGTATTGGTTACATCCTCGTTGTATCCAAAGACCATGAAGAAGATGTGCTGAACAGACTGGCAGGAATGAAGCTCAACTCATGGAAGATCGGTGAAATCACCGCCCGTGACGGAGATTCCGAGCAGGTTAAAGTTAATTTCTAGTTTTTGTTTTTGGTAAATCAAAAAGCCCTCAAACCTTATGGTTTGAGGGCTTTTTTCGTTTCTAAATTTTTTAATTGGTCATTGACTGTGTGATGGTTGCCAGTCTTCGGCAAGTTTCGATGCTTTTTGTATTTCAGACTGAGTCATCCTGCTTTTGAGTCTATCCCGGCTTTTTACTGCCTGTTTAATTCCTCGTTCAGCTGACAGGCTGAACCACATGTATGCCTGAATGTAGTCTTGCGTAATATCCTGTCCGCTTTCATACATTGCTGCAATATTGTACTGGGCTTCGGGCACTCCCTGCTTTGCAGCCTTTAAATACCATTGGGCAGCTCTGGTGCGGTCCTGCTTTACTCCCAGTCCGCTGTCGAACATAAGGCCAAGATTGTATTGGGATAGCGCATAGCCTTGTTCTGCTGCCGTTAAGTACCATAATACCGCATGCGAGTAGTTTTGCGGAACTCCCAAGCCCTCTGCGTACATAATGGCCAGATCATGCTGGGCTTTTGGCAGTCCTTGTTCCGCAGCTTTCGTATACCATTGGGAAGCCTGAGCGTAATCCTGCGCCAGCCCCAGACCGTTTTCGTAAAGCCTGCCTAGATTAAGCTGTGCTCCTGCAAAACCCTGTTCTGCTGCCCGGCGGTACCAATAGGCTGCTATGGAGTAGTCCTGTTCAACTCCTTTGCCGTTATTATACATAGACCCAAGGTTGTTTTGAGCCATGACATTGTCTTGCTCCGCAGCCTTGCGGTACCAATGCACAGCCTGATTAAAATCCTGATCTATGCCCATGCCGTGGGCATACATTATGCCCAGATTATATTGGGCTATTGGCAGTCCCTGTTCTGCTGCTTTGCGATACCAGGACAGGGCCGTTTCTAAATTCTGAGTTACTCCCAGTCCGTTTTCATACATTGCTGCCAGGTTGTTCTGCGCTTCAGCTAAGCCTTGCTCGGCAATTGGTAGATACAGTTGTGCGGCTTGGGCATGATCCTGCTTAACACCGATGCCGTTAGCGTACATCATTGCCAGATTGTACTGTGCACCTACCGAACCTTGATCTGCTGCTTTTCTGAACCACATTGCCGCTTTAGAAAAGTCCCGTTGCATACCGGAGCCGCTGCTGAACATTATACCCAGATTATACATAGCCTTAGCGTGGTCCTGTTCCGCCGCTTTTAAAAAAAGACGGCTTGCAAGTTCGTAATCTCCCTGCTGGTAGGCTGCAAACCCGTCTTCAAAGTCATCGGCATTTGAGAGTGTGGGAAAAACGGCAGATAGCCCCATAAACAATAAGGCTGCGCAAAAGATTAAATGTATGAAACGTTTCATATATACTCCGGTCTGGTTTTGCTTAAGTTCCGCAGAATGTCTGGTAAACACGTTCTGTCGGTTCCGGAGGCTGCATGTACTCATCGTATTCCGGTTGGTCATCATATGGATGATGCAGAATTTTGATCAGTTTTTTGGTCGGTTCGAAATCATCATTTTCAACAGCAGCACTGATGGCCTGCTCAACGCGGTGGTTGCGGGGGATGAATGCCGGATTGTTGCGGTCCATAGTGCGGACCGCATCTTCCTTCTTTATGTTTTGCCGTTCCCGTTCTTCGTCCCACTTTTCAAGCCATTCCCTAATTTTATCTCTTTCGTTAAAAAGTTTCAGTAGCGGCGTTTCGTTGCCCAAAACAGCTTTGCCCAGCATCCTGAAGCTGAGGGTAAAGTCCGCCTTGGATTCGTGCATGATCTGCAATAAATCATTCAGCAATTCTTGAACTGGTTCTTCCGGTTTCAGACCGATCTTGCTGCACATCTCAGCAAAGTAATGTGTCCTGAATTCCGGTCCGAATCCCTGCACAATTTCTTCCGCACGGGATTTGGCCTGTCCAGTATCCTTATGAATGAGGGGCAGCAGACATCCTGCAAGTCCGGCAAGATTCCATTGGGCAATAGAAGGTTGGCGGGCGTAAGCATATCTTCCGTAATGGTCGATGGAACTGAAAACTGTTGCCGGATCATAACCATCCATGAAAGCGCAGGGACCGTAATCAATGGTCTCGCCGGAAATGGTGGTGTTGTCAGTATTCATGACCCCGTGGATAAATCCGATCCGCATCCATTTGGCTATCAGCCGCGCCTGAACCGAGCAGACCTTTCCTAGGAATGCAGCATAGGGATTTCCGGCCTCTTTAAGATGTGGATAGTGACGGTCAATGGCGTAATCTGCCAGAGTTTTTACTCCCTCATAATCATTGCGGGAAGCAAAGTACTCGAAAGTCCCGATTCTGATATGGCTGGATGCAACACGAGTGAAGACTGCTCCGGGAAGAGCTTGTTCCCGGAAAACTTCTTCTCCGCTGCAAACCATGGCAAGGGCGCGGGTGGTGGGGATTCCCAGCCGGAACATGGCTTCACTTACAATGTATTCGCGGATTACCGGACCAAGGGGCGACCGGCCGTCACCGTTGCGGGAATACATGGTCTGTCCGGCACCTTTGAGTTGGATGTCGTAGCGTTTTCCGCTGCTGCTGACGAATTCACCAAGCAGGACAGCTCTTCCATCTCCCAATTGGGGCACGAAATTACCGAACTGATGTCCGGCATACACTTGGGCCAGCGGTTCCGAACCCTGAGGCGGTTTGTTGCCGGAAAACAGTTCGGCCAGTTCAGCATCAGTTTCCGGCAACGGGAATTCCATTTCCCCGGCAAGCTCCCTGTTCACAAGAATGATCCGGGGATGCTTAACCGGGGTGGGATTTATGCGCTGGTAGAATTTTTTGTCCAGCCGTGCGTAACTGTTATCAAAGGGCATGACAGAAATTATTTCCGCATCCATTTACCGTTTGCGTTCTGGATAAACCATCCGGATGGAGCACGTTCCTGCCATTCCTGTGCAAAGATGGCTTTGACTTTTGCGAGCTCACTGCCAGGAATATTCATGGATGCGGCTACTTCGGAGTATAGCTGGTCGCGGGTATCGTTATCCTGCGAAACAATGCGGCGCAGGTCTGCGGTCTGCTTGATGTTCAGTCCATCCTTGCTGATTATTTTCAGGTAGCCGTCTTTGGTGATGCCGATGTTACCGGAGTTGTAATAGGGAACCAGTTTTTTGTGGTCGGCGGCAATGGACTGCTTCAGTCCACGGATAGCGGCGTTGGATTTCTTGTCGATCTCAGCTTTGCTTACCTGAGCGTGAGCAGCTTGCGGTGTGAGCAGGGCAAGGAAGCTTTCCAGTGCGGACTGGTCGTCTTTATTGTCCTGCTTGGGATTAGTTCCGTAAACATCTTCCACAATATCTTCTGCGGCCCGTTCAACCTTGGCTGCAGGGAAATATATGTTCACTGTCACACAGGCGACAAAGGAAAGAAGGCTGATAAAGGTTAAAACCTGTGCGGTTTTTTTGAGCATGGTAAACTCCTGTGCTTTTAGTTGCCGATGACCCGTTTCAGTCTTTTGAGCATGTCGGAAAAGCTGATCAGGTTTTCGGGGTTGCTGTTGATTACGTTGATGCCGAACAAGGGCGGTCTTTTAATAATGTACTCGATTCCATCATCTCTGATCAAGCCTCGAATCTTGAATATATCATCGTTAAGGGTGCACTCGAGGCCCAGTCCGGCATAGCCGAATTCTTTAAAAAATTGCGAGAAAACTCCCACCCCTGCTCCGGTAAGCCCGGAACCGGTTCCGATAACCGACAGGGTGTTTACCGCTTTGAGGCTGATATCACCGGACTTGCCGGAACCGGGAGTTGTACGGGCCACAAGGTGGAATGATGCAGGTTGCTCGTAAGCGATGACCAGTTCGTTTAGATCCAGGTCCATACGACCTGTGATTCGTCCGATATCAAGCGCCTTACTGAGCGGTTCAAGATCGAGATGCTTTACGTTGAAGTCTGCCCCGTACTGCCGTGAATCCTCAAAAGGATTCTCTGCAAAAATCTCATCAATGGTCATCTCACCGCCATAGACATTGCCGTAAAGTTTACCGCTGGTGGAAAGATGATCTTTGAGTAACCAAAATTTCAAGTCTCCGCTTAGCTGTCCATCGATTGGCAGTGATTGCGGGGAGAGGGGCAGTAAATTGATGTCATTGGTAACGATTTTACCATTGAGCGCAAAGTCATCATTAAAGGGATGACGTATCTTCAAGTCGGAAAGATTGAGGGTGCCTCCTTCCAAATTGATGGTCGGTACTGTTCCGAATTCAATGGAATTCGAGGATACGCTGATAGGAAAAGCAAAATCTTTTATCTCAAGTTGTCCGGACTTGATTTCATCAAAGCTGATAATACCTGCCGGGGAATAGGGCAGGGTGTCATCCGCTTGGGGAAGTAGTTTTTCATTAAGGGAAAGTACAAAGGGCAGGTCTGCATTAATACCTTTGAAAACAGTTTCATCTTTGCTGACCGTACAGTTTTCAAAATCCATTTCCCCGCGTAGATGTGTTTTAGGCTTTGTGCCGTTGAAGGCGCAGCGTAATGCAAATTTGCCGTTGCCGCTTAATCCCTCCAAGGAGAAGGGATCAATTGCAAAGGCTTTGAACGGTGCAGATAGTTCATCCGTTTTGTATTCTACATTGCCGGAAAACGCAGGGCTATGAAAGATATCTTTAAGCTGCGCATCCGCTTTGATGTTTCCCATGCCTTTCCAGTCTATGTGAGTCTTAAGTTTAATCTTGCCGAATTTATCAGGCAGGGTGGATTTAATCTCAGCATTTAGCGGATGTTTTGTGATGTTTACATAAAAGGTATCGTAAAGGGCTTCGCCGGATTGAAAAGTTATATTCAGCGTTGGCTGGGGATTGTTAAGCAGACTGGTGGCTTCGATGTTTCCTACTACGCTGTCTACAAGTGCCAGTCCGTCAGCTGATGCGGCGGAGATTTCACTGAAATCAAGTTTTAAACTCGCTTCGGGGGCACTGTTGATTTTACGCAGCGCAATTTTGAGTGAAAAATTTCCTTCCTTGTCCCATTTTTCAAAGTCCGGGAAATTTATTTCTACGATTTGTTCCAGCAGTGGCAGGGGATTACTTATTTCCAGGAGGCAACTTCCATCTCTAGCCGGGGTGTAGGTCAATCTGCCTGTTAGGTCCGGCAGATTTCCGGCTTTTATCTGTAAATCTTTGAAGTCCGCTGCCACTGAAACAGGATCGAGAATTCCTTTTCCGGTGATGCTTAGGTCGGGATTACTTAATCCAAGCTGAGGCAGATCAGTTTTTAAATTATTAATTGTGAGATTAAAGGAATTCAGGCGTAGCAGCCCGGAATCAAGATCAAAGTTTGTGCTGAGCTTAATCGGACCGGAGTTGATAGGTCCTTTTCTGTTTAGGTATTCTCCGTTGAATTTAAATTTTGAGCCTTTCAGATGCTCAATATATCCCTTCAGAACCCCGACTACTCCTGCCTGCGGCAAATCAACGGCGAATTGCCAGTTCAGGCCGAATCCACCTTCTTTTGAGAAAGATGATTGCGGTATGGAGAAGATCAGCAGCATGATCATACATGTGCTGAAAAATAGGGATCGTCTGTTCATCGAATATTTATACACGGCTGACGGCCCGCTGAAAAGCAGGCTGATTCAAAAGGAAAAGGGAGATTCGATCGAAATGATCTAATCTCCCTCTGATTTAGTTAGCAATGACTTAGATTACTAAAAGTTTTTGGGATTCTTAAAACCTTTTTTCAAAAAGGGTTTAAGCCGCCGGAGGCGAAATTAAAATATCAAAAGCGCAAAGCGCATCTATCTCTGCTTTCCGTCCCCGAGGTAAGGGTTGAAGTATCCAAAGTTAATCCAAGGACATTCGTTTTTGATCCGTTTGCGGAAGTTGATGAATCCCATACCCGGACCGAATTCGTAAGGCTCCATCAGTTCCATGTACAGGTCGGGGTCGATATTCAGGTTACGAAGCTGGATAAAATCGAACTTGGTCTGCTTGGCAACTTCAACGAGTGCGCTGACCTCAAATTCCGTATCACTGATGCCGGGGAAATAAAGAAAATTCAGGGATACGTGCAGGTCCAGTTCTTTCGCTTTGGCGATGGTAGCCAACACGTCATCAAATTTATATCCCTTGGGCCGGTAGTAGGTGTTGTAAACAGGCTCGCGCAGACTGTTCAGACTTACTCTGATGGAGTTGAGTCCAGCTGCTGCCAGCGGCTCCATTGCTTCAGTGATGGAACCGTTGGTGTTGATGTTTACAGTACCGATACCGCCTTCATCACGGTATTTCTTAATGGCCTCGGTAAGCAATACATGCTCGGTGAGCGGTTCACCTTCACAGCCCTGACCGAAAGAGAACACAGGCTTGCGTTCACGCTTGGCGTGAAAATGCATGATCTGGGTGATTTCCTCGGCAGTGGGAGTGAATTTGATGCGTTCCTGCGGTGAAGGAAAACCGGAATCTTCAGGCTGCTCGGAAATACAACCGATGCAACGGGCATTACAGGTTCTGGAGGTCGGCAGAGGTGCTTCAAAGCGTCCAAGAGCTAGGTTCTTGGCCGCAGGACAACAGTATGTAAGTGCGCATCCAGCCAGATGGCGGACCAGTCTGTTGTCGGGCATTTCCTTCAACATCCGGTGGGCACCGGCATCAATTTTTTTGTTCGGAATTTTAGTGAAAACCTGACGCTTGTCCTCATCAACTTTCTTGGCGGTGACCCAGAATTTGCCGTTGGCAAAACCTACTGCACCGTAAGAAAACATGGGCAGCACCGGGGCATCATCGGTATTACCGTATGCGGCAAGTCCGGTCAGGGTGTGTCCCGGGCAGGCAAATGCGGTTACCGCAGTTCCTTCCACTTCGACCACTTCACCTGTTTCCGGGTCAAGTCCGATGGGGAATCTACCCGGAAGCAGGAAAAATTCGCTGTCCGGGGGCAGGGGGATGTATTCTTCCGGCTTGGGCTGAAACAATTCATCGCCACGGCGGCACATCATTTCTAATTCGGGATGATCATATATCTGGCCGTTTTCGTCGGCAAAGACGAGCAACGGACGCGGTTTCTTTTTGGCAGCCATTAATCTGGTCCTGTTTTATTTAATTGGTGGTTTTGGAATTGTTGTGATCAGGGTCGTACCCTTTTCTTCTGAAGTTGTGAATGAAATATCTCCACCCGAGGCGCTGGCAATGAGTCTTGCGCTGTAAGTTCCTAATCCGGTTCCTTTTTTCTTGCCGTAAGTGGCGTAGCGGTCAAAGAATGTTTCGCGGATACTGACCGGAATTTCGCCCATGTTGTGGATTTTGGTAGTGATGAAGCGGCTGTCTTCCGTGATGTTGATAGTGATAGTGGAGTGCTCCGGTGCTGCTTCTGCTGCATTCTTGAGCAGGTTGGAAAACATGGTGATGATCAGCGATGCCTCGCCGTAGCAGACGATAAAGCATTCTTCAGTAATGGGCTCTCTGCCCTGCAGGCTGACTATTTCGAGATTCTTTTCCTCAACCAGCTGGCTCAGGTCGCCGATGGCTGCGCTGATGGCTGTGTATAGGTTAAAGGGATGTGCGTCAGCTTTAAGGGAGCCTGTCTCCAAACGGATAAGGGTCAGGGAGGTGTCAATCTGGCGGATCATGCGTTCGCTGGTTTTGCGGACGATTTCAGCCAGCGGCTGGAATTCTTCATCAAGTCCGGCCTCGGTCTCAAGAATACGTGACATACCCACAATATTAGCTGTGGGAGAGCGTAGATCATGTCGTGCAATACGTTCCATTTCCTCACGCAGTTGCATTTGCTGACGTTGTTCAGTGACATCTACAGCCAGCAGCATGAAGACGGAAGGTGCAACCTGATCCACGGTGAGATCCCAGAAGCGCTCATAAGCATTTACTGATTTCAGATAATGCAGGTGATACGATTCAAGATCGGAAAAGATGTTGTGGCGCACTTCATCGGAAAGTGCGGACATGAAAGGCGGAGCCTGCTCGTATTCAAAAGCCGGAAGCTGATTATGCGCGGCCTTGTTAGCCAGTATTGTCTGTTCTGTTTTAGTGCTGATCAAGAGAGCGGGAAAAGGAAGGCTCTGCATGATCAGGCCGTAAAGCTTGGCATCCTCTTCATGCTTTTTTTTGCGCAGATGTTGAGCCTGAAAATTTTTTATGAAAGTCAGCAGCTTTTCTTTGGATACTGTGGAAGGCAGAAAGGAGATGTTGGGGAAATCAAAGAGCGGTTCAAAGGATTCAGGCTTTGAAGTGTCGATGATAAAAAGCGCTTCTGCATCTTCGTTGACTTCACGGATGCTGGAAAAGGTCTGACAGGTATCGTCTTGCTCAGCCATGATTATTAAGTCGGATTGCTGGCTGGCGTAGGTGAAAAGGGTTTCCCGCGGAGAGCGGGTTATTGATACCGCATGACCGAGATCATGTAGTAGTGGCATGAGAGTGTGGATTACCGGACTTTTTCCGGTAATCAGAACGTTCAGTTTCGCATGTACATCACTGAGGCATGAGTGCGGCATGTTGGCTCCTGTTTAAGGCAGCGTTTTGATCAGGAAGCACCGGGAATCTGGAAAAAGCTGTTTGCCCAGCGGGTGGACTCGTAATAGCTTTTTGCAACCATAACCGGATCGAGTTCCAGTTCTCCCAGAAGAAAATCAAGATTATCCCAGTCCCCGGATTCAAAGAAAGTGGTCAGGTCCAGATATCTGCTATATGAATTCTCTTCACCGCACAGGGCCTGATTGATTTCATCTTCAAGGGGCAGGTAGCTGGTCAGTTCCTTCATGGGCAGATCAAACATAGCACCCAGCAGGGAGAAAAGTCCAAGCAGGAACATGGAATCAGTCGGCAATCCCTTGTCGGAATTCTGAGCCAGCAATTGCAGAAATTTTGCTCTTTGAGTGGCCAGCTGGGGCAGCTCGCGGCTTTTTTCCTTGGGAGTCAGATCTGTGAGCAGAATGACCCGCAGCCAGTTCTTGACCATTTTCCATCCGGCCAGAACAAGGGCCTGCTTGATGGAAGTGATCTTTTGGGAAAAACCGAAAGTCGGAGAGTTCAGCAGTGTCAGCAGTCTGAAGCTGATGGATACATCGTTTTGCAACGCTTCAGCCATAGCTTCAAAATCAGGTGATGAATCTTCTATTAGCTTGAGCAGCTTGAGTTTTACAATTTCACCGGAACGAAGTTTACGCCCTTTAACATTTTCCGGCCGCTTGAAATAGAATCCCTGAAAAAAGTTAAAACCCAGTTCCTGGGCCATGTTGAATTGATCGGTGTTTTCTACCCGCTTGGCTATGAGCTTAGTTTCATATTCTTTGCAGAGCTTGCAGATGCGTTCCAGTTTTTCTTTATCAGCAGAGAGGAAATCAACGATGATTGCATCGGCATAGGCAATAAGGAATTCTCCCTGCGGCCGCCCTTCAAAGTCATCAATGGCTATGTAAAAACCGTCTTCAGAAAGTTCTTTTATGGCCTTGATCAGGTTGGGGGTGGGGGGAGTGGTTTCAGGAATCTGAACAACAGTTTTTGCTGCAGGCAACGAGTAGGGCACTTTGTCCATAATGGCTTTGTGCGAAAAATTTACTACCAGCTTCACATTATCCGGCAGATTTTCACCGGGGGCTGCACAGATATCCGCAGCAACACGCAGTGTCGCTTTGTAGCTGTCGGAAATCTCGGCACTAGTAGCTTCGCTGCTGTTGCGGAAAAGCAGCTCATATCCCCATAGGGACTGGTCCGGCATCAGGATGGGTTGCCGGGCAAAAAAAGTTTTGTCGTAAAGCGGTTTTTTACGGGACATATTATAAGTAATTCCTGCTAACTGTTTTGCTTAGGAATATATTCTTTTTTATGGAATATCCAGAGCTTCAGCGCCTTGAGAATATATATCATTTCATAAAATTTCACTCTGAAATTTAATTAACTTATAAATATCTCTTATTGGCATATGGCGGTCTAGTATTTCGTTCTTGATTTTAATTTGACACCATAGCCAAACTGATCAGCTGAAGCAGGAGTCACGGAGCTTCCCGCATAAAAAAAGGCGGAACCGCAATAGCAGTTCCGCCTGAATGGTCTTGCGAATATATTCGCAGTACTTCTTAACGTTTGGAGTACTGGAATTTTGCGCGAGCACCGGGCTGACCGTATTTTTTACGCTCTTTCTTACGAGCGTCACGAGTCAGGAGGCCGGCACGTTTGAGGATAGAACGCAGTTCAGGATCTATCTCGATAAGTGCGCGGGAGATACCGTGTCTTACAGCCTGTGCCTGACCTGCAACTCCACCGCCGTCAGCGTTGACTTTGATGTCGAACTTGCCGAGGGTCTTGGTCAGTTTCAGGGGCTGCTGAACGATCATCTGCAGGGTTTTACGAGGAAAGTAATCTTCGTAAGGTTTACCGTTAACGGTGATTGCACCGGTTCCCTCATAAAGGCGGGTACGGGCAACAGCGTTTTTCCTTCTGCCAGTAGCGTAATTGAAATCTTTACTCATTTTATTGCTCCACCCTTAATTAGAATTCCAGTACTTTGGGCTGCTGTGCAGTATGCGGGTGTTCGGTACCAGCGTATACTTTCAGCTTTTTGATCATCTGCTTGCCGAGGCGGTTCTTAGGAAGCATGCCGCGGACTGCAGTTTCGATGACTACTTCAGGCTTCTTCTCAAGCATAACCTTGAGAGTTCTTTCTTTCAGACCACCGGGGTGGTTGGTGTGCTTGTAGTAGGTCTTCTGATCCATTTTGTTACCGGTAACCTTGATTTTGTCAGCGTTCAGAACGACGACGAAATCGCCAGTGTCAACATGAGGAGTAAACATTGCTTTGTCTTTTCCTCTGAGCTTGTTGGCAATCTGGGTTGCGAGGCGACCGAGAACCATATTTTCAGCATCAACTACGAACCATTCGCGGTTGATGTCTTCATCTTTAGGAATATATGTTTTCATTAGAAATGCTCCTTGCATAAAATCTGGGAAGGGGATGTATACAAACTTTGACCGTTGGATGTCAAGCTTAAATGTACCCTTTTTCTCAGACTATGAATCTGCAACCAGTTTCTTAAGGGTTGCGAATGCTTTTTCAATACCAGCGGGGTTGGTACCACCGGCCTGCGCCATATCGGGCCTGCCGCCACCACCGCCGCCTACCTCAGCCGCAACGGGTTTGATTAATGCGCCTGCCTGGAATCTATCGTGCAAGTCCTTGGTCACGGCGATAATCAGGGAAACTTTGTTGTCATCAACCTGTGCTACCAGACAGAAGATGCCGGAATCCATTTTGGATCTCAGGGCATCGGCCTGATCGCGCAGGGCTTTGACATTTGTAACTTCGAGCTTGGCTGCGAGTACTTTTACTCCGCCAATCTCTTCAATGGAACTCATCAGGTCTGCACCTGCACCGGAAGCCAGTTTTGACTGAAGCTTGTCGTTGGCTTTGGTAAGTTCCTTCACCTGAGACTGCAAAGCCGCAATTCTATCGGCCAGCTGTCCGGGTGCTGCTTTGAGCATTGCTGAAGATGTAACGACTTCGGCGCGCTGCTCTTGCAGAAATTTGAGTGAATTCCAACCGGTCGCGGCTTCGATGCGGCGGATACCCGCTGCAACACCGGACTCGGACTGAATCACAAAGGTTCCGGCTTCACCGGTTGCCTTGAGGTGAGTACCACCGCAAAGCTCCATGGATTCGCCCGGAATTTCGACAACTCTGACTACATCACCATACTTTTCACCGAACAATGCGGTTGCGCCTTTAGCGGCAGCTTCGTCATTGCTCATTTCCTGAACGACTACGGGAGTGTCGCCCAGTATAGCACGGTTTACTTCATTTTCAACCTCTCCGATTTCTTCGGGAGTCATGGCTGCAATGTGGGTGAAGTCAAAGCGCAGACGATCAGGTCCCACCAGTGACCCGGACTGCTTAACGTGGTCGCCCAGAACTTTCTTAAGAGCAGCGTGGAGCAGGTGTGTAACAGTGTGGTTACGCTCTGTTGCTACTCTTGTTTCAGGGCTGACCTCAAGCTTGGCTTCCTGCTCAAGCAGCAGTTCGCCTTCGCTTACGAAAACTTTTGAAGCGGTAAGGTCTGCGGAAGCCTTTACGGTTTCCAGCACTTCAGCATTACCGGTAAGGGTGCCCACAGCACCTGTGTCGCCCATCTGACCGCCGGATTCACCGTAGAAGGGAGTTGCAGCAGTGATGATCCAGCCGCCGTTGCCCTGAGTGATGCGCTCAAGGTGTTCGCCTTCTTCGGAAAGCAGGTTGACGATGCGTGATTCAGTGGTCAGCTCGGAGTATCCGGTGAAGCTGTTTTTAAGTCCTGCTTCCAGAACCTGACGGAAGATCGCGCCGGAGTTTTTCTCGCCGGAACCCTTCCATGCTGCTTTCGCACGGTCTTTCTGTTCTTTCATAGCTGCATTGAAGCCGTCTTCATCAACTTCGAATTCCTGTTTTTCCGCAACATCGTTGATGATGTCCAGCGGGAAACCGTAGGTGTCGTAAAGTTTGAAAGCGGTTTCACCGGAAATGAGGTTCTTGCCGGCTTTTTTCAGCTCTTCCATTTCCTCTTCGAGGATGATCAGACCCTTGTCGAGAGTCTGGCTGAAGCGTTCTTCCTCTTCCTTGACCATGCGGGCCATGAAGTCTTTGTTGTCGAGAAGCTCGGGGAACTGACCGCTCATCTGCTCAACAACCATAGCGGTTGTTTCGTGCAGGAAAGGATCAGTCAGGCCGAGCAGACGTCCGAAACGGAAAGCGCGACGGATCAGGCGACGCAGTACGTATCCACGGCCTTCATTGGAAGGCAGGATCTGGTCGGTGATCAGGAAGGCGATGGAGCGGGAGTGGTCCGCGATAACCTGCAATGCAGTGTCGATCTCGCTGTCTTCCTTGTATTTCACGCCGGCTTTCTTGGCTACAGCCTGAATCATGGGCTGAAAAATATCGGTCTCAAAGTTGGACTGTACGCCCTGACAAACTGCGGTGATGCGCTCAAGGCCCATTCCGGTATCAATGGAGGGGCGGGGCAGGGGTACGCGGTTGCCTTCCTCGTCCTGATCATACTGCATGAAAACGAGGTTCCAGATTTCAAGGTAGCGGTCGCAGTCGCATTTGCCGATGCCGCAGTTAGGGCCGCAGCTCATGTCTTCGCCCTGGTCAATATGGACTTCGGAACAGGGACCGCAAGGGCCTGTATCACCCATGGACCAGAAGTTGTCCTTCTCTCCGAGACGGTAAATACGCTCAGCCGGGAAGTTAACGACTTTCTGCCACAGTTCATCTGCTTCATCGTCATCAGTGTAGATGGTGACGTAAAGTTTATCTTTGGGCAGCCCTAATTCTTCAGTAAGGAAGCCCCAGCAAAATTTAATGGCATCTTCTTTAAAGTAGTCGCCAAAAGAGAAGTTACCCAGCATTTCGAAGAAGGTGTGGTGGCGTGCGGTACGACCTACGTTTTCGAGGTCGTTGTGCTTGCCGCCCACGCGCAGACACTTCTGTGAAGTGGTAGCTCTTACGTAATCCCTTTTTTCCTGACCGAGGAAAGTGTTCTTGAACTGAACCATACCTGCGTTGGTAAAGAGCAGGGTCGGGTCATCTTTGGGAACGAGGGATGAGCTGTCTACGATTGTGTGACCGTTCTTTTCGAAATACTTAAGGAATTTTTCTCTGATTTCACTGGCCTTCATGGGCTGTCTCCGTAATAGCTATATCACCGAAAAGAGGTATTTCCTCTCGGTTTTATTCCAGAACCCCGCCGAAACGGGGTTCATTAAATCTAAGCTGGGCCAACAGGCTTTACTCTGTCGGACCTTGTTCGTCAACCTTCTCATCTACATTCATGTCAGGGTCCTCTTTCATACCGAGGTGGATGAGAAGTTTATCTTCAATCTGCTGGCGCAGTTCCGGGGTTTCCGCGAGGAACTGGCGTACATTTTCTTTGCCCTGTCCCAGGCGTTCGGAGCCGAAAGCGTACCATGCACCGGATTTATCAACGATGCCGTGCTCAACGCCGAGGTCGAGCAATTCGCCTTCGCGGGACATCCCTGTTCCATAAAGGATATCAACCAGAGCTTCACGGAACGGCGGCGCGACTTTGTTCTTAATGATCTTGATTCGGGTGCGTGAACCGAAGACCTCTTCCTTGTCTTTCAGGGTCTGGATTTTGCGGATGTCCAGACGCACGGAGGAGTAGAACTTAAGAGCGTTACCACCGGAGGTTGTCTCCGGGCTGCCGTATCCGGTCATGCCGATCTTCATACGGATCTGGTTGATGAACAGAACTACGGCTTTGGATTTATGGATGGTACCGGTCAGTTTTCTCAGGGCATGTGACATGAGTCGTGCCTGTCCGCCGACCTGAGTTTCACCCATGTTGCCTTCCAGTTCAGCCTGCGGGATAAGTGCTGCAACGGAGTCGATAATAACGATATCAACTGCTCCGGAGCGGACCAGCAGGTCGGTGATTTCAAGGGCCTGCTCACCGTAGTCCGGCTGGGAAATGAGCAGTTCGTCAGTGTTAACGCCCAGTCTTTTGGCGTATTTCACGTCAAGGGCATGCTCCGCATCAACAAATGCTGCGGTTCCGCCCGCTCTCTGGCATTCAGCAATAACATGCAGGGCCAGAGTTGTTTTACCGGAAGATTCCGGGCCGTATACTTCGGTGATCCTGCCCTTGGGGATACCGCCGATGCCCAGAGCCATATCAAGGCTGATGGAACCGGTGGGGATTACCGGAATATTGTGTGAGGCTTCAGAATCAAGGCGCATGATGGAACCCTTACCGAACTTGCGTTCGATGGTGGTCAGGGCTGTACTCAGGGCCGCCTTGCGGAGGTCTTCGGGATTTGCGTTTTTCTTGCTCATTTTATCTCCATATAATGTTGGACGTTCAACGTATCCTGTTCTTGTATATTGTCACATGTGCAAGGCCGGAGTTGCGCACCTAAATAAAATGCTGCAACACCTGCGTCCGGGATGCGTTTATCGTCCTCCTGCCCGCTCGATTCGAATTTTCGACACAGCAGGCAAGTGATTCCCATATCAAACCCCCATTGATAATGCAATGGATTCGGGGGTACGGATTTTGTTGCGGTTTCCAAAAAATGAAGGTACAGCCGCCCCATGAACAAACAATATGACGCTTTGGCCCTGTTTTCCGGGGGCCTCGATAGTATACTGGCCTGCAAGGTCATTCAGGATCAGGGCCTCAAGGTTCTTGGTCTGCACTTTGTTACGCCTTTTTTCGGTAATCCCGAGAAGATAGAACATTGGCAGGAAGTCTATGGCGTGGAGATCATGCCCGTGGATATCAGCGAAAAATATATTCAGATGATGATGGACGTGCCTGAACACGGCATGGGTAAGCTGGTCAATCCCTGTGTGGATTGCAAGATCATGATGATCAGTCATGCTAAAACTCTCATGAAAGAGTTCGGAGCAAAATTCATCATTTCCGGTGAAGTGACCGGACAGCGTCCCATGTCGCAGAGACCACCTGTCTTAAACGCCATCCGCAACAGCTCGGAAACAGGTGATATCCTGCTTCGACCGCTTTGTGCCCATTCTCAGCCTGAGACCGCGGTGGAAAAATCCGGTCTGGTTGATCGCGAGAAATTGCCCAATATTTTCGGGCGAGGCCGCAAGATTCAGCTTCAGATGGCTAAGGATTACGGTTTTTCTGAAGTTCCCACTCCCGCAGGCGGCTGCAAGCTTACCGAGCAGGAAAATGCGGCACGCTATTTCCCGCTTTTGCAGCGTTTGACCAAAGCGGATGTGAATTCCTTTCAACTGGCAACCACCGGACGCCAGTTCTGGGCCGGAAACAAAATGCTGGTAGTCGGGCGTAACCGCAATGACAATGAACGCATTGAAGATCTTTACGAAGTTGAAGATTATCTCTTCGAGGTTCGCGGTTTTCCCGGTCCCTTAAGCATCGGGCGTGCATTTTGTGATGACGAATGGACTCAGCAGGACGTGCTCGATGCAGCAGCTATGACCGCATCCTTTTCTCCCAAGGCTGTAAAGTCTGGCGAAGAGATTCATGTGGCTGTAATCGGTCCTGAAGGCGAGATGATCGTCAAGGTTATGCCCAACCGCGAAACATCTTTTGTTCGTCCTACTCTGGATGGATTGAAAGAATGGAAAAAAGAACGCGGGGAGCAGAACAGTTAGGCATGTCTCCTTTCGTTCTGATAGGCCCTTAAACCTTTTTTAGGGTTTTGCCGCATCGCATGGTAAAGTCTGCTGGAAACCCTTTTGTATTTAGTAGTAAATTGTTATTCTTTTTAATATTTAACTTTAGAAATTAAACCCAAGGGTTTGCAAAGGGATTATTTCCTTTGCCCGCCGGAGGCGAAATCTCATATCTAAAGCGCGTAGCGCATCAAAATTAAGGGATTTAAATGCTTTCCAATACATTTTTCTTTCTACTGAGTATCTTCCTATTATGGTTCGGAGCGGACTGGATTGTTGAGTCTGCCTCGAAGATTGCGAAGAAATACAAGGTTTCTGACCTTGTAATCGGTCTGACCATTGTTGCTTTCGGTACTTCTGCGCCGGAATTTCTGGTTACAGCCACTGCAGCATTCAAGGGACTTTCTGATATATCCCTTTCCAATGTTGTCGGGTCTAACATTTTTAACCTAGGCTTTATTTTGGGTCTGATGGCCCTGATCAAGCCTTTACCGACTAACAGATCGCTGGCAATGCGCGATACTCCTCTGTTGCTTTTCACAACTGCGCTCATTCTGGGACTGGCCTATTTTGATATGCTGGACCGTTCAGCCGGTCTTATGCTGCTGGCAATCCTCGGTGGTTACATTGCCTATCTGCTGGTACACAGCAAAAGGGCCGCCAATGCCATGGCCGGGATTGTTCAGGAAGAGGAAGAAGAGGAGGGCAGCGAGGTCAGCACAAAGGATTGGATCAAGTTGCTGGCAGGATTTATCGGCATCGCACTTGGCGGTGAGTTTATGGTTGATGCAGCTTCGGAGATTGCCCGTCATTTCGGTGTATCCAACTGGGTGATCGGCATGACCATCGTTGCTGCAGGAACGTCCCTGCCGGAGCTGGTGACCTGTCTTGCCGCATCCCTCAAGGGCCGTAATGAAATGTTGCTTGGTAACTTAATCGGTAGTGACTTTTTTAACTTCGCCGGAGTGCTCGGTCTTACCTGCCTGCTGCGTCCGCTGGAAGTTTCCCCCGCTGCCTTGCCCGGACTGACCGTACTGGTCGGGATGGTTGCGCTGGTACTTTTCTTCATCCGTACCGGATGGAAGGTTTCCCGTTGGGAAGGTGCCGTTCTTGTCTGCCTGAGTCTCGGACGCTGGTGGTTTGACTTTACCAGCTAGATTTTTAAGCAGCGTAAACTGATTTGATAAGCCTCCCGCACCGTTTGGTGCGGGAGGCTTTTTGTTAGGATACTATCAGGTTGTTTTCCGGGAGGAGGTTGCGAAGTATGTAATGCCGATGGTATGAAGCTGCTTGATAGAATTGGTATACATCTTTTTCTTTGACAGATTGGGATAGTTTTTGTCCGTGCAGCCTAGACTTCTCTTTAAGCCATTCATCACCTAGATATTCAGGAATAACTTCATGTGCTCCAAGAATGTTGTCTTCAGCAACGGCTTTTTTCCATCTGTTGATGCGTGCGTCTTCTGTCGGTTCACTACCTTCTTCTTCGTACCCTTTGAATTCAATGATACTTTTGATTTGGGATCTGATTTTATCGAAAGGAATTACCTCTGAATCTTTCACTCCTTCTTTGGCCTCGGTATAGCGAACAAACATACCGTGCAGGGCTTCACAGGCTTCAAGGAATGTTTTGGGATTGTCTCTTAACCCGCTGCATCCTGCATGATCGTATTCAAATTCCCATTTCAGATATGGGCGGTCCGGGAAAGTACAGGCTGCGCCATGTCCCAGTGCACCTGACAATGTTTCAGCAAACCATGACTTTATGTTGGCCAATAATCCCGCTTCTTTCGAATAATTTCTCTTAAATTTCTTTTGTCTTTTTTTTATATATTTCTCTGTGTTTTCAGGAATGTCATGGAATTTAAAGCTGTCGTTATCAATTTGGTTGAGTCTTGAGCTTACTCCGCTGAATCCATAGTGTGAAAAGGTGTCAGCATACACGTGTGCAGCGATGCCGATAAGTTCGTCCGAGAAATCTATTTTGTCAGCATGATCCAGATGGTTGGCAACCATCGCTTGGGCTATTCCACTGTTTTTACGGCAAACTAGTCTTTCTGAGAATTTTTCACCTTCATTTCCAGGTAGGAAGTGAAACGGTACCCAAACATAGCGCTGATCGTCAGTGTCTATATTGCTGAGATGATACCAGTGATGTGCTGTTGCGCGGGATTGTAATGCTCCTCCATCCTTGAACTCAATTCCCTTACTGGCTGCGTTGTCATCCACAAACTGGGCTGCACTGGCGATAACCTGTGCTTTTCGCTGTCCGATACCTGCTGCGCGGGCCATGACGTAGGTTCCGTAATAATGCATGTCTTTTTGCAAAATAAAGTCTCCTGTAATTTGAATGGTATTTTAAAACGGTAAAGCTATATTTATGACTAAAAACTAAAGAGTGCAATATAGAATTATGAATACGATCGATGTGCAGAATTGAGGCACGGTCCAGTTAAGTCCAACATACTTTCCCTTAATCCCTCGCATTTCATTCTTATCTGTCGTATAAAGCGAAATAAAATACCAAGTTGTCCAGAATAAGGAGTTCGTGATGTCGCAGAGTTCAAGCGGTGCTTTCAGCCATCCCAAGCCATTTTATCTGCTCTTCTCAGTGGAGATGTGGGAACGGTTCGGTTACTACGGAATGCAGGCCCTTCTGGTTTTGTTCATGGTCAAGAAACTGGGGTTCTCTGACAATCTGGCAGACCAGACCTTCAGTGCTTTTGCGGCTCTTGTTTATGCTTTTATCTGTGCTGGCGGTTATATCGGTGACAAAATTTTAGGTAACCGCAGGACCATGTTTCTGGGAGCTATTGTTCTTGCTTCCGGGTATGGGCTGCTGGGGTATGACTGCGAAAAATTTCTTTATCCGGCACTGGGCATAATCATTGCCGGGAACGGGCTGTTCAAGGCGAACCCCTCGGCTCTGGTTTCCAAGCTTTATGAAAAGGGCGATTCTCGTGTCGACGGTGCTTTCACCCTTTACTACATGGCGATCAATATCGGTTCATTCGCAGCGATGTCGCTTTGTCCGATTATCCAGAAACATTACGGTTGGAACGCAGGTTTCTTTGTCTGTTTTATCGGTATGCTCATAGCTATCGGGAACTATATTGCTTTTCGTTCCATTCTTGATCCGGTGGGCTCAGAAGCTGATTTTGAACCGCTGGATATGAAGAAACTGTTGCTTACCTTGATTGGAACCGCTGCAATTGCCGGAATTTCAGCTGTACTCCTGACTCACCTGACTCTTGCTCATGAGCTGCTTTACGCCGCCCTTGTGGTAGTTGCAGTACTTTATGTGCGCGAGATTATGCGTGCTGAACATCATGAAAAAGCCAATCTGGTCATCTGTTTGATTCTTATGGCTGAGGCTATCGTGTTCTTTGCCCTTTATCAGCAGATGCCGACTTCGCTTAACCTTTTCGCGGCTCGCAATGTGGATCCGTACATCTTTGGCATTCCGGTTGAACCTGCGTCTTTTCAGGCTCTGAATCCGTTCTGGGTTATGATCATCAGTCCGGTATTGGCGGTTGCTTATGCCCGTTTGGATAAAGCTGGAAAGGATTTGTCCCTGCCCGGAAAATTCGCGCTCGGCATGCTCATGTGTTGTGCGGCGTTCCTGACTTTGGCTTATGTTGCCAAGTTTCAGGCGGATGCAAAGGGTTTTGTGTCCGGTAACTGGCTGGTTCTCAGTTACGGATTTCAGAGTCTTGGCGAACTGCTGGTCAGCGGTCTCGGTCTGGCAATGGTTGCCCGTTTGACCCCGGAACGGTCCATGGGATTTATGATGGGAGCATGGTTCATGTTTCAGTCCGTGGCGATGGTTCTCGGCGGGGAGATTGCGACAATGGCCAGTGTCCCGGAACATGGAGTTACTGCGTTGCAGTCTCTTGATATCTATGATGATCTGTTTCTGAAGATTGGAATGGCTACCGGTGCGATAGGTTTGGTTATGACCGGATTTGTTCCGGTGTTGAAAAAGTATATTCGAGATTAGTCGGGAGTATTTGCCCCGCTGAAAATCGACCGAAAAACCTTGCCTGTGGGCCCTAAGCTGTTTATTTATACTCTGAAAGTATATAAAAAATGCGAACTGGAATGTTCGCTCTTAAAAAAGAATTCAAGGAGATTAATTATGAGTAGATTCGGTGCAGCCGGTTCCGTTAGCGCGAGACCGGAAGTCCTTAATGCATTTATGCGCGGCATTTACAGCTGGATGAGCGCGGGCCTGTTGGCAACCGCAGCCGTGGCATGGGTAACCCTTTCCACCCCGGCAGTGCTGAACCTCGTGCTGGCCCAGAATCCCGAAACCGGAGCAATTGCCCCGACCATGTTGTTCTGGGTGGCGGCTATAGGTGAAATCGGTCTGGTATTTTACCTTTCCATGCGTATTTCCAAACTGTCTTCCGGTGCAGCTACCGGGCTGTTTATGGCCTATAGCGCACTGAACGGTTTGACCCTTTCCACCATTCTGATCGCTTACACAGCGGCTTCCATTTTTCAGACCTTCCTCGTTACCGCAGGAATGTTTGGAGCGATGTCCCTGTACGGCCTGACTACCCGCAAGGATCTGACCGGAATGGGCGCGTTCATGATGATGGGTCTGTTTGGTATTCTTATCGCTATGGTGGTGAACTTCTTCATGCAGAGTTCTGCACTGACTTTTGCCATTTCCGTTCTGGGTGTATTCATCTTCGCTGGCCTGACCGCTTACGATTCCCAGAAGCTCAAAGATATGGGCGAGTACATTCCTGCTGATGATGCAACCGCAGTAAGACGCGGTACCATCCTCGGTGCGCTGACCCTGTATCTCGACTTTATCAACATGTTCATCTTCCTGCTTCGCCTTATGGGTAACCGCGAGTAGTTGAGATAAGTTGTACATTTACAGGCACGCTCAAACCCAGTAGGGTTTGAGCGTGTTTTTTTGTGTATAATCCAAGGAGATTGCCGTGTCCCTGCTGTTTAAGGCTCAGAAGATTCTCAGCCCCGTTCTCGCGCCTATTTCGAAAGGGTATGGTGCGGTTATGGCTCGCCGTGCAGAAAAATATGCGCAGGGAGAATATGAGCGTTTTCGTCCCGAGTGCCCGTGTATTTCCATAGGCAATATCGGTTCCGGGGGGAGCGGTAAAACTCCTGTTGCGGACTGGCTGCTCAAATGGGCGGAGCGCGAGGATTTGTTGACAGTGCTGCTGACCCGTGGTTATGGGGCCAAGCCCGCGCATGTGCCGTATCTGGTGAATAGGCTAAGTCCGGTTGGTGAGGCCGGGGATGAACCGCTTATGCTGGCAAATGACAACCCGCAGGCGAAGATTGTGGTTGATCCTGTGCGTAAACGTTCCGGTGCTTGGGCTGCTCAGGAATTTCAGCCGGGATTGATACTGCTTGATGATGGCTTTCAGCACATGGCGGTGGAGCGTGATCTTGATTTCGTGCTGCTCACTCTTGATGATTTCACAACGGGCTGGGACAAGGTCATTCCTCGTGGTACTTGGAGGGAGAGTGTGCAGGCCCTGCAACGGGCGGATGTGTTTTTTGTGAAGAGTAGTCCGGACGCTTTCCGGCGAATGCATTGGTTGATACAGGAAAAATTGGCGAAGTTCGGGAATCCCGTATTTCAGTTTGAGCTAAAAGCTAAAGGACTCAAGCTTCTCGGCGGGGGAGATCGTCTTGATTTCGGTAGCGATAAATATCTGCTCTTTGCCGGGATCGGCAAACCGGAAATACTGCGCACGGATGTAGAAAAATACATGGGCCGCGTGCCGGAAGAATTTGTAATTTTCAAGGATCACCATGCATACACTGTGCAGGATGTGGAAGTAATCCGCAGGAAAGCGGCGGCAGCGGGTGCGAAACGGATTATCTGCACCCCCAAGGACGCTGTAAAACTGACTAAACTCGGGTGTGAAGATTTTTACGTAATTGATTTGGAAGTGGAATTTAGAGAAGCCATATTTTTTGACGATACAGAAGAAGCTCCCTTCGATAAGTGGTGGAATAAACAAAGATTAATCGACGCATTTAATAAATAAGAATACTACGCCTCCCCTAAGTAAATACAGCGAAGCTTATTAAAAGGTTTTAAGCCGCCGGAGGCAAAATCAAATCAAAATAAAGCGCGATGGCGCATCAAATAGGAAAAGAAATGGGAAAGAAAAGAAAATCGAAGAATCCCGGTATGATCAAGCCCTATGAGGCTATGAATGTTTTTAAGCAAAGCCGCAAACCTTTATCTGTAGGCGAGCTGGAGAAAAGGGTCGGCCTTACTAAACGGCACCGTAAGTTCGTTAAAAATATACTGAAAGATCTTGTCCGTGAAGGTAAAATTATCAAAATAGGCAGTGCTTACGGCGTTGTTGAGAAGATGAATCTGGTTACCGGAAAGCTTCAGGTCCAGCGTTCCGGAGCAGCCTTTCTGCTTCCGGACGATAAGAAACGTAAGGATATTTATATCCACACCAAGAACCTGCGCGATGCATGGCATGGCGATAGGGTCACCGTGGCAATTACCGGCTCCCACTGGGGTGGTAAACGCGAAGAAGGGCGTGTGGTTCGGGTACTTGAGCGTGGCAAGCAGGTCTTCCCGGTACGTGTAATCCGTCCTATGGGCGGCACTGCACTGCTTTGCCATCCCACTGATCCTCGATTGGATTTCGGTATTGTGGTTGAACCTGATGAAGCCGTGGTTAATGAGCCTGTACTGGATGATAACGGCAGGGAAATTTATCCGGCTGAATCTGTTGATGCGGAAGTGGATTTCACCCGCGTATCAAGAGGGGATATCCTGCTGGTGGCCCCCGGAGAGCAGATCAACCCGTCCCTTTGGGAGGGCCGTATCCTGAAAATGCTCGGCGATGAAGATGATGCCATCGTACAGGAAGCCATTGTTAAGGCTAATCATGGCATACCAACTGCATTTCCGGGCAAGGTTCTGGCTGTGGCTGATGCCCTGCCCGATGAACCGGTGGAAGAGGATTTTGCGGACCGTGAGGACATGCGCGATATTCCTTTTGTTACTATCGATGGCGCGACCGCAAAAGACTTTGACGATGCTGTTTTTGTGGAAAAGATCGCTGGTGGCTACCGTTTGCGGGTCGCAATCGCAGATGTCAGCCACTATGTTGCAATGGAATCACCGCTGGATCGAGAGGCTTTGAAGCGCGGTAACTCCTACTATTTTCCTAAGTCCGTGGAACCCATGTTTCCTGAGGCTCTGAGTAACGGGCTGTGCAGTTTGAACCCGGACGTAAACCGTCTGGCTATGACCGCGACTATTGAGTTTGATAAGTCCGGTGCACCTGTAAATTCCTCATTTGCTCCGGCTGTAATCAGGAGTCAGGGACGCTTGACCTATGAACAGGTCTATCAGGGAGTTATCCTCGGCGAAAAAGAAGAGCAGGAAAGTCTTGGTGACCTGCTTCCAATGCTTAAACTTTGTGAAGAACTGGCCCGTAAGATTAACAAGCGGCGCAATGCTCGAGGCAGCCTTGAGTTCGATCTGCCGGAACCGGAAATCCTTTTCAACTTGCAGGGCCGTACCGTGGACATTCGTCCGCGCTGCCGCAACTTCGCGCACCAGATCGTTGAAGAATTTATGATTGCTGCTAACGAAGCTGTGGCGGAATTCCTGACCGAAAAGGAAATCGGATGCCTGTACCGCGTGCACCCCGGACCTGATGAAGAAAAATTGACCAACCTGTTCAAAGTGCTGCGCAAAATCGGGATCAGCAAACAGATTCCTGATCCGGTTACCCCGCAGACCTTGCAGGAGGTTATTAAAGATTCTGAAGGCACGGATCAGGAATACATCGTCAGCCGTTTGCTGCTGCGTTCCATGAAGCAGGCTAAATATGAGCCGGACAATGAAGGGCACTTCGGGCTGGCTTCCGAATGCTATTGCCATTTCACCTCACCGATCAGGCGTTATGCCGACCTCGTGGTGCATCGGCTTTTGAAAGTTGCATTGGGGGATGAGCATCAGGCCATTCCCGGACAAAAGCAGCTGGGACGCATCGGTAGCGCTATCAGCGGAACAGAGCGTACAGCTATGGAAGCAGAACGCGAAATTCTCAAGCGTCTGACCATCATATTCCTTAAGGATAAGGTCGGCGAGGAATTTACCGGGGTAATCTCTTCTATTGCGGAGTTCGGATTCTGGGTGGAATTTCAGGAGGTCATGGCCGAAGGCATGGTCCGTCTTTCCTCGCTTGGGGATGACTATTATACCTTCTGGTCGGATCGCCAGATGATTGTCGGTGAGCGCACCGGACATGCTTTCCGCTTGGGTCAGAAGATCACCGTTCGATTGGAATCTGTCAGCCTTGAACTGCTGGAAGCAAACCTTTCGCTTGTTTCCGGAGCTGAGGATTATAAAAAGTTTGTCTAAATAAGAAAGCCCGCTCAATCATGATTTGAGCGGGCTTTTTTTATGTCGTGTATTAATCTGAAATTTAGCTTGTGGCGATCTGTTCAATGCGGCGTGCAATTTTGCAGAACAGAGTCAGCTCGCACACTTTTTCGTCAATTTCACAGGCGTAGATATCGTCCGCCTCGGCAATTGCGTTAAGAGATTCATAAACTTTGACCAGAGTTTCCGGTGATATACGGCCGCAAAGTTCGGTAATCAATTTTTTTAGTTCTATGGGGGCATCATCAAGCAATGTTAGTTCAACCCCGGCGTCACCGAAGTCAAATTCAAAGTGCTCCACGTATTCTGTAGCCAGATTTTTCACAATCAGGTCATTACTCATCAAGCTCTCCAAAGACTATATCCCTTAACTATTTGCATACTTTACTACAAACGAATTTTTTTTGAAAGCTTTCTGTGTTTATAAAAATAGTTGCAATATCGAATTGTGAATGTTAAGTATAGATGAACTTTTGCGTTAAACAGTTGTTAATTTGAGGTGCCGATGCAAGCTAAAGATTTCGATTCATTTTTTGAAAGATTGAAAGAACATACAGATATTTCCACTCAGGCCCAGCTGGCTCGTGAACTGGGAGTCGGAAGGGCGGCAGTCTCTCTTGTAAAAAAGAAAGGTGCAGTTCCTCCGCGTTGGATTCTTGAGCTTTCCGTGCGCTACAATCTCGATTCTACATGGCTTGAGTCCGGTTTGGGCTCTCCGCGCCCGGAAGTTAATGCCGTGGAGTTCGCAGATGAATTCTCCCGTATACCTAAGGTCGCAGCACGTCTTTCCGCCGGTGGCGGGTCATTTGAAACCGGTGGTGAAATTGAGGGTTTCTATGCCTTCCGTAAAGATTGGATCGGCGGCAAAGGAAATCCGTCTGATATGGTTTTAATGGAAGTTTATGGCAACAGCATGGAGCCGGAATTGAAAGAAGGTGACATCGTTTTGCTGGATCAGTCCCGCAAAGATATTCTTGCCGGTGGTATTTACGCCGTAGGTGTTGAAGATACCGTCATGGTTAAAAGGGTGGAAAAACGGCCCGGGCAGGTCGTTCTGCATAGTGACAACAAAGATTATGCTCCCATATATCTTGGCGGTGATGAGCTTGAGAATGTTCGAGTCCTTGGACAGGTTGTCTGGGTTTCCCGCGAGTATCATTAGTTTTATTTGAATATTGTTTTTTTAGGCCTCCCCTTGGGGAGGCTTTTTTTTGTTCATAATTTAATTGAAGTTAACTTCGGGTAAAGAAATTGTTGTGTAGTGTTTATTTTAAGTTGACACAAATGTTTTGTTGTGATTAATTGAAGTCGTCACATGGCAAGGGCACGCCGGGAAGGCGGATTTAAATCCAGATGAATTCACGAAGCAGGAGTCGGTCATGCAGGAAAGATTTTGCAAATGCGGTAACAGGGTTATGGTCCAGTACCACAGCAAAAAGGACGAAGCATGGTTTACCCGTTTCTGGGTTATGGGGAATACATTCGGTAAGACTATCAGGGTCTGTCCGGTCTGCGGTTCTCCTCTTGATATAAATAGTCTTAAGTAATTATTTCCCGGACGTGGGCAGTTTTAGCTGCATTCAAGTCAGGGTATAAGCTGTGGTCGTTTCTGACTGCGCATACATATTTTATTTTTCTGTGGGCTTCTCCCCTGTTGCCTGCCGGAATACAGCACCGTCTCATCTACACACTTAATCCATCTCTCATCATCATGGCAGGTTGTCCGTCGGGGACAATCTGCCGCCCTTTTTGATATGTGTCTGCGCTGGGGCATCCTGAGCAGGCTGGACCGGAACGCGGCAGGCTGATACACACTTTGTGTTTTGCAGCATTATGCTTGAATTTTCGGAGGTGAATAATGGGTGAATGGTTGGTATATTTTCAGGGGCGGAACCACTCTACAGCTATCAAGCTGAATTTCCTGTGGAAGCAAGATAATATATTCATAATGGATAATCACCGCGCTGCCTTCTGGTGCTGGATGGAAAGTTTGAAAAAAGGCGAAAACCTAAACATTTTCCATGTGGATCGTCATTTTGATGCCTTGTTTTCAGCGCAGGATTATTCTCATTTCCCACATGCTGAATTTGAAGATTTCGGTATCAACGAATATCTTGAGTGCGGATATGACAATGACTTTTTCGCCGTGACTCCGCTTTTCCGCTGGGATAATTATCTCGGCCTTTTCATCGAAAAGTATGGAGAAAGAATTTCAAACTGGGCATTTGCCACTCATGGTAAAGGCTCAGCTCCGCAATCTATCAGCTACGCTGCCTATGAACCTTGGGAGTTTCCCGCAGCACTTGGAGAATTGAAGGGTAGCTGGATTTTTAACCTTGATCTGGATTATTTTTTCGGACGCATGGCTGACGGGAAGATGAATCGACTTTTCACCGATGAGTATATTGAAGGTTGGGGAGCTGAATTGCGCAAGGCTCTTGATGGCGGTGTTATCAAGGTTTTGACCGTAAGTCTCAGTCCAGAATGTGCTGCCGGATGGGAAGGTGCCGAAAATGCTCTGGCTGTTCTTAATCGGGGGCTTAAAATAGAATTTTCCCTGCCCAAGTAGAGATTTAAGTTTGTATATTTATGTGAATATGAAAAACCCCGGTAATCCGTATAGGATTGCCGGGGCTTTTGATTTTATTGCAGGCCGGATTAGTCTTTGTTCCAGACCTTGAATTTGTGGTTGGCGAAAAAGTCAGTGTAAAGTTCTTCCGCTTTTTCCTTGAATTTATCGTCATGCATAATCAGCACGCTCAGGGCTTCATATTTGAAATAAGCGACAACATCATCCCAGTCTATTTCTTCGTTGTGGTCTTTATGTCGGAAGCCTTGCAGGCCCGGTTCTACCAGTTTCTGGGTCATTGGGTCGTCCACCCCGGCAGTTTTGAAAAAATCGCAGATTTCTTTTTTTACTTCTTCCGGCCAGTCTGTTTCGCCAAGTGGGATAAGATCCTGAAATTTGTTCTCTTGACCTTTTTTCAAAATATACATTCTAAACTCCGTATTTCAGTTTCCGTTTATTAAATTTGATTATGGAGTAAAAACATTTGTTTTTCAAGATACACCGGACATCCCAAATCGAAATTAAAGGAAGTTTGCAAGCCGATAATAAAACCGAAATTGCAGTTAATTGTAACCTTCATGTCATGATTTGTGCTCAGGTTCTGCTATTTTCAACTCACCAACACTTCATGTATCTCTCAAGAAAATGTACCAGCCTCTTCCCAGCAATGCCCCCGGTCATCCCTGACACCCAGGCCGGGGGCATTCAGTCTTCAATTCTTGTGAACCTACCGATGATCTGACCTGTTGCCTGATTAGAAGGGGAATCGTCAAACTCAGTTTTCAAGAATGTCAGTGCCGAATAGTCAGGTGAAAATACGAGAGTCCTTATCTGTGAATTACCGCCTCTTTTATATTCGATGATATCGGTTACATAGAGCGAAGAGCCTGATATCGTCACAGATCTATGAACCTCACTCTTATCCAGCATCCATGTTGATTCGAGGTAATCGCCAGTCTGCGGGATAATGTAACTGTCATAATGGCTTTTCCGTTCAGATTCATCTGTATATATATGTAGTTTGGCTTCTGTCGTTACTAATTCCCCTTTGTAGTGAACAGTCACCTTTCCTTTAAAAATTCCTGCAAAGCGGGTATTGTTCTCAACTTTGACTTCTGCCTTATCCTGCGGAGCCTGTTGTTGTGTTGCTTCTTCTGTGTTGGTTCTTTCTGGAAATATTGCCTCATAGCGGGGGCGTTTCAAATCTTTCAGATTTTCAAGCTCTTGAGCTATTGCAGGAGATATTGTGAGCCAGAATATGGATATGGTGGCGATTAATATTTTCATAAATGGAACTCCACGGTTTTACTGACTGTTGTTTTACGCTATGCTGCCAATGGTTTAAATCGTTATTGGAGGATGAATTTATGTTTCGTATTGTTTTTATTCTGATGCTGCTGGGCACAGGTTTACTTGTTTGTGTACCTCATCTTCAGGCTGAAATGAAGATCACTCTTAAAGATGGAAAGGTTATTGAGGTCCCTGTTTCTGAAAAAGATGTAAAGTCCATTGAATACGGTAATCCTCAAGCTGTGCCAGAAGGTGTCGTGCCGGAAAAGGCTATCAGGGTACAGAGTGCTAAATATGGGAACATCAGTTTTGAGCTTGAGGGGGAGCTGGGCTACAAGCAGTATTTCTGCAACGCAAAGGAAACCTTGGTAAAAGAATGTAACGGCAAAAATAAATGCCGTGTAATTGTTGGTAATACCATTTGCGGTGATCCTTATCCCGGGAAGGGTAAATATCTGTACGTGGAATATACCTGTGGCCGGAAGCTCAAAAGGGCAAAAAAGTCCCAAACTGAGGTGATGGTTCTTAGCTGTCCCTAGAATAAAGGCTCTTTCTCCGGCAGGACCATTTTTTGCTTGTAAGAGCAAAGGTGAAATTTATTCCTGCTGGAGGATTGCGTATGAGGAATACCCTTGCGCTGGGCTTGATCCTGCTCAGTGGCATGCTGCTTTTGAATTCAGGATATGATGTTTACCGGTGTTTTGTTCCTAAAAAAATTGCGGAGCCGGTACCGGTAAGACTGGTTCGTATTGAAGGAAAAAATTGCCCTCTTTATTATCCGGAGGGACAGTAAGAAAACTCCCCTGCTGAGATTCAGCGGGGGAGTTTCTTAGTTTGAATGAGTGAATTTGTTGTTGTGTGTTAGTTTATATATATTGTAGATCAGTTCACTGCACTAAAGGTGGAGATGAATTTAAAATCATTGTTTACGTTGTATTAACTTTTTTTGGGAGTATGGAGCAGATATATGTATACATTATTTAAATTTTTCATCTCTGTTTTTGTCTTCCTGTTAATCCTTGTTGCCGGTTATTTCCTGATCAAGTGGTTTACCAATCCGGTCTACCGGATAGGTGATTTGCGAAAAGGTCAGATTCTTAAATTTAACGATGAGACTGAAAGCCAAGAAGTAAATGGCGATAAATTAAAGGTACTAAGTTATAATCTCGGATTTGCAGCCGGCCCAATGCAGCTCACACTGGCAGATGAGCATCCAGAAGATTTTTTTACGGCTAATCTGGATGAATTTATCAATCTGGTCAGGGAAGAAGATGCGAATATTGTATTGCTGCAGGAGGTTGATCTTGATTCCAAGCGTTCATGGTACATGAATCAATTGCAATATATTATGGAACGCTTGGGCTGGGGGTACGCCGCTCCGGTAGTTGACTGGGATATGTATTTCCCCTTGCGCAAAGAACGTAAGATAACCAAAGCCACGGTTGTTATTTCAAAGTTTCCCATTGTTTCTAATGAATACACTCAGACTTCGTGTAAACCTAATTTTGAAAATCGGATATTAAACATTTTTTACTATCCCTTGCTTTGGAAATCGACCATGCAGCGCGTGGAGGTTGAGGTGGCTGGGAAGCGTGTCGGTATTTATAATGTTCACCTTTGTGTTTGGAACCGTGCGGCAAGGGTGGCGCAGGCCGAATATCTTACCGAATGGATAAATAGAGAAAGTCGGGACGTGGATTATCTTGTCGGGGGCGATTTTAATTTTCAGGCCTATATCAGGGGTACGCCTATCCCGGAAAAGGATCTCAGCAAGCCTCCATTCATTAATCAATTCCGTGCAAATTTGGCCGGAGTCAGTGAAATTCTTAGCAGCCCGGATGAGTCAGCTGAAGCACTGCACAAGAATTTTACTTTTGAGGAGCGCAAGCACCGTTACGACTTTCTTTTTTACTCCAAGGGTTTAGTTTTAGAGTCCGCAGAGGTGATTGATACCATTGCATCATCTGACCATTATCCGGTATTTGGTTCTTTTTTGTTTGCAAGAGAGTCTTTTTGATTGATTCAATAACTTAAAAGAGGAGATGTTTGACTGTTTGGATCGTTGAAAAAATGCTACAGTATTTCCGCTATCAATTTAGTGTGATGTCCAAAGGATGTTTTGTACTGTGGGGATGTGATGAATAAAATACTTTTCGTGTTTATGTTATTTTGCTTTTTTTGCAGCACGGCAGTGGCAGGGAAAGTAGAAAATAAGAGTATCATGATTGTCCATAGTTACGGTCTGGATAATATTTGCGGCGATCCGCAGCATCAAGGTGTTGTGGAACGTCTTGCAAAAGCGGGATTTGTCGCAGGCGAAAATTTAACTGTCCATCAGTACGCTATGAGTACAAAAAAGGTGAATAATACCCCGGAACTCATAGCAAAGCAGGTAGAAATAGTTCTTGAAAAAATTGATTCAATCCAGCCCGATGTTCTTGTCCTGCTGGATGACAATGCGTTCAGGACTGTCGGGCTCAAGCTTGTGGACAGTGATACTAATATTGTTTTTTCCGGCCTGAACGGTCAGCCTGAAGATTATGATCGAAAAGTGAAATGGATGGATTCCCGCTCTGCTCCGGGGCATAATATTACCGGGGTGTACGAGAAACTTCATTTTATTGATGCCTGCAAGGTGCAGAAAAAGATCCTGCCGGGACTTAAGAAAATGCTGGTGGTTTCGGATGAATCTCCTACCGGCAGGGCCGTACTCAAGCAGCTGGGACGAGAGATAGACGAAGCCGGGAGTCAACTGGGTATTGAATTTGAAATACGTATTGCAACTTCCTGGGAAGAATACGTGGATATTTTGGGACAGGCTTGTTCCGACTCTACTCTCGGGACCATTTACCCGGCAGCAACTTTGCTGACAGATAAAAATGGTAAGAGTCGTTCAACAGCTGACATAGTAAAATGGACTGTAGCCAATTGCCGTGTACCGGGGATAGCAATTAACTATTCTTTTGCACGTTTAGGGATGCTTGGCGGTGCTGGAGTAGATTTTATTGCTATGGGAAGACAGGCAGGTGCAATGGTTGCCGCTGTTTTGAATGGAACTTCTCCCGGCGATATACCGGTTGAAGAGGCTGAACGTTATGCCCTTGTTTTTAATCTCAAGCGGGCAAAAGAGTTGGGAATGGAAATTCCTGCCGATATTTTGATGGCTGCTGACGTTGTATACAAATAGCTGAAATTCGCGTTGCTGAAATGAGAAATACATCTTCCTACAAGCTTTCAACCCTAGTGGCTGCCGCAATCTGCGGAATGGCTATTGTTACCGCCCTCGCTATGGGGGGAGTATTTTCTTACAGCTATTTTAGTACCCTGAAAAATGAATATCATGATCGGGTGCGGGCTGAGGGGCAGGAAGCCAGTCTTGAACTCTACAGCTTCCTTCACCGTGCAATGGCCCGCCTTGGAGAGTTGAGTAAGGATAACTCCATTCGTGTTGCCATAATGATGGGGGTGGACTACCCGCTATCCGAGAAGCTGTCAGAATATGACCAAGCCCCTTTGGGGATAGATTTTTTTGTGTTGCGTAAAGATGATGGCAGGATTTTTACTTCTTCACCCAGACCGTTTGATGAACCCTTTATCCAGAGTGCGTTAGAAAATTCTCCTCACCGTTGCTCTTTTTGCAGAGTCGGGGATGGTGATTTTATGACCGTGTTTTCACTTCCTATCCGCAGCAGATCCGAGATTGTGGGAAGTGCTGCCTGTCTTGTTGATTTTTCCAGATCTGAGATAGTGACTACATTTCAAAATTCCCATGAAAGCAGGATGGTTCTCTTTGATCAAGGTAAGGCCTATGACCTAATTTCCGGTGAGATTCTGCCTTTGGTTATGGGTGAATCATCAGAGAATAAAGAACTTATAAATGTCCGGATTGGAAAAGAGCAGCAGGGGATTTTGTATCGCAGTGAACTGGTGCCGGGGCTGGCCTATTTTGTTTCCGATGCACGGTTTAATAGTGCGTTGAAGCGTACTTTCTGGCTTTTATTGCCTTTGTTCGGTGTAGTCATAGGGCTTTGCATTGTAGTTTCCATCATTTTGAGCAGCAAACTCACCAGACCGCTACGTGTAATTACTGCTTCCGCCGAGGATATTTCTGAAGGGCAGGAAGGTGATATCCCTGATCGTGACAGTCGCATTTCAGAAATCAACGCATTGGGCAAGGCTCTCTCTTCCATGTTGGAAAACCTTCGTAGAACCCGTGGTCTGGAACAGTATCAGTTCTTTTTTGATAACGTTGATGATTTGGTCTGCATAACCGATATGGATGGCCTTTTTATACGGGTTAACAGCGGTGGTGCTGATTTTCTCGGCTATGGACGTGATGAATTTTTGAAGAAGACCGTCTTTGAGCTTGTTCCTCCGTATGAGAGGGAAAGTTTGCGTGGTCTCATGAACAGTCTTTTTGCTGGCAACAATTCCCTGCAGTTTGAGTGTCCTGCTGTGGCTAAGTCCGGTGAGATTGTCTACACAGATGTCCGTTCCCGGAGAATTACTTATCATGGGCAGGATGTTTTGCTCAGTGTTGTTCGTGATGTGACGGATCGTAAACGCGATGAAGAAGAGTTACAGCATTACGCCGCTGAATTGCTGAAAGCCAAAGAGATTGAAGAGCGCAACTCTGCACATATGGCTGATACCCTCAAGAAGCTTGAGGAGGCTATGACCAGAGCGGAGGTTGCCAACCGTACTAAAAGTGAATTTTTAGCCCAGATGAGCCATGAAATTCGGACACCTATGAATTCAATTCTGGGCATGGCTGATATGCTTACCGATACCAGACTGACCTCGGAACAAAGAAACTATGTTTCCATTTTCAGGGACTCTGGAAAGGCTTTGCTGAATTTAATTGATGATATCCTTGATCTGTCCAAGATCGAGTCCGGTAAACTCACCCTTGAGCATACCAAGTTCAATATTGATGACCTTGTGGATGAAGTCGCAGGCATCATGTCTGTAAGTGCTTGGAAAAAGAATCTGATTTTTGCCTGTCATGTTGATCCCTATTGTCCTTCTTTCTTTGAGGGGGATCCGACAAGGATAAAACAGATTCTGGTTAACCTGCTTAGTAATGCCATTAAATTTACTGATTCCGGCTCAGTTGTGCTGGAGATTTCTTCCTCTCCCGGATCGCAGGGAAAAACTATTCTTAATATGATTGTACGGGATAGCGGGATTGGTATTTCAGAAGAAAAATTCAAAGATATTTTCGAAAATTTTGTACAGGCTGATTCTTCCACGACTCGTAAATACGGTGGAACAGGACTCGGGCTGTCCATAACCCGCAATCTAGTAGAACTTATGAACGGGCATATTGATGTTCGTAATGTTTCGTCCGGCGGAGCGGAATTCCGCACCGATATTGAGCTTGGCAGTATTGATGAAATTGAAGAAGATTCAGGGCTTATTAAGGATGCAATGAAGGACCGTCAGGTTCTGGTTGTCGATGAAAGAGGGCAGGTTCGGGATTACATTTGTAAGTGCCTGCGGGAGTGGGGGGCACATTGCATGGCTTCGGGTGATTTGAATTTTGCCTGTGTGCAGAATGAGTCCTGCCGCAGTAATGCCGAGCTGGTGATTGTTTCCGATCTGCTTGGCGAAGAAGATGGATTGAGTGAAATAGAGTCCATCAAAGCACGGCTTAACAGTGAAAATCCTGTGTTGTGTACTCTCTCTTCTTCGCCCGGAGTTAGTAGTAACAGTCCTGAAATAAATAATATTTTCGGTGTGAAAGGAAGTGTGCACTGGCCTGTGACCCGTGGGGGGCTGCGAAAGGCGATGCTTGGCATCTATGGTGAATCTTCCATTGATGCCGAGAGTCGTGAAGAGACTGTAGAGCTTAAGCCCCTGCGTATCCTTGTGGTGGAAGATTCGGAAAACAACCGAATGTTGCTGGGTTTCTTCCTTAAGGATACTCCATTCAGATTGCGTTATGCCACCAACGGTAATGAAGCTGTGAACATGTACCGTGAAAACAACTTTGATCTGGTGTTGATGGATATCCAGATGCCCGGAAAGGATGGACTTGACGCCACCCGCGAAATCAGAGCTTACGAATGGGAAAATGGATATCCGGCTACACCGATAGTTGCTTTAACAGCCAATGCACGAGAGGAAGACCGGAAAGATTGCCACAAGGCTGGTTGCAGCGGATTTTTACCGAAGCCCATCAAAAAGATCTCTCTGATCAAGGAAATTCTCAGGCATAGCCTGTAGTCCGTATGGACTATTTTTTTTCCATCCAGTTACCCAGTGCTTCCTGCATGGCAGAAGAAGCTAAATGGGCGCAATGAGTTTTGTCCTCGGGCAGTCCGCCGAGTCTTTCGAGGATGTCTTCTCCGTCGATTTCTGATGCTGCGTCAATATTTTTGCCCATGCACAGTTCGCAGACCATGTCGCTGCTGACAATGCTGGGGCCGCATCCGGTGGTGAAGAATGAAGCTTCACTGACGGTGTTATTGTCTATCTTGAGGAATATTTTGATGACATCTCCGCAGTTGCCCCTGACTTCTCCGGTGCTGTCCGGATTTTCCATGGTCCGTGCGTAGGTCGGGTTGTGCCAGCGGGAGGTTTCCTTCCCGAACATATCGTGTGCTGCGTCATCGCATTGCTGCTGAATATTGGAAAGCAGATCGTCAAGATTATCACTCATAAAAAAACTCCTTTTTTAGATAAAGCGTGCAGAGGTTGGCTCAAGGCGGGAAAAAAATCAATCAAACTTTTTGCCGTTTTTTTGCCGTCGGAGTTTAATATTGTAATTATACAGGATTTATTGTTGAATAAAACCAAACCGGAGAATTTCTTCCGGTTGGCTATAAAATGGATTCTAATTGATGGAATTAAGGCAACTGAGATATTTTATTGCCGTAGCCGAGGAACTGCACTTCGGACGTGCGGCCCGCAGGGTACATATTGCCCAGCCTCCTTTTTCGCAGCAGATAAAGGGGCTGGAGGAAGAAGTTGGTGCGCGCCTGCTGGAGCGCAACAGCCGTAAAGTTCGTCTGACCAATGAAGGACGTTATTTTTACAAACAGGCTCTGGATATAGTGGCTCAAGCTGAAGAAGCAGCGGCTACTGTCGGCAGGATGGCCAAAGGCGAATACGGCAATATAAAGGTCGGATTCATGGAGATTGCTATGGACAGCCTTTTGCCGGAGGCTGTTCGTTCTTTCAGCCATAGATATCCCGGAGTTTCGGTTCGGCTCAGTCAGTTCGGTGCTTCCATTCAGCTGGAGAGGATTCATTCCGGTGAGTTGGATGTGGGGTTTTCGACGGTTTACCTGCGCGCTATGGAGGGGTTGTCTTCAGTTAAGCTCTTCTCCAGGAAACATGTTCTCGCAGTTCCGGAAGACCATATCTTTACGGCTGAAAAAAGCGTATCATTGAAAGAAATCGCGAGGGAGAACCTGCTTATGTTTCCCCGTAGCGGACAGCCGGATTTGTATGACTCAATCATGCAAGCCTTTACTTCCCGTGGATTGGTGCCGAAGGTCAGGCAGGAAATTTCCGGTCTTTCCGGTGCCTCGGCTCTGATTTCATCCGGTATGGGGGTAACGTTTCTACCGGAAAACAGCCGTGTGGCACGAAAGGGTATTGCCATGGTCCCCATAAGTGATGACTTTCCGCGTATGGACATCTTTATGGTATGGAACAGTGAGGATTACTCCAATACGGCGGGAGTTTTTATGGAATGGGTTGCGGATTATTTCTCGGTATCAAAAGCCTTTGCAGGGAAAGTCAGCGGTTAGAAGTTTTTAGGGTTGGTAAATGACTGATATTCTGGACGGACTTGAAATTTCATGGATTCCTTCTATTACTGAAGTCGATCGTGATGAATGGAACCTTCTCGCAAAGGAATTGAATTTTCCTTTTCTTGAGTGGGACTGGTTGCGACTTATTGAGCAGAGCAGGAGCGCCACGCCGGAAACAGGTTGGCTTACCGCTCACTTACTTGTTCGTTCCGAGGGGCGTCTGGTAGGCGCGGCTCCTCTTTTTGTCCGGGATCAGAGTGAGGGGGAATTTATTTTTGACCGGGTTTGGGTGGAGGTGGCTCAGAAAGGTGGGATGGCCTATTACCCCAAGATTGTAGGCATGAGTCCTTATACGCCTGCATCCGGTTATCGTTTTATGGTAACTCCCGGTGCCTCTGCGAAAAGAATTACCGCATTAATAAGCCAGACCCTCGACCGTTTCTGTTCAATTAACGGACTGGGCAGTTGTGCCTTTAATTTTGTTGACCCGGATTGGGGCATTGAAATGGAGGCCTACGGTTATGCTGCATGGAAACATCAGGGCTATGTTTGGACCAATGACGATTACCGGGACTTTGACCATTGGCTGACAACCTTGAACAGTAACAGGCGCAAGACCGTCCGGCGTGAACGTAAGGCTTTGCGGAGCGACAATATCCGCGTGCTGACTTTGACAGGTTACGAAATACCGGATCGTTATTTCGACCTCATGTATAGCTGTTACGTTTCCACCAATGATAAGTTCGGGGTCTGGAGCTGCAAATACCTTACACCTGATTTCTTTGAGATGCTGAAGCAGAGCATGCGGGAAAATCTGATGTTCACCGTAGCCTTACGGGGAGATGACCCTAACCCGTTGGCTCTTTCAATGTTTGTGTTTTCCGGTGACCGCCTCTGGGGCAGGTACTGGGGATGTTTTGAAGAAGTCCGTTTTCTCCACTTTGAACTTTGTTATTACGCACCCATTGAATGGGCTGTTGCTAACGGGATAAGTCTTTACGATCCCGGTATGGGCGGTGAACATAAGGCTAGACGCGGATTTTTTTCCACCCCCTCCTATAGTCTGCACAAGTTTACCGATCCGTCTATGGACCTGACTTTCAAGACTTATATTCAGGAAGTGAACAATCTTGAAAACGGATACATCAGCGAGATGAATGATCTCATGCCCGTAGGACGTTTGGGCGGAGAAAAAGATTAATCCCGCAAGTTCAGCAGAAATTCCCTTACCTTAATGTCATGGCGACAGGTCTGCTCATAGCCTTCAAAGCGGTGGTCGGTATTGTAGGAAATGATATCAGCCCCGGCTTTTCTCAGTATTGATTTCATGATTTTTTGATCAAGAAGCTCGTCCTGTTCGCCGATCAGGGCCAGTACTTCTCCGCTACGAACTCCTTTTTCCGCAATTCCCCTATTCAATTCATCTTCCACTTCTGCAAAGCGGTTTACGTGATCTTCGGAAATGAGGATGCTGTCACCGTTGGCAAATTCGTATGTATCGCCCAGACGGTTGCGGACCAATGCTGCCGGAGTCAACGCCGGATTAATGAGCAGGGCCGGGACAGAATGCCTGAAATGCATAATCAGTGAATACAGTCCGCCCATGGATGAACCTTGCAGGACCAATGGCCTGTTCATGTTTTCCAGCACAATGGTCTCGATGATTTCAAGGGACTCTATCGGGTCCGGTGGCAGGTCCGGGCTGATAAGTTCATGTTCGGGGAAGTTCTCGCTCAGTGCAGCAGCCTTGGAGTTTGCGCCTGAAGATCCAAATCCATGTATGTTAAGAAAAATGTTTTTCATATCAGTGAGATTGAGGTATGTTGTTTGCTAATTATGAAAATAGAATATGTCGGATATATTGCCCTGAATAATAAAAAGGGTGCCGGTCTGCAAGGAAAACAGGAAATGTTTTCGCAGAATAAGCCGTAACCTATGTTCTTGTTCAGGTCTCTTTTTATGACATGATTTTCCTGTATTTTCTTGCGGTTGGGCAATTTCCAAAAGTACAGTAAAAAATAGGCGGGACGTTAGTGAGCAAAGAGCATCCGGAAATTGTTTTTTTCAGCGGGGGGACGGCTTTGAACGGGTTGGCCGCCGAGCTCGCGAAAGTCAATCCGAAGTGTGCTTATATCATCACCACTTTTGATTCCGGTGGCAGTTCTGCTGCTCTGCGTGAAGTCTTTGACATGCCTGCTGTGGGGGATGTCCGCAACCGTCTGCTTGCCCTTGCGGATAAGGAAAATCCCGATAAAGCGAATATTGTGGAACTCCTTGCCACCCGTTTGCCGCGCTATGCTGACAAGACCGCTCTCTACGGACAGCTTTCCCATCTTGCCAACGGTTCACATTCCTTGATGGACGGTTTTTCCGAAATAGTACGAAAAATACTTTCTGATCGTTTTGCTCTTTTTATTGAACTGGCCGGTGATAATTTTGATCCGGTTAATGCAAGTCTTGGAAATATTGTCCTTGCAGCAGGATTTATGGCCCATCAGCGAATACTTGCCCCTCCTATCGCTCAGCTTTCCCGACTTATCGGGGCACGGGGGATTGTCCGGGCTTCCACAGTGGATAACGGGCATCTGGCTGTTCGTCTGGAAAATGGCGAAATTCTGGCCGGACAGCATCAATTCACAGGCAAGGAGACTGATCCGATATCCTCCCCTATCGATGGTATGTGGATTTGTTCCGGGGTGGATGATCCTTGGCCGCGTCCGGTTCATGGCTCTTCGCTGGCCATAAATCTGGTTAATAATGCGGATATGATCGTTTATCCCATGGGTAGTTTCTATTCCAGCATGCTGGCAGCCATTTCTCCCCAGGGATTGGGGAATGCTATTTCACTAAATCCCTGTCCCAAAGTATTCATTCCCAATATGGGCTTCGACCCGGAACTGATCGGGCACAGTATTAATTTGCAGGTTGAGCGGCTGCTTGAAGTCTTGCGTATGGACAATTCCGCTTATATCGGATCGGAAGCAGTGCTTAATTACATTCTTATTGATTCTGAGAATGGTACTTATCAGGAAGAACCGGATTTGGCTGCCTTGGAAAAGTTTCCTTTGAAAGTAATTGACCGCACATTGGTTTCAGACGAGTCTGATGGTCTTATTGACCCGCAACTGCTGGCTCCGATACTTTTGGAACTGGCATCAGTGAAGAACTAGGATTCGTAAATAAGAGAAGGATATTTTCTATGTATATAGGTGCCCATATGCCCATAACCGGCGGGGTGGATAAGGCTGTAGAGCGGATTATGTCTGTCGGCGGAACAGCTTTGCAGATTTTTACCCGCAACCAGCGTCAGTGGAAGGTGAAGCCACTTGAAGAAAAGGTAGTGAAAAATTTCAAGACATTGCGAGAAGAATGGGGCAACTATCCGGTCAGCGTCCATGATTCATATCTCATAAACCTTGCTTCTCCTAAAGCGGACAGTGCTGAAAAATCAGTGAAAGCCTTTGCTGAAGAATTGCGTCGTACTGAAAAGCTGGGCATTGAATATCTGGTTACCCATCCCGGATCTCATCTTGGTTCCGGTAAGGTTGAAGCCCTGGAGCGGTATGTTGCAAATCTGGATCAGGCTATTGCCCTTTCGGAAACCGAAGAAGTAAAAGTACTTATTGAGAATACTGCCGGACAGGGAACCAATCTGGGCAGCAGGTTCGGGGAACTGGCTACTATTCTGGAAGATTCCGGCTATACATCAAGAATGGGAGTTTGTTTTGACACCTGCCATGCGTTTGCTGCCGGCTACGACCTTCGCAGTGCAGAGTCATGTGCTGAGGTGTTCGAACGTTTTGACAAATTGATCGGACTTGATTTTATCCGTTTTTTTCATCTCAATGACAGTAAGCAGGAGCTTGGTTCCAATAAGGACCGTCATGAACATATCGGGCAGGGCAGTATCGGACTTGATGGATTCAGGTATATAATCAATGACACACGGTTTGCTGCTGTGGCCAAGGTTATAGAAACTCCGAAAGAAGATGATCCCGATTTTAAGCTCGATAAAATGAATATTGATCTTTTGCGTTCCCTGCATGAATAGCAGGGATCAGAAACAGGTGTCCTCGGCTGGCTGAAAGACTGTCTCCAAACCGTCTTTCCCGCCGGGATGCCTATTTCCCATTTTGGAATTAAAGATTTTCAAGGCAGCTTTTCAGAGTGGAAACTCCACATGAGTGGAACATATGCAGAGGTATCTGCTTGGCCTTGGTGTATTTTACGATATCTTTTTTAGCCGCATGGGAGATCTGGTTGGTGAAGATAATAACATGATCGGCACTGCCTAGTTTCGCAGAAACCTTATTTTCTTTTCCCGTGAATACTTTAAGTTTAACGCCTTTTTCCTTGGCAGAAACAATGTAATCCCTTTTAAGTCTGTCCATTCCACCGATAAGAGCTGCGCACATAATTGCCTCCATTTTTTTTGGGTGTTTTTCATTATTTAGTGAAAATGATTTTCAGTGTCAAGTAAGGGTTTGTTTTTTTTTAAAATTGTGCGAAAAATAAGCCTAAGTATGCTAAGATTGTTACAATATTTTTAATTTAGGCATATAGTTCACCTTAGATCGAATTAATCTATCACGAAATTTAGGGCTGTTTATTTGTCCAATGGTTTAATTTTGCCTCTCCAGTAACGGAAAGATCTGATTTGATGAGTAAAAATAAGACTAGCCATAAGAGCCGTTCGGGTTACCGTATCCTTCTGATCTGTACGATTTTAATCTTTGCCGGATTTGTCGGACTGATTTTGTGGACGGGGTATTCCTCCCAGTTGCAGGTACGGAATACTGCCCGCGAATTGTTTGTCGGTGAATCCGCCAAACGTGCTATGGCCGTAAGTTTTTATTATTCCAAACGTGTTTCTGAATTGAAGCGAGTGGCTGCCAGTAAGTCTGTACGTTCCCTGCTCAATGTTTTGAAAGAAGGAGAAGGGGAGATTGTCCAACAAGCTCCGGCAATAGCCGGAGATATATGTTCTTTGCTTAGCCGGACTCTGGCTAAGAGAAGTCTTGGGGACGAACTGGTTTTTTCACGGATTGCCGTACTTGATAAAGATGGTGATCTGATTTTGGATTCTGATAGCGAGTGTCTGCTGAATGCAGATGATTATGAGTTTTCCAAATATAGGGTTCGGTATGGGACGCCTGCTTTTTTTGCCGGGGAATATGGCGGGGAGCTTTCTATTGTCGTCAGTGTCCCTATTGATGTCTCGCAGGGGATAAGGGGAACTGTTGTCGGCTGGACCAGAGTTGAAAGTTTGCACCGAAGCCTTGAGTTAATGACGGTATCTCCTTCCGTGGGTACTGATTTCTTGCGTGTGGGCGGGGCTGTAGTCGCTGTATCAGACCATTCTGCCCGTCAGAGCGGTGAATTGCTGCTCATGGATGTTCTTCATGACTGGGACGGCCTTACTGTTCTGGAAGCCGGTAAATCTGGCCGTGAAGTTGACTATCTGGCTATTTCCTCGCCGGTTCAGGGGACATCACTCAGTGTTATAAGTCTGGTTGAAGAGGAACAGTTCTTCGGATTTTTAAGTATCAGGATGCAGTTTGCACTGTACCTGTTTATCTTCATTTTGATTTCAGTCGGTTGTTTCTGGCTTATCCGGGGAGTGCTGCGAAATAAGATTTATGAAGCTCGAATGCAGGAGGCCTCCCGCAGAATAGATGAGGTTAACAGGCAGAAGGACAAGGTCGAGCAGGAGATCAGGAATCGACATCTTGCGGATGCCTTGCGCAGACGGGCTGAGATTAAGTTTCGCGATATTTTTGATAATGCCCCCATGGGAATTTTTCAGGCGACTTTGGACGGAAGTTATCTGACTGCAAACAAAGCTCTTGCGGAATTATACGGCTATGAGAACAGCGATGAACTGATCTCGGAAGTTTCCAGTGTCGGCGATCAGGTTTATATGAATAGTCAGGACTGGCAGCGGTGTGTGCAGATGCTTCGTTTTGCCGGGCAGGTTGCTTCGTATGAAGTTGAATGCCAGCGCAAGGATGGTGGCACGGTCTGGACCTCCAGAGATATGAGGCTTGTTGAGTCTGAACCGGGAATGTCTGCGTATGTGGAAGGGTTTGTCATTGATGTAACTGCCCGGAAAAAGGCAGAAAAAGAGCAACAGAAAAGTGAGTGGCGGTTTAGGTCCCTTTTTGAGAATTCCCCTGTTGCCCTATGGGAACTCGATCTGAGTTCAGTAAAAGAGATTTTTGATTCGTATGGCCCGGACATGTTGCCGGTTATCCGTGAAGAGCTTTTATCTGATCATAAATCTGTGTCCCGATGCGTAGAGAACATACGAATAATTGATGCAAATAACCGCACCATAGAATTTTTTGGGACATCTTCCCTTGAACAACTGATTGATGTCGGTTTCTCTCCCTATGTTACCCAGCATTCATGGCGTATTTACAGGACTGTTTTTCTGGATTTGCTCAAAGGAGCCGAGAGGCATCGCAGTGAATTTAGTTTTCTGCGTCTGGATGGCAGGGAGCAGTTTTTTATTCTCAACCTGACCATTGTTCCGGGGTGTGAAGATTCTTGGGAGCGCGTTCTTGTTGCTGTCGAAGATATTTCTGAACTGAAAAGGATTGAGAAAGAACTGAGAAGCAGCAGGGAAGAGGCGCAGGAAGCAAATGAGGCCAAAGGACGCTTTCTGGCAAACATGACCCACGAATTCAGAACTCCCATGAATGCGGTTAAGGGTATGGTTCAGTTGCTTCAACGCTCTGAATTGACTTCTGAGCAGCAGGAAAATCTAAGGTTGATTAAGTCTTCAGTAGACAGCCTGCTGGTTATTGTTAATGACATCCTTGATTATTCTAAGCTTGATTCTGTCCATATGGAATTAAATGAGGAGAATATCGACTTCCCGGCTTTCCTGCGGGAGATGGGGGATGTTGTAGATATCGGCGCCATGAATAAGCCTTTGCAGGTGATCCTTGAAGCTGAGAATGTGCCGGATTGTGTACGTGTGGACAGTCTCCGGTTGCGTCAGGTTCTGGTTAATCTGCTTGGAAACGGGGTCAAGTTTACCGATAAAGGAAATGTTACCCTTAGATGCAGGCCGGAGGGTCCTGAAGGTGAAGGGGGCAAGCTCAGATTGCTTTTCGAGGTTTCGGATACAGGAATAGGTCTGCCTAAAGATGGTGCGGAATCATTATTTGAATCTTTTGTTCAGGCCGACCCGAGCATTACCAGAAAATACGGTGGTACCGGCCTTGGACTGGCTATTTGCTATAAGCTGGTCAAGCATCTGGGCGGAGAACTTTCAGCCCGGAATAATGAGCAGGGCGGTGCTTTATTTTCTTTTGTCCTGCCTGTGGAAGTATGCCGAAACTTTAATCAGCCGCAGGAAGTTGCGGATGGTTCCGAAGAAGATTTTGATTCAGTTGATTATTCCGACCTGAAAGTCATGGTGGCCGAAGATAGCAAGATGAACCGTATTCTGTTGCGCAAGGTTTTTGAAAAGAACGGCCTTAAAAATTATGTGATGGTCGAAAATGGCAAGGATGCGGTGGATACGTTCAATGAATCTGATGATTTCGATATAATCTTTATGGATATCCAGATGCCTGTGCTAGATGGCTTTGAAGCTGCGCGCGCAATACGTAAAACCCATTCTCCGGTCAGGATAGTGGCTCTTACAGCCAATGTAGGCGAAGATTTCCTGCAGAAGTGTTTTGACAGCGGAATGGATTCACGCATCACTAAGCCTTTTAATGTTGATGATTTACTGGCTGAGCTGGCTAAGGTTATCAAGTCTTAGCGCGTGAAATTCTGTTTTTCACAGCATAGCGGCTATTTTTCTGTGTCCGATATTTCTTGAACGGTTTTGATTACGATGGTAATTCCCTAATCGTGGCGTAGACTATTAGTGAACTGGTAGTCTTTTAGTTTAGTGATTTTACAGGCGAATTACGATGATAAAGGCTCTTGCACAGAAAAAATATAATTATTTACGTGTGGCCCCTTTACCTCATTTTGTTCTGGGGCTTTGTATCGGCATGGTCGTGACCTTGGCATGGCTTGCTGCTGAATTTTACCGTGATGGGCATAGTCTGGGGTTTATTACCTCGGCTGCTATTGCCATGAGCTGGGTGACCGGAGCTTTCTTCTCCGTAGCTGACATTATCAGCCGTTACCGCGAATATTTGCGTATCCGTAAAATGCTCGTCGATAAAGGGTTCAGCGATAAAATATTCAAAGCTGTTGCTACTTCAAGATGCCAGCGCGATGCCGCTCTATGGGCCGCAAGGCAGACCGGATATGGCTGTCTTGCCAAAAAGGTATACCACCGTCTGGGATACCGCTGGTATCATGTCATGCCGGATATGCTGGTCCGAAATCCCTTCCGGATTTTTACTCCGAAATTTCTACGCACGGCTTTCATGCCCGGTAAGCGTGTTAATGAAGAAAAATAAAATTCCCCCCATTTTCTATAGAAAATGGGGGGAATTTCTTAATGCGTATTAGGACGGGCGCGGAAAATGAATTTTCCGTCCTGTTCTTCGGCTACGGATTTATGCCGTGGCGGGATATTGCGGTACCTTACCGCCGGATGCCCAAGGAACAAAGCTCCGTGGGCCATATGTCCTTCAGGAACTCCAAGGTAATCCAGCACTTTCTGACTGTATGCCGCTGCCAGCACCACATATCCGGCCCAGCATGTTCCATATCCTTTAGCATGAGCCGCAATTTCAAGGGTGTTAGTGGCAATTACAGTGTCCGCCTGCGGGGTGATACCCAGCTTCGGTGCCCATGCAACCGCAACAGCAGGAGCATCGCGACAGATCACGTCTTTCCCTTTTTTCCAGGTGTTGACCAAACCCGCAAGGAACAGCTTTTCCGCCAGTGGGTTCTTCTGCTTCACCATTTCTTCCATCCATTCAACAACGACTTTTCCCAGTTCAAGGACCTTTTCAGGCGTATCAAGGACTGTCCATGAAACAGGCTGGGCACTGTGACCGGAAGGAGCATAGGCTGCGGTGTGGATAAGCTCGCCTACCTCATCTGCGCTGATATTCTTCTTTTTGAATTTACGCACAGAGCGGCGGGTTTTGATCAGTGTTTCAACAGCAGCGGAGTCAGGAAGGTCTTCTTTGCTGAAGGGCTCTGCAGCTTGGCCTTCAAAGGCGCTCAGAGTGATGGCCCCGGTGGGGCAGATGGCCATACAGTGGCCGCAATTGATACAGTAGTTGGTTTTCTTAGGGTGGACTACGGGGACTTGCCCTTTTTTTTCCACGGTCAGGACCATGAGCGGGCATTCATGTACACAAAGTTCGTCCCTTTTACAGAGTTCAGTGTCAATAATAACTGGTAACATTTAAGTGTCCTGTGTTTGTGTGGTGAATTTGGTATTCGGAATAAATAAGCATTGTTCGTGGTTTGACCAGCGTAAAATGGAGCGGAGCAATATTGGTGAGCGTTATCTCTCACTAGAGGATAAAAAACTCCTCCCTATTTGATATAGAGAGGAGTTGGAATATATGCGTTGAGTTAATGTGTTACTCAGCTTTTTTAATGACCCTTGCTTTGCTGAACTCAGGTTTTGTTTCATGAGTTTCATTTTCAGGGTCATCGGGCCCGGATTCAGTAATACTGAAATCCTCAGCTTCAATCGGCTCCACTTTCCATGAAAGTTCCATACTGAGTTTGTTTTTCAGCTTCTTGGTTTTGGCCTTGATTTCCATACTGATTTTATCAGAAGGATTCAGGGTTATTGAATCTTCACCGTTCTGGATAACCATGTCTCCTGATTTAAAGCTTTTCAGGATGTCTTCCAGAATGGCTACGGCTTCTTCGTGCCCGACTTTCTTTTTCAGGCTTACCTTGTTTCTACCTTCTTTACTCATATGCACCTGCCTTTTTATTCGGTAGTCAGGTCAGCGAAAGCAGGGCCTGTGAGAGAAGTTCCGGATCCAGATAGGGAGTGCTTTTCTCGCTGACAAGCTCGCAGTCGATTACCCTGATACCGAGTTTATTTATCTCTTTTATATCTATTCCACCGGGATAAATTCCGTTCACCGAGTCCACAAGAACGAAATTGAGCACATCTTTGATCTCGATGTTTTCAGGATCATCCTTGCGCAGGTAGTAGAGAAGTTTGTTGATCTGGTCAGTCAGGGAGTGCCCTTTCAACTCCGGGTCGGTTCCGGTGTTGGGTGTGAACACTTTAGGACATTTGCTCTCACTGACAGCCCTGCCGATGCCCTCAGGCAACAGGTTGGCTACTACACTGGAATAGAAACTTCCCAAAGGGTAGCAGATCAGTTCCGCGCTGTTGATCAGTTTAGTCATTTTTTCGCGAATCTGGACTGCGCAGGGAGTCGAATCGCCTAGCTTTTCAGCCAGCCAGAGTTTTTTGATGCCGGAACCGATGGGGGATGCTTCCTTGCCGGTAAGCAGGTGCTGTCCGACAACGAAAGTTCCGTCCTCTAATTCTGCTGCAAGATGAACATCCTTGTTCACGGTGGGACGTACTGTTCCGCGTACTTCAACAAGCTTGGAAAAAATATAGATTACCGGGTCTATATGACGACGGTTGCTGATGTATCCGGCAGTTAAAATTATATTGCCGATGCTGGCTCCGCGCAGATTGAAATCGTCCATGATGTCGGCAAATTTGATGAAATGGTTGCGGATGATTTTGCGCATTGGTGCCGGAATATCGCGTACAAGACGGTGCTTGCATTCCATCATTTCTTCGAATTCAGCACGCAGTTCATTTTCATCGGCGTCACTTGGCAGGCGGTAGGAAAAAAGGCGATATATCTCCGGGTTGCCAAGGACGGACTGGTCTGCAAGAGCCATAAGCCTGTTACGGATATCGCCCACAGCCAGCATATTGAAATGATTGCGGATGACCGCAGAGCTGCCCCCGGAGTCAAAGGGGGTGATCACATGAATACTGTTGTGAGTGTACTGGGTAAGTACAGAGGAAGTCTTTTTAAGCGCAGTTCCGCCGCTGAAAAAGAGTATTCGGGGGCCGAGGTCCGGGGTTCTTCTATAGCGTTCCAGCTTGATCGGGTCCGGCACCCTGACTTCTCGTTCGATCTTAATGCGCATCAACTTCCTTGGGTTGGTAATAATTAATGTTGATTAAAGTTTGCCTTCCTTCATGAATTTCAGGCAGGCATCGGCAGCTTTATCAAAATTCACACCGCCGCTGATTTCAATGAGAGTTGTCTTTGACAGAAAATCAGCATAGGCGTCAACATCAGGATCCATTTCATTTTCCGAAGAGTCCGGGAGATAGAAGAGTCCGGTTCCTTTCATAAAGGCTGGAAGCAGGTCCTTACGCTCCTTGGGATCAACAATTTTAATCTCAGTTTCAGAGTTGTCACGCTGCCAATTCAGGATAACAAGCCCGCTCATGGGGGCCTTGAGAATAAATTTGTTTTTGCCGTAGCACTCATCTATGAGGGCATCGTATTTATGTTCCAGCTCCCAGAGTTCTTCCTTAGGCATGGACATAAATTTTTCCTTGTCTTCAGGGGCAACTATGCAGGAAAGGTCGGGGTTGTTTAGAGCTGTCCCGGGGTTGATGCGCGGCTGTTTGGCAACACCGTACATGGTCAGGGAGTTACCGTTCTTTTCAGCCATGATCCTATCATTGCTGACGAAAGTAGTTCCACGGCTCATAAGGTGCAGGGCGAGAGTTGATTTACCCATGCCTGAAAATCCGGCCATAGCAATGCCTCGTCCATTTGCGATAACCCCTGCGGCATGTCCCAGATAACAACCGTGGTTGAGCTTGAATTCTATAAAACGATTGTTGATGAAGTTTATGAGCTGGTTGGAATTTTCAATGCAGGGTCCGATGGCGATGTTTTCGCCTCCACCGAAGACGAAGATCATTCCGGTCAGCCTTTTGTAAACGACGCGACCGTCTGGAAGGTTATGGAATTCTTCCTTGATTTTGGTCTTGCCGGGATCAGGCTGCTTTACAGTGTATTCAAGGCCGAGGTCCACTGCAGGGCATTCGTGGGCGGTGATCAGGATGTCGCCTTTGTTTGTATCTACCAGAAATTCTTTGAAGTAATTGTTCAGGTCAGCCAGTAGGTCAGAGTTGTTAACCCGCGTTTCAATTACGCAACCGCCGAAATCAATAAACAGGGACTCGGTGACCGGGAATTCTCTGCGGTATTTTTCAACAATTGCTGATCTGGTCATTGCGGTCTGGTTCATTATCCTTTCACCTTATTGATTACATAGTCTACGTAATGGGCAGCAGCATCAATGCCTCTTGCATCGCGCAGGCCGCGGAAACCGCCGAAAGCAGATACTTCAAAAATAAATGGACCGTCAGGGGTAATGGCTACGTCTACACAGGTGAAATCAAGGTTGAAGATTGCCTGTGCCTTTTGCGCAAGGTCGATGATCTCCTGCGGAGGATCAATGGGGGCGTACTTGCCGCCGTTCACGGTGGTTGTATTCCATGAATCCGTGGTTTTGCAGCGGGCGTAGGTGGTCAGGTATTTCCCGCCCAGAAAGACTATGCCGAGGTCGCTGTCATTGAGGTCGATTGTCTTCTGGATGTACATGGTGTTGTACTCCTGATGGTAATCCTCAATAATTTTGCGAGCGTCAGGTCCGGGCTTGAGAACAAACATACCTCTGGCTTTGGTGCTGTACAGAGGCTTGAATACTGCCTCTCCATATTCCTCCACTGCAGCAAGAGCGTGATCCACGTCCTCGGTGATAGTGGTCGGAGGCATGGGGATATCTCCCAATTGCAGGGATATGGTGCAGGTTAGGCGGTCCAGCACGCGCAGGATGGAGTAGGGCGATGAAAATATTTTTACTCCGCGTCCTTCAAGCATGCGCAGCATTTCAAGGCGATCCAGCAGATCCGGTGAGTATTGCCTGCCTATCTTTTTTATGATCAGCGCGTCATAGGTTGAAAGGTCTTCGCCTTCCACAATGGCCCGACCGGAGGGCAGGTCAAGACGCATGTCCTGCATTTCAAATATTCTCGGTTCCCGGCTTGTTTTTTCAGCTACTGCCTTGGCAAGCTGTTCGGAGGACCATGCGCCTTTAAGTCCGATTACACCTATTTTCATTGTCAGCACCTTTTCTAAAACTTTTAGTAATGAAGGATGTCTTCCGGCAGAATGAAATTATTCCATTTACCGTTGTAACGGTTCATCTTTTCCAGCAGGAACATGGAACGGTTGAACATTTCTTTAGCAAAAGTGTAGTTGAACTCGAAACGGGTGGATGTGTAGAAGGAGCGCGCCAGAGCAAGGGCAAGACGCGCCTGCCATGTTTCGTCATTGTTTTCCTGAGCGAACTCTTCCGCAAAGCTGTACATGCGCGAAATCACAGCATTGATTTTGTTTCTGATGGGCCGTTCAAAGACCGGCATACGGAAGCCGGAAACAAGGAAGACCGACAGGTCCTGAATGTAGTCAAAGTCACGGGAGCGGTGCAGGTCGATGAATCTGACCCTTTCGTCTTCGTTGCTGTAAACCACATTGTTGCAGTTGAAATCGCCGTGGATAAAGACAGTGAAAGGAGCCGGAAGAGACTTTTCGATTGCCGCGCATTCATTGAGGAGGGCTTCGGAGGAAATAATTTCAGCATTTCCCATCTGGCGGGCATTGCGGTGAAATTCCGGGTGAACCTGTAGTACTCCGTTTTGGCGCGATTTGAGCTGGGCCATAAAGGTTGTCGGAGCAGGGCCGTCCTTTTTGGTGATGCTCCAGACATGGCGCAGGGTTTGTTCAAGGGTGAACAGCGCGTTTTCAAGGTCTGCGTCATCAGAGGTCAGGATCATGGTATCGAGAGTACATCCGGGCAGGAACTCGACTAGCATGGAACCTTTATTTTCATCCTTGTTTTCGTGGAAGCCGAATATTTCAGGCACCATGCCCGGAAAACGTTGGTTCCATTGTTCAAGGCTGTTTCTTTCCAGTCTGATTTTGTCGAGATTGCCTTCTTTGTAGATACTTCCCTGTGCCACCGGGGGAGCCTGATCCTTATCTTTTGTCTGGACTCGACCTATGCGGCAGCCGGAGCGCGAACCCCATATACCCTGAAAGTCGATATCCGAGAAAGAACCGTCATAACCGGAAACGCTCAAGGTCTGTTGCAACGATTCAAACTGCTCAATTTTGATGCGCTCGCCTAGGATGGAAAATATGATCGCTTCCCCGATGTTGAGCAGGGAATCGCCGATCCTTTCAAGGTAGCGGAATATGAAGAGGCAGGTTACGCGGTCGGGGATGTTTTTCCCGCTGCCCATCTCAGCCATGATGCGGTTGAAATTGTCCTTGTAAAGTGAATCCAACCTGTATTCAGACTTACATATTTCAAGGGCCAGAGGCATATCTTCCGAGCTGAAACCTTCAGCAATCTTTGCAACGGTTTCTTCGATGATATCAAAGGCTTCGGCGCATTCGTAACGGTTTACGCAACCTTTATCCTCCAGATAGGCCATCTGGTTAATAATGTTGACGCAATGGTCGCCGATACGTTCCAGATTGACCGATGAAACCTGAATTGCCCTGATCTTGTTCAGCAGCTTGGGGTCGAGGTCCATAGTGCTGTTGATGCGGGAATAAGACTTGTTCTCAATGACAGTCTTCAGGTTATCGATGTAGTCATCGCGAGAAGTTATCTTGCGAAACAGGGAACGGGAGGGCGAAGCCACGAATTCCCGTGTAGCCTTAAGTTGGTTCAATACCTCGAGGATGAGGAACTTGAAGTTTTCATCCAACCCTTCAAATGTGAGCATAATTTAAGTGTCGATGTTTAGGGTTTTGTCGCTGGGGTTATCGTTCCCGTCGGAATCCTTCCAGCCGATTTTAATATTTATTTTGTTGCCGTTTTCTTTGCGTCTTGCTTTTACGGTGAAGTTAAGCAGACCTTCCGGGTGCAGCTCAATTTCGTCACCGTTGGTGGAAAGCTTGATCTTTCCTGATTCAAAGCCTTCCACAAGGGATTGCAGGAAAGTGCGGATCGTCTCCCTATCCTGCAGTGATTCAAATACGAATTTCTTTTCACTTGCCATCAGAATTCTCCATGAATGTTTTGCTGCTTACTAGCACTTTGAGTAATGATAATTATTGCAGCAAGGTAAAGATTCGATGACGAAGATAAAATTCTGCTAGCCTGCCATGCGGGCTTTGTATTCCTGTATTACTGAATGGCGGTCGATTCCGGCCACAATAAGTTTTTTCCTTATATTCAGGTCATCCCAAGCAGGTTGAAGACCGATTTCACGGGCAGCTTTGGCTGTATCCTGAGTATCCAGAGGCTTGGTCTTTTCACTCATATGGCAATCATCGCCCATGAAGATAAGCAACTCCTTGCTTCCGGCAGAGCGGGACGCGTTCTGCTCGTTGACCACGGAGATAAGGAAGTCGGTATAACGCTGGGATTGCGGGTTCCAGACCTCAATTCCGTCCACATCATATTTAGCCAGCAGGATGGGCCAGAACTCTTCAGGGTGCGGAATAACTACACAGCCGCCAAGAGAACGCGCTTCTTCAATCACCTCTGTGGCCCGGTAGAAGAATTTTAAAGAGAAGTCTGCTTTGACCAGCTTCTTAACCTCTTTGATATAAGCCTGAATGCGGTTAATCAGGTTGTCGCCGTATTTTGGGCGCATGGCGTCAAAGTAATTGCGCAGGAGCTTGTTCTTAATGGAGTCCTTGGGCACGGTAGACCACTCTTCATCAAGCATGGTCTGGATTTTGGTCACGTAGATCCTGACCATTTCCACAAGGTCTTCATCTGCACCGGTGGCTTTGGCTGCCTTCTCCACTCGCTCTGTTATGGGTTTGGTGATGGAGTCCATGTATTCGAAAAGCTGGGAGGAGCGGTATTTGAAGGTATGAGCCAGCATTGATTTAAGTACGTGGGCTTCTTTTACCTTTTCATTTTCAAAATGCAGAAGGAGCTGTACTTTCTGGTTGAATCCGCTGGCATAGCAGTCCACTTCGACCCCGGTGTAATCCCCGTAACTCATAAGCACATTGTGTTGGGTAGGGATCATCAGTTTGTCGTGCACGTTGGGAAACATTTTTTTTACGCGCTGTGAAATGTATTCGAATGGCACGAATTCAGGGTGCCAGTGCACAGCCAGCAGGTTTTCCTGCCGGGCATGGATTTTTGAGGGTGTGACCACCTGTTCAATCTGCCAATCGGCAAGTTCGGTGGATATTACTTCGTGGAACCGTGCTCGATCCTCATCTGTAATTTCGGGGGAAACTTTTACTGCCGCGGGGCAGGAGGCTGCTGCGTTCATGATGTCCTCTTATTTGTACCTTGAATGGCAGTGGGCGGTGATGCTGTTGATCTCGTCACAGGCGTTGTGGGCTGCCTGCACGTCTGAATTATTGCAGGCCTGCTGAAATTTTTCGCAGGCGGCAATGAATTCGTCATAGTATTCATCTCCGTGGCCTTCAAAACTGACCATAGTGCGTGAATCTGCCATGAATTCTTCCACTACTTCAGGCGGAGGGAGTGTTCCCGCATGGACGGATTTAAAGATTACCTTGAAGGAAGCCTTCATTCGTTTTTTTAGGCTCTTATAACTGGGTTTGCTTTCACTGTCCTGCTCTGTGGGTGAAGCACTATCTGCGTCTGCGAGGTCTTCTTTTTCACTGGACATGGAAGAGGGCATGGGCTTGGCTGTGACTTTTACGGCGGTATGCCCGTATTCATTGCGGATGTTGATTTTCAGCTTTTTGAATCCTTCGATCATAACAAGGTAGGCATCATCTTCCGAGGCCCCACCTTCAAGTGCGTCCGCTATTTTACGAAGGAATTCCGGGAGTTCTCCGGGCTGTATATATTTTTCAATTTTGCTTTTTTTAGCCATCCCTTTCTCCTGATCTGCAAGATTTTAATAGGGGTTAGTATGGAAACTAAGATTGATAGCTGAGTTTTACTTTGTAAGTATCGCGAAACTATTACAAGTTTGCAACGTTAAGATTCAATTATAACCCCATCAGAGCTGGAAACGCAAAAGCCCGCGGGCATTGTTACATACCTGCGGGCTTTATCTGGTAAATATTCAGAGAAGAACTTAATCTTCAGCAATGGCAAGCTCTTCGAGATTTTTGCCGGTTTCCTGTTCAATGGAAGTCTTGATGCGCAGGGCGACTTCCTTGCTTTGTTTCAGCTTGGCAAGAAGCTCCTCATCGGTGCAGGATTCGATTTTATGGTCAAACATATAGATAACAGTGACCATCTGGTCGCCTTTAACCAATTTATCGGCAATAAAGACGATCTCTTTTTCAGTAACCGGAAAATCGCCGGAAAATTCAATGTCATTATGGGCGGCAACAATGTCCGCTACTTCGTCATAGCCGCTTCCGCGTACAATGGCGGCTCCGGCAGCAGCATGGTTCGGCTGACCCTTGGCAATGTCATGCAAAAGGGCAGCAGCAGTGATCAGGGCCATATTCGGTCCACGGTCACGCAACCATTTCAGGTCGCGCCCGATGCGGCGGGCTACATCGCGCACAATTCGGGAGTGAATGATGCTCGCTTCCGGTGTGTTGTTGGAGGCGAGGAGTTGTTCGCATTGTTCTGGGGTTGGGATGGGCATATGGTCGTTTCCTTATATAATGTAGATTGCGATTATTGAGCTAAATTTTGATTTGAATGTCGGATTCATTTTAATCAAAAAAAGATCAGAATAAACTATTCATCCATCCGTTCCTTATAAAACTCAATAAAATTCCTTACCAGCGGAGTCGCGCGTTCAGGATTCCATATCATCCCGATTTCAAAGGGATGCAGTTCTATTTCCAAGGGCTTGAGGGCGATGCCATCGGGGATGGTCCCGGCTGAATCCACGTTGATTACGGTCCAGCCCAATCCGGCGGCTACGAATACGTTTCCGGTGTGCTTGCGTTCGTATTTCATACCTATTTTTAATTCAAGACCCTGCTGTTCGAATATCTTTTGCATTTCTTTTACCCGCATTCGGCAAAAAGAATCAGCACTACATATATAGGGTAACTCTGATAGGTCTCGCAGGGTAAGCACATCTTTTTTTGCCAGAGGATGGTTTGCAGGAACCGCTGCGCATGATGCGCATCTGTGTACAACCATGCTTTCAAGGCTTTCAATATCGACCATTCGCATGGTTACAAATCCGATGTGGCGGGTTCCTTCCTTCACAGCATTAACCTGAAAAAATGTGTTTTCCTCATGGAGGCTGACATCAACGTCAGGATAGTCCTCAATAAAGTCTCCCATAATTTGCGGGAATGTTGAGGATAGGGCCAAGTATACAAAGCTTACATGCAGCTTTCCTGCTGTTCCGTCTCCCATGGCTTGGAGCGTTGTTTTTGAACGATCCATAATCGTCAGAATCTCTTTGGCTTCCTTAAGGAAATATCTCCCTTCGTCAGTCAGCTCGACTTTCCGGTTGGTGCGTTTGAACAGCTCGACTTCAAGCTCTTCTTCAAGATTTTGAATCTGCCTGCTGAGTGGCGGTTGCTGGATATGAAGCCTTTCCGCTGCCTTTCCGAAATGGAGTTCTTCGGCAACAGCTTGGAAGTAGCGAAGTTGACGCATGCGCATAATGATACCTTTTTGATCTTAATAGGCAGTTAAATGGTATTGGATTGATATTATATGCTGACATAAGTTTAATCAAACACAAATTGGAGGTATTCAAAATGTACGGATTGTATTTTTCAGGTTTTGTAGGCCGGAGTGTTCTCGCAGTCGTGTTTGTAATGTCTCTTCTGGTATTGATGCCGGAATCGTCTTCGGCCGGAATGCTGGTGGCAGAGGGCAAGAGAAACCACTACATCGCCAATCAGGAAGAGGGAATTATCTATATAATGTACGGTGATGGTGAGTGGGTGCGTTTTGCGGACGGATTCGGGCGTATAAGCGGTCTTTGCACTGCTCCTGATAATTCGGTTTATGTGCTCTCAGAATCGCAGCTCAGGCTGTTCAGGGTAGCTGTAAATGGAAAGGTGCAGATGGTGAGGAAGTTGGAATCAAGTCCGCAGGCTATTTTTGTGGATAGGGATGGAGAGGTGAAATTTGTCCAGCGAAACGGGGTGGTCACAGGGATTAATTAAGGGCGTCCGGTCAGGAAAGCAAAAAAGGATTGAATCTTTCGATTCAATCCTTTTTTTATGAAAAGTGGCGTCCCCAGGGGGATTTGAACCCCCGTCGCCGGCGTGAAAGGCCGGTGTCCTGGGCCAGGCTAGACGATGGGGACGCATCTTAAATATGTATCTGCTTCAGTGGCCTGAATCACTATTAACGAAGCCGATTTTATATAAAGACTTGGCTGGCAAGTCGTTTTTAACTGAGTGGCGTCCCCAGGGGGATTTGAACCCCCGTCGCCGGCGTGAAAGGCCGGTGTCCTGGGCCAGGCTAGACGATGGGGACGCATCTCAAAATATGTACCTGCTTCAGTGGCCTGAATCACTTTTAACGAAGCCGGATTTATGGGTGACCTTCTGGCTAAAGGTCGTTTTCACTGATGGCGTCCCCAGGGGGATTTGAACCCCCGTCGCCGGCGTGAAAGGCCGGTGTCCTGGGCCAGGCTAGACGATGGGGACGCATCTGTATAAAAGACCCTCTTCAGATACCTGGTAGGTGAAGAGGGCGAAATTTGGCTGGCTGGGACACAAGGACTCGAACCTTGATTAACGGAACCAGAACCCGTCGTCCTGCCAATTGAACGATGTCCCAGCAGCGAGAAAGAGGTATATGTAGATTAGCTCAGGCTGTCAACAAGAAAATAAATCTTTTTTGTGAAAAGTGAAGGGAGAGTGTCTATTCCTTCCTCGCCAAACAAACCGCATACTGAAAAAATCCTTTTTTAGTAATGGCTTCGTCAATTTTTAAGGCTTGGGTCAGCAGCGGGGAATCCTCTTCTATATTCACGAGAACATCGTTCAGGGCGGTATGGTAAATTGTGCCCCCGGTGGGGATTATTTTTGGACTTGGGAGTAATTCCTCAAGAGCGGGGATGATTGAAGCTGAATCAGCAGCTTCGGAAGGGTCGGCAGCGATCATTTGTTTGAGTGAAGGCCTATCTACTTGCTGCTGGAATTTTCCACCAAGGGGATTGTTGTAGATTTCAGGGGGCAGGTTCTTTCTGAAGTAGTTGATCTGTTCCAATTCCGTATCGGACCACTGAAATCTGGTGCTCCCCACAAAATCATTCATGTAGAACAGACCGCCCGGACGCAGGCATTCGTATGTTCTTGCAATTGCTTCACGTGAATTAAACATGTGGTGCAGGGAGTTGTCCCAGTGGATGAGATCGAACTCGCGAGGCTGATCTTCGAAGAAATCATTGTTGATAACCGTTACCTTATCCCCGTATCCAGCGCTTTCAAAGCGATGCCTGGCAAGTTCGCAATTCTTTTCGCTCAGTTCGTAGAGGTAAAAATGGTCAACTAAGCCCTGTTTTACGAATTCCAATTCCTTTATGAGCACCTCCGCAGCCGATGGACAGGGCTTCGTTGAATGATTTGCCATTAAGAAATTCTTTTATGAGCTCAATGGGCCCTTCGCTGACTCCTGTGAGGTATTTACCGCAAATCATCTTATTGATGTGTCCGACAATTCTTGGGGACTTCCACCAGCGGTTGCGCTGAGGGGTGGCTTGTGCTCGGTGTTCATCCCAGTGTTGCCCGATGGCTTTGGCGATCTGTTTTTTGCTCATGTGCATCTCAGTATAAGGTGATGGTTATTTTCTATGGATTGCCCAAACACAGTTGTGCTGTCAACTTGGGTGAGGATAATCAGTGGACAGGGTGAAAGCGGAGAGGAGAGGATGTTGTTCTGAGCTTTAAAAACGAAAAAGCCCGAATCTTGCGAATCGGGCTTGAAATTTCGTGGCGTCCCCAGGGGGATTTGAACCCCCGTCGCCGGCGTGAAAGGCCGGTGTCCTGGGCCAGGCTAGACGATGGGGACGCATCTTGAATATGTACCTGCTTCACTATGGCCTTTTAGCGTGAAGCTGGATTTTTGCAGACTTGTTCTGGCAGTTCAAGTCTTTTTTTGAGTGGCGTCCCCAGGGGGATTTGAACCCCCGTCGCCGGCGTGAAAGGCCGGTGTCCTGGGCCAGGCTAGACGATGGGGACGCATCTCATAAAATTTGTTGTTGGCTGGGACACAAGGACTCGAACCTTGATTAACGGAACCAGAACCCGTCGTCCTGCCAATTGAACGATGTCCCAGCAACGAGAAGAGTGTTTATTGTAACTGCCTCTTCCTGTCAACAACTATTTTCGAAAAAGTTTGAGTATTTCGAAAATAAATAATTATACAGACTTAGCGAGAGCGCGGGTCTGCTTTTTCATTCTGTTGATTTTGCGGCGGAGCTGTGCACGCTCTTTGCGGCCTTCAACAGCTTTTTTCTCAATACGCATTTCTCTCATCTGTCTTTTGATGCTGAGGATGCGATCTTTGTAAGGGGAAACTGCGCCTTCTTCGTCTTCGATTCCAAGATATTCCTTGATGTTGGAAATCAGGGTTTCTTTGTCCATACCGGAAGCACCAGCGATCAGGGGCATTTTGTCCATGCAGAGCTGACGCAGGTCTTTGGTGGTCATTTTTTCGAGGGGCTTAGTCAGTTCCAGGCTCTCGAGGGTGGGGGTTTCATCACTCATAATATCCTCCTTAAGGTGGGCTTTATGCCCTGAAATTTATGATTTTTCAAAAAGGCGGACGTATTTCAGATAACATCTTCCGACCGCCGATTCTGGATCAAACTTGTCTTTCAACCCGCCTATTTTGCCGGGCTTTTTGATCTTGGCGTCCTTGAACTCAGTACGTTTTAATTCGTACCCGTCCAATGGAACCCTGCCGTTTAACAGCTCGAACAGCACCTTGTCAAAGACTTCTTCACCAAAAAATGAATTTATTCTTTCAAGGATCTCCGGGGCGAAATATGAGAGCTCCTGCGCGGCTACGGAATCATCGGATGCAAGGATCAAAGTGCGTTTGCGGTGACCCAGCGGCTTGGCGAATTCTGCCAGCTCGCCCATTAGCTCGGGCCATGCTTTCCAAAGCCTTGGAATCATGAGCTTGTACTGTCCGTCCAGATCGGAAACGTAGTCGCCCATTGCTTCACCCACATGTCGCGGTGCGCGCTGCCGGGGGTGAAATACCCGCTTGCGAGGGCCATTATATTTTTTCTTTGCTGCCATATTATATGTTATACCCGTAATGTTCGTTCGGTGAAGCTTCTTTATACAACAAATCCTTCATTGGCAAAAGGTTTCACCCAGCCATATTATATTAGTGCTTGACGCTTTTGAAAGTGACAGGTAGTGCTCATTGATATTTTGTTATATAAAGGTTTTGTTATGTTTTGCCGATGGGGTGTTTGATGGAAATTTTGAAATTCAGCAAAGCGTTGTCCGATGAGATTCGCATCAGGCTTTTGGCCATGCTTCGGGATAACGAACTCAACGTGGGTGAGGTTGTGCAGGTGTTGGGAATGTCCCAGCCCCGCGTTTCCCGTCATTTGAAGATCATGCACGAGAGCGGCCTTCTGGAATCCAGAAGGGAAGGGCTCTGGAATTTCTACCGTCTGGCCCGTTCCGGCAGCGGTAACCGTTTCGCGGAATCCATCAGCTGGCTTATTGAGAATGAGCCGGAGGTCGAGGAAGATCGTATCCGGGTGGCCAAGGTGCTGGCCGAGCGTAATCTGGAGACCCGCAAGTTCTTTGATGAAATCGCTGAGGATTGGGAGCGTTTGCAGAGCGATGTGTTCGGTGATTTTAATTTGGATAATGAATTACTGAACCTTGTGGACCGTTGCAACGTAGGTGTTGACCTTGGTTGCGGAAACGGTTCTTTGCTGGAAAGCCTGCTCTCCAAATGCAATACCGTTATCGGTGTGGACAGCTCACCCAAGATGCTCGAACTGGCGGAAAAACGTCTGGGTAATCATCCTGACGTCAGCCTGCGCATCGGTGAACTTACCCATCTGCCCCTGCGCGACTGGGAAGCAGACCTGACCTTTATTTCAATGGTTCTTCATCACCTGCCGCGCCCGGACAAGGCTGTAGCCGAAGCTGCGCGGACTCTTTCCAGTGGTGGTAAATTGGTCATCGCCGATTTTCTGTCTCATTCTAATGAACGCATGCGCAGTGAATTCGGTGACCGCAGGCTCGGTTTTACAGAAGAAGAACTTGGCGGCTGGATGAAGGATGCCGGACTCGGCTCTATGGATATCCGCCGTTATCCTGTAAATGAAGGACTGACCGTCCTTGTATGTATATCTGAAAAGAAATAAATTTGGGCCCAGTGCCCGTAAATGGAGGTTTCAATGCTTAAAGTAGATTCTAAGCTTGATTACAAAGTTGCTGACATTTCCCTCGCTGACTGGGGTAACAAAGAAATGCAGCTTTCCGAGCGCGAAATGCCCGGTCTCATGTCTATCCGTGAAAAATACGGTAAAGAGAAGCCCCTTAAGGGCCTCAAAGTCATGGGTTCCCTGCACATGACCATCCAGACCGCAATGCTCATCGAGACCCTGCACGCTCTCGGTGCTGACATCCGCTGGGCTTCCTGCAACATTTTTTCCACTCAGGACCACGCAGCTGCAGCTATCGCAGCAAACGGCACTGCTAAAGTATTCGCATGGAAGGGTGAAACCCTCGAAGAATACTGGTGGTGCACCGAGCAGGCTCTGACCTGGCCTGACGGTTCCGGTCCCGACCTCATCGTTGACGACGGCGGCGACGCAACTCTGCTCATCCACCACGGTGTTAAAGCAGAAAAAGACGCTTCCATCCTTGATGAGAAAACCGACAACAAGGAATTCCAGTGCGTTCTGGACCGCCTGAAACTTTCCGTTGCTGAAACTCCCGGCAAATGGACTGCAATCGCAGAAAAAGTACGCGGCGTTTCCGAAGAAACCACCACCGGCGTACATCGCCTCTACCAGATGCAGGAAGCAGGCGAACTGCTCTTCCCCGCAATCAACGTTAACGACTCCGTTACCAAGTCCAAGTTCGACAACCTCTACGGTTGCCGCGAGTCTCTTGCTGACGGTATCAAACGCGCTACCGACGTTATGATCGCCGGTAAAGTCGTTGTTGTTGTCGGTTACGGTGACGTAGGTAAAGGTTGTGCACAGTCCATGCGCGGTTTCGGTGCTCGTGTTCTCGTTACCGAGATCGACCCCATCTGCGCACTTCAGGCTGCAATGGAAGGCTTCGAAGTCTGCACTATGGCTAATGCTGTAGAGCGCGGTGATGTTTTCGTTACCTGCACCGGTAACTACCACGTTATCACCGGCGAGCACATTTCTAAGATGAAAGATGAAGCAATCATCTGCAACATCGGTCACTTCGATAACGAAATCGAAATGGGCTACCTTGAAAACAGCAAGACCGCCAAGAAGATCGAAATCAAACCTCAGGTTGATAAGTGGGTTATGGAATCCGGCAAGTCCGTCATCGTTCTTGCTGAAGGCCGCCTCGTAAACCTCGGTTGCGCTACCGGTCACCCCAGCTTCGTAATGTCCAACAGCTTCACCAACCAGGCTCTTGCACAGATCGACCTTGCTAAGAACGAGTACGAGCCTAAAGTAATGATCCTCTCCAAGAAACTCGACGAAGAAGTTGCAAGACTCCACCTCGAGCGCCTCGGTGTTGAGCTTGATGTTCTCTCCAAAGAACAGGCCGACTACATCAGCGTTGATGTTGAAGGTCCTTACAAGCCTGATCACTACCGCTACTAATCAGATTCCCTTCGGGGATGTTGATTTGAATATAAGATTCCGCAGTGCTTCGGTGCTGCGGAATTTTTTATTCTAATACTTTCCTCTTTACATTTGCTTCATAATAAGTCACTAACTCCCACCTCGGCGTGACTGGACGCATGCAAAGATCCTATTCTTTTTATCTGGAAATCCACTTCGCTTTTCGAAGTTCTTATCCTCTACGTCCCAGAGATTATTAATATTCGGAATTTTTTCCGCAGCACGGGTGCCGTCACGCGCAGCCGTCAGACATAGTCCTTTCACCACTGGATATATTGTGAGTTTTAAACAATTTTCTTTCGACCGGCGTATAATGGCCGGAATACATGCTTGCGGCTATGAAACGCCGACCCCCATTCAAACAAAAGCTATTCCCGAAGTTCTCAAAGGTCGGGATGTAATGGGCCTTGCCCAGACCGGAACCGGTAAAACCGCCGCTTTTGCTCTGCCTATCATGCAGCGTCTGCTGGAAAAGAAGTTTTCAGGTCAGGGACCTATCCGTGTATTGGTGCTGGCACCGACCCGTGAACTTGCTTTGCAGATTCATGAGAATTTCATGGAGCTTGGTGTTGAGGCCGGAATCCGCAGCGCCGCTGTTTTCGGCGGAGTGGGAGCAATGCCGCAGATTCAGGCTGCCCGCCGCTCGTCTGTTATCGTAGCTTGTCCCGGTCGTCTGCTGGACCTGATGAATCAGGGTGTGATCAAGCTGGATAAGGTTGATACCCTTGTTTTGGATGAGGCTGACCGTATGCTTGATATGGGCTTCCTGCCGGACATCCGCAAGATCATGTCCAAGCTTCCCCAGCGCCGCCAGAACCTGCTTTTTTCTGCTACCATGCCTGATGATATCCGCGATCTTGCAGATAAGATTCTTTATCGTCCTGCAACTGTACAGGTCGCCAATACTGCTCCGGCAAAGACTGTTGAGCATGTTTTTTATCCGGTCAGCCAGCACTTGAAGAATAACCTGCTTTTCAAGGTTCTTGAACAGACAGATTACGACAGTCTGCTTGTTTTTACCCGTACCAAGCATAAGGCCAAGAACCTTGCCCGCAGACTTGCGGCGCGTGGTCATAAGGCTACTTTTCTTCAGGGCAATATGAGCCAGAACCAGCGTCAGCGTGCTCTGGACGGCTTCCGGGACGGCTCTTTTAAAGTAATGGTCGCTACTGATATTGCGGCACGCGGAATTGACTGCGACCGTATCACACATGTGGTCAACCTTGATGTTCCTGATACTGCCGAGACCTACACCCACCGCATCGGTCGTACCGGACGTGCGGGACGAAGCGGGAGTGCATTTTCATTTGTAACTCGCGATGATCTGCGTCTTATGCGTGAGATTGAAAAAGCTGTAGGCTATTCAATCGAGCACCGTACCCTTGAAGATTTTGACTACGATAAACCTAACACCCACCCGGCTCCGGCAAAGAGGGGCGGTGGACGCAAGCCTGCTGCAGATCGCAAGCCTGCTGGCGAACGTAGACCGGGAAGGGGCCGCAAACCCGCTGAAGCCCGTGATGGCGATGAAAGCCGTAAACCTGCTGGCGAACGTAAGTCTGGAGGAAGACGCAAGCCGGGTGGAGGACGCAAGCCTAGTGGCGGTCCTGCAAAAAGTTCTGATGAAAGACGCGATTCACGTCCTTCGTCTAAACGTAAGTCCGGCGGTCCTAAAGGAAATCAAGAGGATAGTGCAAAACGCAAAACAGGAAGACCTTCAAGAAGAAAACGTCGTCCTTCCCGTTTTTCTAAAGTATAATCGGGTGTTTTGCTTTTAATGCCTGTTTTTCTTTATGTAGAAATAATTTATTTTTGAAATATTTCCCTTGACTTTTGCATGGAAGTAGTAAAACAGTGTCTTTAGTTGCCAGCGGCCTCTTGGAAGGAAGCTGGTTTTAGTTCAACAGGTATATCAAGGAGCAGTGTACGCATCTTGTACTCTGCCTTTTTTTTGTACCTGACGCATTTGCGTGAAAGTTTATACATTTTTTAGGAGAATTTTTAATGTCCAAGAACATCTATGTCGGTAACCTGCCCTGGTCTGCAACTGAAGACGAAGTACGCGCTGCTTTCGAAGCTTTCGGTGAAGTTGTATCTGTTAAACTCATCGAAGACAGAGAAACCGGTCGCCCCCGTGGCTTCGGCTTTGTTGAAATGGAAGACGCTGGCGCAATGGAAGCTATCGACAATCTGGATGGTAAAGACTTCGGCGGACGTAACCTCAAGGTTAACGAAGCGAAGCCCCGTGCACCGCGCCCCCGCTGGTAGTCAATATATATTTGACTGTCTTTTTTGAGCAAGCAATTGCTCTTGAGCCCGTTTTTCACACGAAAGACGGGCTTTTTCTATTTTCACCCGTTCTTTGTTTCGTTATAACGTCAGCTGTTTCTTCATAAGTCTAATCCTCACATTTTGTTTTCGGAGATTTTTTATGTTGCGCAAACTTGTTTTGCTTATTTGTTTACTCGCGATTCCTGCTACCGCTCTTGCCCAGCCTTTCCATGTGCGGACTTCTTCTTTTGTTCCCATGGATGGAGAAACTGTTTTTGATGGCAAATATCTCACTGATAGTAACAGCACTACCGGATGGATTGAGAACAGCGAGGGGAATGGTTCCGGTGAATGGATTCAGTTCTTTTTCCCGGCGCAGGTTGTTGTGGATTCTGTCTATATTGTGAATGGTGTTGATACCGGACCAGGGCAGGAAAAGGTGGGTCGTATCAAGGATGTGGCGATTTCCTTTTCCGGGGGACAGCGACAGGAATTTACCCTTGTTGATACAGATAAGAAACAGAATCCGAGAATTCGTAAATTTCCTACGACCAGCCTCGCCCTGAATGTTCATACTGTTTACAAGAACCCGAATGTTAAGCAGGCCGGTATTTCAGAAGTGATTATAAAATATCATCGCATTACCCCGGAAGAAATTGCGGCCGCCGCATCCGAGAAAAAGGGAAAACTTGATAATTCAGTTGCGGGTGAAGCTGTGGTGATGAAGTCCCGCAAGATGAGTGAAAAGGAAAAGAAAGTCCTTTACGAGAAGATGAGCAAGCTTGAGAAAAAGCAGGTTGTGCTTGATGAAATGAAGGTCTTTTTTGATAAATTTTATACAAATTTTGTAACAATTAATGAAGAGTATCCGCGAATGTTCACGCAGGATCAATTTCTGCTCGAAAGTTCCACTTTTGAAAGTTTTCGGTCCATGCTCGAAAAGCGCAATGTGCTTGATAAATACAAGAGTGCTGTGGTCTCCACTTCCGGCCTGCGTTTCAGCATCCGTACCCTGACACCTACAGAGGTGGAGCTTTGGGTAAAGGGAGAATATACGGTCATCTTCGATATGAAATCCCACCAGATGTCTGAAAATGCCCTGTTTCATTTGAAGAGGGAATACGGGGATTGGAAGGTTAAGAATAAAACTGAGTTTTAGATTTGTCCGCTGAGCCGACCTTTGCAGGAGGGGATAATGTCATTTTGCAGAGTGGTTGTATTTATTTTTTTGTGGGTGTGCATGTTTTGTTCGACCGTTGTTGCGGGTCCTGTTGTTCTTGATAAACGGCTTGCCGGCCCATTTAAAGATTGCGCTTACAAAGGGTGTTTTGTCCTGCTTGATGCTGAGCGTAGCATCATTACTGCCAGTGACTTGCAGCTAGCTGATCAGCCTTTGATGCCTGCATCAACATTTAAAATAGTACATAGCCTTATTGCCCTGAAAACCGGGGTGCATGAGAGTATTGATTCAGTCCTGAAGTGGGATGGCAAGGATCGCGGTTACAAACCATGGAATCAGGATTTGAGTCTTGCCCAGGCGGTTAAACATTCAGCTATTTGGTATTTTGAGGAGACAGCCGGAAGGATCGGGCGTGATCGAATACATGAGGAATTGTTGCGGCTTGACTATACAAATGCTGATACTGAAGGTCCGACTATTGCTTTCTGGCTTGACGGCAATTTAAGGGTTACTCCTTTGGAGCAGGTTGAGTTCTTGGAGAAGTTATATAATGGAATCCTCCCTTTTCCTCAGGAAGATCAGAAGGCCATAAGAGATATTCTGCTCTTGGAAAGAAATGACAAGTATACATTATGGGGTAAGACCGGATGGGCTCAGCGGGTTAACCCGCAAATTGGATGGTTGGTAGGAGCTGTGAAGGTTAAGGAAGGCAGGATGTTTTATTATGCCACTTATCTTGAGTCGCCCGAACCGGGAGCTTCATTTTCCAAGTCGCGGTTTGATGTTACCAAGAAGTGTTTGAAACTGTCAGGGGTAATATAGATTTAAAAAAGCGGGGATGATTTGAAATCATCCCCGCTTTTATTTTCAATGCAGTGAAGTGTATTAATACTCTCCCTGACTGTATAAGGTGGCACTACCTTGTATGGTGGGTCCAGTATTCAACATTCGGGCTGAGGTGCAGGAGACCGAATTCCTGACCCAGTTCGATGATCAGGACTGCGGCAAAGCAGACGATGAGGACCATCCCTGAATATTTACGGATTGAACCTTCCGGGGAGTATTTCCAGACAATGAAACCGGGCAGGATTCCGAAGATGATGCACTCGCCGACTCCGCCCACAAGGTTGATGGCTACCAGAAAAATATCCGGGTAAAGCAGGCCGACCAGCAGCGGGGGAAGAAATGACAGGCACCAGACAACGACTTTATTATTGATTCCGAAGTTGCTGGAGATCAGGTCGCGCATGAAGCTGAGCAGGGCTGTTCCGTTAGCCATGAATGCGGTGGACATTGCAACCACTGCGAAGATCAGGGCTACATAGGTGAAAACAGGAGTCTGTAGTAATTGCTCCAATGGAATGGTTGCCGGATCATTCTTGCCGAAGGCGGTGATCAGGTCGATATGTGTTTCGGGATTTGAAAGGGGCAGTGCGCCGAGCACAACCAACAGCCATGTAATATTCATTACCATGCCGATAGTGGTTCCACCGATGATGGCAGTGCGAATTTTTCTGCGGTCATGTTCCAGTGTCCGGCATATGCTCGGAATGATGTTATGAAAATGAAAGGCCATGAGCAGTACCGGGAGTCCTGCGGGAATGTAGGTCCAGTCTAGAGCCTCAAGGTTCGGGGCTGAAACATCGGGCACAACCATGAAGACCAGTGCGCCGAAAGTGATCCACATGATGGTGACCATGTAAGGCGTGCATTTCTTCATCATTTTCATGCCGAACGCGGTCATTCCTGTAACCAGCGCGAAATAGATAATCATGACCACTGACTTGGGCAACGCTGATTGCAGGCTCATGATAATAGCGGAGATACCGCAAAGATAGGCAACAAGAACCCCGTATAGAATAATCAGGTTGGCGACAATTGTTACCCATTTCCCGGCATTTCCCAGTTCCTGGTGGAAAAATGTCGGCAGGTCTGCGTTCTCATTGGTCGTGAGACTTTTCTGCTCCGAGTAGATCAGGGCGGTGTAGGTCATGAGCACCCACATGAGCAGGGTGGCGGCAACAGAAGGATAGAATCCTGCCGCACATAGATTTACCGGCAGTGCCAGGATTCCAGCACCTAGCATGTTGCCCACTACCACGAACATCATGGATAGGGCTGAAGCTGATTTTTCCTGCGTCATTAGTACCTCCCGTTATCAAATCAGTTATAAAAAAAGGCCGCAGAGCATAAGCTGTGCGGCCTTTGAATCTTATTCGTCAGCAGTTTCAACAAGGCTTAGCGGATGGGTGTGAACCATGGCTGCGGGTGAAAGCGCTTTATCCAAGTCCTCTTTGGACATGTAACCCTTTTCAATGACAATGTCGTAGACGGAGCGTCCTGATTTAAGTGCTTCATTAGCTACTTCGGTTGATTTTTCATAACCGATGTAGGGGTTGAGTGCGGTAACCAGTCCTATGCTGTTTTCCACGTAGCCGCGGCAGACATCTTCATTGGCGGTGATGCCGGAGATGCAGCGGTCAGCCAAGGTGCGGAATCCCCGGCGCATAATGGTCAGGGAATTGAGCAGGCTGGCGCAGATAACCGGTTCCATTACGTTCAATTCCAACTGTCCTGCTTCGGCTGCCATGCTGACGGTTACGTCACTGCCGATGACGGTGAACGCAATCTGGTTAACCACTTCCGGGATGATCGGATTGACCTTCCCGGGCATGATGGAAGAACCCGGAGCCATGCGCGGCAGGTTGATTTCATTGAGTCCGCAGCGCGGGCCCGATGAGAGCAGGCGCAGGTCGTTACAAATTTTGGAAATTTTAACAGCTACGCGCTTAAGTACACCGGAAAGCTGTACATATGCTCCGGTATCCTGAGTGGCCTCAACGAGGTCAGGGGCCAACTCAAGATCAAAACCGCTGATTTCTTTCAGCTTTGCGGTAACCAGTTCTGCGTACTTGGGCGGAGCGTTCAGCCCGGTGCCGATGGCGGTTCCACCCATATTGATCTCGCAGATCAAGGCTTTGGCTTCGCGTACACGCTCAATATCTTCCCCGATCATAACCGAGTAGGATGTGAATTCCTGACCGAGGGTCATGGGCACTGCGTCCTGAAGCTGGGTACGGCCCATTTTAAGGATATGTGAAAATTCTTTACCCTTTGCTGCGAAGCTCTCCTGCAGATATTCCATGGACTCGATGAGCTGGTCCATCTTTGCAATCAGGGTGAGTCGCAGGCAGGTGGGGTATACGTCATTTGTGGACTGGGCCATGTTGACGTGAATATTGGGGTGCAGGTTATCGTATTCACCACGTTTGAAGCCGAGATGTTCAAGGCCGATATTGGCGATGACCTCGTTGGCATTCATGTTGGTGGAGGTTCCGGCACCGCCCTGAATGATATCGACCACAAACTGGTCATGGTACTTGTCAGCCAGCAATTCATCGCAGGCAAAGACGATAGCTTTAGTCTTTTCATCATCCAACTTATCCAGCTCATTATTGGTCAAAGCGGCGGCTTTTTTGATCTGGGCAAGAGAGTAGATAATGTGTGGATAGTGGGAGATGGGTATTCCGGTAATGCGAAAGTTCTCGGATGCCCTCATGGTCTGTGCCCCGTATAGGGCATCTTCAGGAACTTCTTTCTGGCCTATGCAGTCATGCTCATTACGAAATTTCATTTCTTTCTCCAAAGAATTGTATTGTGGTGTATTTCGGGGGAGAAAGCACCGCTGAAGAAAAGACGGTACTGTATTGCCCCGTTAATTTCGTTTTATCACATCGGCATGCGGGGTCAATACAACTATTTGAAATCTTTATTTAGAGCGGTTGTTGTGAAAAAAGTGCCTTTTTTGTGAAAACAACGCTAATTTAAAATGAGTAACCGTTTTTACCCTTATTTTTAGCTTTGTACATGGCTTCATCTGCAATGCGGATCAGCTTTTCTTTTTCTTCGCCATTATCCGGGAAAACACTGATTCCTATGCTTGCTCCGATCCTGTAAACCTTCTCGCCGACATAGAACGGCGCGCGCATGGAGTCTATTATGCGCTGGGCGACTACTTCGATTTCAGTGCTGGTTCCCACATCCTGTAATATAAAGATGAATTCGTCACCGCCGATGCGGGAAAGGGTGTCGCTGGTCCGCAGACAGTCGCTGAATCTTCCGGCAACTTCTTTAAGTACAGTATCTCCTGCCATATGCCCCAGTTCATCGTTAACCTGCTTGAAGTTATCGAGATCGGCATAGAGAATGGCAACTTTCATGCGGTTACGGTTGGCATGTGAAAGAGCTTGTTTTAAGCGGTCATCAAAGAGAACTCGGTTCGGCAAACCGGTCAGGTTGTCAAACATAGCCAGACGGCGCATAGTTTCCTCATGTTCCTTGCGTTCGGAAATATCCATGAGAAAGCCGTCCATGCGGATAATGTTCCCATCTTCATCTTCGATGGCCATGATTGTTTCACTTGCCCAGAATGTAGAACCGTCTCTGCGTTTTTGGCGGGCTTCAAAGTTGCTCGTCCGGCCAAATTTGTCGAGGATGGTCATTAGGCGGTCCCGTTCTTCGGGCTGCTCATAGCAGTCACGTGCGATATCAGTAATTTCAGCCAGAAAGGATTCAGATGAATTGTATCCGTAATATGCGGCCATCTGGTTGTTGGCACTGATGAATTTGCCCTGTGGGGTGGTTTGGAATATTCCAAGCGGTGCTGTGGTGACCAGAGCGCTGTAGTTTTCTTCAGCCTGCTTGAGGGCTTTTTCTTCTTTTTTGCGGTCTGTAACATCAATGATGAATCCGACCATACTGTTCTCTTCTAAAAGAATAGTTCCTTTTTCATAAACCCAGCGGTGATTACCATCGCTGCGGATGATGCGGTATTCATGCTCAAAGGATTTGTTGTTGCTTAGAGAGTTGCTGATTACATTTTTCAGTCCGGCGCGGTCTTCCGGATGCACCAGATCATAATACATGCTCTTTCCACCCTTGAGAAAATTATCAGGGTCAAATCCTGTTACTTTGCGGATTTTGGAACTTATATAGTGCATTTCAAAAGGTTGAGAAATTTCACATTTGTAAATAATTCCCGGGGCATTTTTGGCGATGGCTCCGAAAACATTATCCTTGCTTTTCAGCTCCTTGTTCTGACGGAGAAGCAGTTGCTGGGATCTATGGTAGTAAAAGAAAAAGACTACTGCGAAAAATAGCAGGGAAAGGAATACAAACATTGCTGCCCGCACAGCCTGTATGGAAGCCAAAGAGCTGGTTGCATCAGTTTCGGGCGCGGAAAGGGCTACAACAAGTTTCATTTCTCCAAAACGAACAGAATGCCATGCGACCAGCTTGCGCTCCACGTGTTTATTCCGCTTTACAGTAAAGGAGTATTCTCCGGTTCCGTAAGGCTCGTGGAGCATGCGGGAGTCTATCTTGATCAAATCCTGATAGCCTTTGTGAAGCGTAAACACGTTTTGCCCGACTATTTCGGTCTCCTGATCAAACAGGACTGTTCCAGATCCATCTATAATATATCCTGACCCGAATTTACCGATTTGCAGCGGTCCGATGTATTTGTCCGTAAGTTTGTCCAGATCAATAACAATTGTGAGTATTCCTGAGAAATTGTTATCATTCCATACCGGCATGAGCACCCCGGCAACATATATATTCTCAGTGGTTACCGGTTTCGGGGTAATGAATCCTGAACGCATGCCTGAAACAGCGGAGAAATATTTTTCAGTCCACTCCTGCGCAATGCGATGTGCCTGAATTAATTTAGGTGAATTGATCTCAGAAGTAAGCTCTCCCCCTTTTATAGGGGTGAAGCTGACCAGAGTCAGGGAGGTTTGGTCTGTCTGCTTAATTTTGAAGAGTTTTTTTATTGATTCTGCGGAGCGGTTGCCTGCAACAAAATCAACCAGTGAGTATTTAGCCAGAGTTGAGGACGATTCGATTATGTTTACAAGATGGTCTTCTATAGCTGTGGCGACCAGTTTTGCTTGCAGGGCCTGCTGCTCATTAAAGATTCTTTCTTGATCCTGAATGGACATAGTATCCAGCTTAATACAGATATAGCTGGCTACGGTCAGAATCATAATCAGGGGGATTATCAGCCTGAGCGGAATCCACTTTTTGAAAAAGTTGCTTTTCTTAGGTGCTAAAATCAATTTTATGCTCCGGCCCTGCAGTTCTGATCAGTTTTTTGAACTTGAAATAGTTTTAAAATTTTTATTCAACCCGTCTGCTACATAAACCGCAATTCCGCTCCAGATAAAGGCGAAAGTAACCAGCCGTGCAGAGTTGAATGGCTCTTCATATACAAAGACGCCGAGCATCAGTGCCAATGTGGGAGCGATGTATTGCATCATACCCAATGTTACCAAGCGCAACCTACGCGCTCCGTGGGCAAAAAAGATAAGTGGCAAAGATGTGGCGGCGCCTGCTCCAAGCAACAGGATATTATCCATCAGGCTGATTTTATATATACTTATTTCTCCTGAAAAAGCCAGCCATAGTAGGTAAATCGCAGATAATGGAGCAAGCACGGCTGTTTCAACAAAGAGTCCCGGAAGGGATTCCACTTTCATCACTTTACGGACCAGTCCGTAAAAGGCGAATGAAACAGCTAACGTTAATGCTATATAAGGAATGTGACCGAAATCAATTATAGAATAGACTACCCCGCACGCAGCGAGGGTGATGGCAATGACTTGGAGGCGGTTTAGTCTCTCTTTCATGAAAATGAAGCCGAGCAATGCGTTCATCAGCGGTGTCATGTAATAACCCATGCTGGTATCCACCACATGGTTATGGTTGACTGCCCATATATAAACGAACCAGTTCGTTCCGATGAGGCAACTGCTTATGGTCAGCAGAATTTTACCTTTTTTATCTGCAAGGGCGCTCTTTACTTCTGCCCAGCGTTTTTTGCAGGAAAGCAGGATCGCTACAAAAAAGAGTGACCAGACGATTCTGTTGCAGAGGAGTTCGAGTGCGGGGACTTCTTCCAGGGATTTCCAGTAAACAGGGAGCAACCCCCAGAGGATAAATGCCGCAGCGGCATAGAATATACCGTCATGAGTGTCTTTATTCATTTTTCCCGGTCCGTAATAATTAATTGAGGCGGGAAAGATATTCCAATCCCCGTGCAGTTGCAACAAACATTATAGTATTACTGCACCTGGGATTGGATTAAGTGCTGATATCGATGCAGAGTATAGGTGATTTGGGTGTGTCGTACATTTTTGTGGAAACAGTGACGCAATTGTTTCCCGAAGCAAGCGATATGTATGGTGCTGTTGTATGCCACTGGTTGCCTGTCTTAATGGTCAGGTAGTACTCTTTCAGGGAGTGGTCAGCCCCTACCGGGGCAGGCTGGTAGATAAGTCGTCTGTTTTCTTTGAGTTTATAAGGATTGCAGATAGTTTCGGAAACCTGAATACCGTTAGTGTCCAGAATATAGGCACATTCGATGTTTGTATTATCAGTTATGAAGGCTGAAAGAGCTGAATCCATTGTTCCGGGGGTGCCATCCATTAATGCTTCCCTCAGCTTAGAGGCCATCCTTTTGTAGCTGTTCTCCATTATTTTCTGGCGGTTTATTTTTTCAAGAACATGGGTCTTAAAGCGTGAAGCCAGATGCTTTACCGGAGTCATATCTGTATTTACAGCCATTGCTGCCGGCGCCGGTCTGCTGAAGAAATAGCCCTGAAAGACATCAATGCCTAGGCTCATCAGGGTCAGTGCCTCCTCAATCGTTTCAATTCCTTCGGCTAAAGGCAGGCATCCTGTCCTTTCCGCAAGGCTGATCAGGGAGCGCGTAACTTCCATATTATGAAATTTTCTATTGATATCAGCTATGAGGGAACGGTCTATCTTGATTATGTCCGGCTTTAGTGAAGGTATGCGGTCAAGATTTGAGTGTCCTGTTCCTACATCATCGAGAGCGATGAGGAATCCGTGTTCACGGGATTTGGCAACAAAAGAGGAGAGTGCTGCATCGTTGCCGGCTTTTGATTCGATTATTTCAAGGACGACATTACCAACGGGGATGGAGCATTCTTCGACCATCTTTCCGGTCAGCCCGTAATTGAATGTTTTCTCGTTGATAATAGCTGCATCAATATTAACCGACAGAAGCAGTGAGCGGTCTGCTCTTGAAATGGGAGCGAATGTTTCAAAGGCTTTTCTCCGGCAGGCTCTGTCCAGTCTTGTCAGTGTTTCAAGGTCCTCACACATATTAAAAAGTGTGAACGGAGGGATGCTTTCCCCATTACGGGGGTTGATTGCTCGGGTCAGGGCTTCAAAACCAAGCAATCCCTTGCGGTTCATGGAGATAAGCGGCTGCAGTACAGTGGTCAAACCATCATTTTCAATGAGTTCGTTAATGGAAAAATTGGGAGTCGTATTCATAAGGCAGTCGCTTTGTTATGTGTTTACAGTTGCTTCTATCCTGTTAACACGGACGCGAAGTGGAACAAAAGTGAATTTTAAAAGCGTTATTTTTCAAAAAAGCGGCCGAAAGGGTGGGAAGTCCCTTTCGGCCGGTGAGGTCCGATGGAGGTGGGCATCGGACTGGGCCGGGTTTAACTGCCGATGATAAACCCGGCCTGCTGTACACTAATTGGGGTTAGAGTGATATATGCCTAAGTTTTGTGTGGTTAGAGTGATTCTTCGCCAGTTCTGATTCTTATGGTCCGGTTCAGGTCCTGTACAAAGATGACACCGTCACCTTCTTTGCCTGTCTGGGCACCGGTCTTGATGGCGTCCAGTGCTCCTTCCAGTTTGGCCTCGTCCAGACCTATCTCGATACGAACTTTTTTAAGCAGGTTAACTTCCATAACTACACCGCGGTATGTTTCGGTGAATCCTGCCCCCCGGCCGGAACCGAGGATGTTGGTAACCGACATGGAGTAGATGCCTTTGGCGTAGAGGGCCTGCTTTACCGGGGTAAGGCATTCGGGCCTGATGTATGTGATGATGAGTTTCATTGTATTATTCCTCGCTTTGTGATGGTTGGACTATTCGTTGGAGAAGATCTGGAAGCCGTTGTAGGACTCCATGCCGTGCTCGCTTATGTCGAGGCCCTTCATTTCTTCTTCCGCGGTAACCCTGATGCCCATTACAGCCTTGGCGATGGTGAAGGCGAGGTAACCCATTCCGAATGCCCAGATAAAGCAGACTACGATACCGATGATCTGGGTGGTAAGGAGCCCGAATCCGCCGCCGTAGAAGAGGCCGCCTGCACCGTCGTTAAGTGCGGGAGAGGTGAACAGGCCGCAGGCCAGAGTTCCCCATGCACCGCATACACCGTGTACGGAAACCGCACCAACCGGGTCGTCAATTTTCAGAATTTTATCAATGAACTCGATAGAGAGAACTACGAGTACGCCGGCAATAATCCCGATGATAATGGCCGCTGCGGGGGTTACAGTTGCGCAGGGAGCGGTAATACCGACCAGTCCTGCCAGTGCGCCGTTACAAGTCATGGAGATATCGGGTTTTCCGTATTTGAACCATGAGGTGAACATTGCGCCGAGGGTTCCCGCACATGCGGAGAGACTTGTGGTTACGGCGATGAGGCCGATGGAACCGTCTGCGGTGGTGGTGGAGCCGGGGTTGAATCCGAACCAGCCGAACCAGAGAATGAATACACCGAGGGATGCCAGCGGAATGTTGTGTCCGGGGATAGCTTTTGCTTTGCCGTCCGCAGTGTATTTACCGATACGGGGGCCGAGGATCATGGCACCGGCCAGAGCAATCCATCCACCTACGGAGTGAACTACGGTAGAGCCGGCAAAGTCCATAAATCCCATACCTTCAAGCCAGCCTGCACCAGCATCACCGAGCCAGAGTGAGCCCCATGCCCAATGTCCGGATATAGGATAGATAAGTCCGGTTACGATACAAGTTACAAGGATATAGCTGCTGAACTTGGTTCGTTCAGCAATACCACCGGATACGATAGTGGCAGCGGTTGCCGCGAATACAGACTGGAAGAACCAGAAAGTGATGGTCCACTGTCCATCCGGGTCGGTGAGCCCTGTTCCTGCAAGTGAAAATCCGGATGTGCCGATAAAGCCGCCTGCATCAATCCCGAACATAAGGCCGAAGCCGAGCAGGAAAAAGATGATTGATCCAGTGGAAAAATCGAGAAAGTTTTTCATCAGGATGTTACCGGCACTCTTGGCGCGGGTGAATCCTGCTTCAACGCATGCAAAGCCTGCCTGCATGAAAAATACGAGGATCGCTGCGAGAAGGGTCCAGAGAATGTTACCGTGAGTCTGGGACATGGCTTCTTCGGCTGCAAATGCCGCGGAAGGTGCTGCCAGAAGCATGAGAGTTGCGAGGGCCGGAATTTTGCGGCCTGCCATTGAACGTTTGGTAGTCATACAGTCCTCCTTAGGGATGTTGATTGCTTCAAGGATGTTTGTTTTAAAGCATGGACTGTGCCAAATGTGTAGGTAGTTGAAAAAATTAGATAAATGCTGGATTAACCCAAAAATATTGATTACAAAAATGTATTTTTGAACTTTTTTGTCGTATTTGACTAGTGTGAAAATTACAAAAAGGTAAACTGTGAGGTTTGGTGTAATGTTTAAGTTGTGAAAAATTAACAATCAGCGTTTATTATATTAATGATGGTAAAAAAATAAATAAAGTTGTTGACAATTTTTTCAGGACCCGGTTAAGTAACACCCATGCAGACTTTCAACACCCTAGGCACTGGCCTCTCTTACTTTTTTTACTTTTTTTATTTTTGGTGCACCCACGCTTGTGGTCGGGTGGAGGTTTGCTTGTACAAAAAGTAAAAAGAGAAACATAGCAAACGACCTCTACGAAAGGGCCGCAGGCGAAGAATCGCCGGCGGCCCTTTTTTTTTACACGGGTCGCCAAAAGGGAAGCGGATCTTGGAGAATCTAGAGGCAAACTTCAGGAGATATTAAAATGCAGATTGGAAAAAGCGTAAGAATGGAGCGGATCTTAAACCGCAATACAGGCCGCACTATCGTTGTTCCCATGGACCACGGTATAAGTGTCGGGCCGCTTAAGGGACTTCGATCCATGCGAAGAGCGGTTAACGATATGGTCAAGGGAGGAGCCAACGCCGTGCTCATGCACAAAGGTCTTGTTCGCTGCTCCCACCGTGAAGAGGGCGGCGACGTCGGCCTCATCGTTCATCTCTCCGCTTCCACCTGTCTTTCCCCTCTCCCCAATAAAAAAACTCTCGTCGGTACTGTTGAAGACGCACTTCGCCTCGGTGCTGATGCCGTTTCCGTTCACGTTAATCTCGGTGATGAAGCCGAAGCACAGATGCTTTCCGATCTCGGTGAAGTTGCTTCCGCCGCTACCAGCTGGGGTGTTCCGGTGCTGGCAATGGTTTACGCCCGCGGTCCTCAGATCAAAGACGAATTCGATCCCGAAGTTGTTGCCCATTGCGCCCGCGCAGGCGAAGAACTCGGTGCTGATATCGTAAAAGTTCCCTACACCGGCGATGTTGAAAGTTTCAAAGACGTGGTTGAAGGATGCTGCATCCCGGTAGTAATCGCTGGGGGGCCCAAGCTCGATTCCACCCGCGATTTCCTGCAGATGGTTTCAGATTCCATCGAAGCTGGCGGCGCCGGACTTTCTGTTGGCCGCAATGTCTTCCAGCATGAAAACCGCGTTAAACTGGTAGAAGCCCTGCACATGATCGTACACGAAGATGAAACTGTAGATAACGCTCTCGCACACATCGGCGAATAGTTTAGGAACGGAAAATGAAAAAGATTATATTCAAAGCGATCCCTTTTGATAAAAAGCTTCTCAGCCTTGCACTGGAGTCCGGAGTGGATGCCATTCTCACTTCTCCTGAAGACAAGGAAACCGTTGAATCTCTCGGGCGAGTCTCTGTAATTACTCCGGAAGAAATGCCTTGTGTAGCTATCAACGAAAAGGCTGACGAAGCAGTTGCGGTTGATCTTGACAAAAAAGGTAAAGACGTTTGTCTCGCCGCAGGTTGGGAGATTATCCCGGTTGAAAACCTGCTTGCCCAGATTGATGCCCTTGCCCTTGAAGCTGAATCACTTGACCGCGCAAGACTTGCTGCATCGGTTATGGAACGTGGTGCTGATTCAATCGTAGTAACTCCCGAAGGCGCTGCTGATCTTAAGCAGATTGTAGCCGAACTGAAACTCTCGCAGGGTAAGATGGAACTTCAGAAAGCAACAGTAACCAGCATCGAATCCGCAGGTCTGGCCCACAGGGTCTGTGTGGATACCACTTCCAAGCTCAAGAAAGGACAGGGAATCCTTACCGGAAATTCTTCCGCCTTCACCTTTCTCGTGCATGCTGAAACCGAATCCAACCCTTACGTTGCAGCGCGTCCTTTCCGGGTTAATGCCGGGGCTGTTCATGCCTACGCCATTCTGCCCGGCGACAAGACCACTTATCTCGAAGAACTGCGTTCCGGTTCCGAGGTGCTGGTTGTTGATAAAAGCGGCGAGACTTCCGTAGCAGTTGTCGGACGCAGCAAACTTGAAGTTCGTCCCATGCTGCTGATCACCGCCGAGGTCCAGACCCCGGAAGGTCCGGTTTCCGGCAAGGTTTTCCTTCAGAACGCTGAGACCATCAGAGTTGTAAGCGGTGACGGTGAACCTGTAAGTGTGGTAACATTGAAAGAAGGCGATGAAGTTCTTTGCCGTATTGATGAAGCGGGCCGCCATTTCGGCATGCGCATCAAAGAAGAAATTTCAGAGGATTAATAATAAAATGTCACAGTCCAGCAAAAAAAATCTTGGCGATCTGCGGGTGGAAATCGATTCCCTCGACAGTGAAATTCTAGAGCTTCTCAACAAACGTGCCGCTGCGTCTCTCGCAGTTGGAGCTATAAAGGCCGGATCATCTGATCAGATTTTCAAGCCTTTCCGGGAGCAGGAAGTGCTGCGCGGTCTAATCAAGCGCAATCCCGGAACTCTCCCCCCTGAGCACCTTGAAGCAATTTATCGCGAAATTATTTCTTCCTCCCGCAGGCTGCAAAGGCCTGAGCGTGTGGTCTATCTAGGCCCCGAAGGGACATTTTCATATTTTGCCGGACTACAGCACATGGGACGTCAGGCTGACCTGCTCCCTAAAAATAATTTTGAAGATATTTTTGTGGCCGTTTCCAAGGGCGAAGCCGACCTCGGCATTATCCCCCTTGAAAATTCGCTCAAGGGAACGGTCGGGCAGAACGTTGATCTGTTCATGCGCTATCCGGTGTTCATTCAGGCCGAGCTGTATCATCGTATCAGCCACGGACTGATGACCAAGGGTGCCGACATCAGCGAGATCAAAACGGTCTACTCACACTCCAAGGCACTAGAGCAATGCACCGGATGGCTTCGTGCCAACATGCCCGGTGCAGAGCTCGTGTCTGTAGAGTCCACTGCCAAGGCTGCCCAGATGGTAGCTGATAGCGATGACCCCGTAGCTGCAGTCGGACATTTAAAATTGGCTAATCTTTTCGGTCTGCATGTAGTCGCAGAGGCCATCGAAGATTTGCCGGACAACTGGACCCGCTTCCTGATCATCGGCCCTAAGCCCGGTCAAGAAGATAAGCGTGACAAAACTTCACTGCTTTTCACTACTCCGGACCGTCCCGGTGCACTTGTGGAAGTCCTCAATGAGCTTTCCGGTCATGACATAAACATGACCAAGCTTGAGTCCCGGCCTGCTCTCGGTGAAAAGTGGAAGTATATGTTTTTCGTTGATCTGCAAGGTGATCTCGGTGCCGAAGAGCACGCTTCACTTATCGAGGATCTTAAAGCACGCTGCCTGACTTTTAAAATACTCGGCAGTTACCCCGCAGGTTCACAAGACGGCAGTAAATTTTAAAAACAAAGATTTTTTTACTAGGCTCATTTAGCCGGGAATATATAAAATGACTTCTGAAAATGTAATCGTAGTAAAAGCTCCATCATCAAAATCCCTGTCACACAGGGCGTTGATTGCCGGTGCTTTGTCTGAAGGCTCCACCGTTGTACTTGATCCTCTCGATAGCAACGACATCAACCGGACCATGGATTGCCTGAGCACTATGGGCGCGAAGTTCAATATTGATGGAACAGCCACTACCGTTACCGGTATGGACGGCGGTCCCAAGGGCGGTGCCAAGGAACCTGCGGTTCTGGAAATGCGTGACTCCGGCACCACCTGCCGTTTGATCACTGCTCTTGCCGGTGCAGGTAAGGGACTTTTCAGGGTGCAGGGTACACCGCGCATGCACGACCGTCCCATCGGAGCTTTGACCAGTGCGCTTGAATCACAGGGCACCAAGGTAACCTTCTCCGATAAACAGGGTTACCCTCCGGTAACTCTTGAGGCTTCCGGATTCAAAGGTAAGCAAATGGATATCTCACTTGAGGAGTCCAGCCAGTACCTTTCCGGCTTGCTGCTTGGCGCACCTCTAGCCGATGAAACCACCATCATCAATGTGATTGGCGAGAAAGCTGTATCATGGCCTTACGTTGCCCTGACCCTCAACGTTATGGAAGATTTCAGAGTTAAGTTTGAGGTTCAGGCCAAGAAAGACGGTGTATGGAAAAAGACCGACTGGAGAAAAGTTGAGAAGGTTGTTCCCGGCGAAATTCGTTTTGTAGTCGAGCCCTCCAAGTTCGACCGCGATGAATACCGCGTTGAAGGTGACTGGTCGAATGCTTCCTACTTCCTCGCTGCCGGGGCTGTAGGTAACAATCCTGTTAAGATTGAAGGGATGAACGTAAATTCCCTTCAAGGAGACAGGGCAATCATGTACATCCTTGAATCCATGGGCGCGAAGATCGAAAGTGACGATCACAGCGTAACTGTTTACCCCTCCAAGCTGCACGGCGTTGAGGTGGACATGAGCAAGTGCCCTGATCTGGTGCCTACCGTAGCTGTCGCTGCCGCCTTTGCGGACAGCCCGACTACCATCACCAATGTAGCCCACCTGCGTATCAAGGAATGTGACCGTCTCGAAGCAAGTGCTGCCGAAGTCATGCGCGCAGGCGGCAAGGCCGAGATTACCGCTGATTCCATTACCATTATCCCGGCACCTCTCAAGAAAGGTGAACGTATAGTTTTCGATACCTATGATGATCACCGCCTTGCCATGTGTACTGCGATTTTCGCTATGGCAGGTATTGAATCAATCCCGGCTGAGCCCGGTTGTGTTGCAAAATCTTTCCCCGGTTTCTGGGATGAATGGGAAAAAGTTAAAAAAGGAAATGGTTGTTAGTCATGGAGTGCGAGTTTGAGAAAATACATAGTGTAGCCATCATCGGGTCTAGGGGCCAGATGGGGGGCTTCCTCGCGCTCACTGCTGAACGGGCCGGACTGATGGTCTACCGTTTTGACACTCCGCTCGACGAGGAAAAGATGGCCCGCCGCCTGCCGGATACCGATTTGGTTATCCTGTGCATTCCGGTGACGGTTATGGACGAGGTCCTGCCCGTGGTTATTCCGCATTTGAAAAAGGGTGCGATCCTCTCTGATGTAGGTTCGGTCAAAGGGCGTCCGGTCCAGCAGATGCTTCGTGCTTACGATGGTCCCGTGGTAGGTACTCATCCCTTGTTCGGACCGGTGATTCCTGCTGATTTTGATCCCACTGTTGCACTTGTTGCAGAGCGTGAAGAAGATCGTCCGGCGATGCTGGCTGTGAAGGATTTCTTTGAGCGTCTCAATTTCGGCGCTTTTGAATCTTCTGTTGAAGAGCACGATAAAGCTATGGCTATGATTCAGGCCCTGAACTTCAGTTCCACAATTGCATTTCTGGCCTGTTCCCGCGAAATTCCCAATATTAAAAAGTTTGTGACCCCTTCTTTCAAGCGCAGACTCGAATCCGCACGCAAGATGGTCACTCAGGACAGCGATTTATTCGGGACTATTACTGATGCCAACCAGTACAGTCAGGAAGCTACTCGTCTGTTCCGTTCTTTTCTCTCTTTGGCTGCCGCAGGTGATATGGACCTGCTTGCAGACCGTGCTTCTTGGTGGTGGCGTGACAACAATACCTAGGGAGAAGTGCATCTAAAAAAGATAAAGACCGCGTTCTCCCGGAACGCGGTCTTTTTTTTATATATAAAATTGGTGTGAGCGATTACAATAAGTTGTTGAAAAAGCACCATCTGCGGCGTTGCTGCAAAAAGTTTAAATCCTCATGTATTTAGATACGCTTCGGCCTTAAACTTTTATTGCGCCTTGCATCTGGCACTTTTTGAACAACTTATTAATAAAAACTAACCGGATACGGAGAAACTCAAGATGAAGATTGAACTAACTCAGTATGGCAAATGGTTGCCGGCTGATACGCAGACTCCGATCAGTCTGTATCTAGGCTTGGTCGGTGATGCGCCGGGAATTCTATTGGAAAGTGCCGAGGTTGACGGACGACTTGGACGTTACAGCCTTATAGCTTGGGATTTCAGACTCAAGCTTTCACCTGTGCGCGGTAAGCTTTCCGTGGAATGCGCTGATTCAAGGCTTGCGGGATTGGCAACTTATTCGGGCATGGAGTTTCTGGAGGGCATGCGTGCTGTCATGAAGGCCCTGCACCTGAAAGCCCAGCCGGAAGTCGGTGAACTTCCTGCTCTGACTCGCGGCCTATACGGAACACTCGGTTACGGAATTGCCGGAATGCTGGAGCCGAAGCTCAAAGAGAAGTTGCCTGCTGATGATGCTGAGGTTCGTTTGGCTCTGCCCGGACGGGTAGTTCTTTTCGATCACCTCAAGCACAGCTGCTGCTTTCTTTCACTTGATAAGGATGACGCTCCTGAATTTACACCGCCTGTTTTCGGTGCCGAGTGCGAACCGACCAAGGTTGGTGATCCGGTGGCTGTTCCGGGTAAGGAAAAATATATGGAAGGGGTCAAGAAAGTTAAGGATCTCATTGCCGAGGGCGAATGCATTCAGGTGGTTCTTTCTACCCGTTTTTCTGCTCCTTTCAGCGGTGACTCCTTTGATCTTTATCGCCGCCTGCGTCAGGCCAATCCCTCGCCGTTCATGTTCTATATGAAGTTCAGCCGTGAGGAAATCCTGCTCGGTTCTTCCCCCGAATTGATGGCCCGTTGCGATAAAGGCAGGCTGGAAGTTCGTCCTATCGCCGGGACCCGTCCGCGCGGCAAGGATGCTGCCGGGGACCGCAAGTATGCCGAAGAGCTGCTCGCTGATCCCAAGGAAATCGCTGAACATGTCATGCTGGTTGACCTTGGCCGCAATGACCTTGGACGTATCGCCAAGCCCGGTACCGTGAGTGTCGAAAAATTCAAGCAGATCGAATACTTCAGCCACGTAATGCACATCACTTCTTATGTGGAAGCCGATCTGCGTGATGATCACGATGCCATCGACGTGCTGCAAGCGACCTTTCCGGCGGGAACACTTTCCGGTGCCCCTAAAATCAGGGCCATGGAAATCATTTCCGAAATCGAGGAAGTTCCGCGCGGTCCTTACGGAGGCTGCATCGGTTTTATCGGTCTGGATAAGGATTCCGTGAACCTCGATACCGGTATTACCATTCGTTCCATGTGGATTCGTGATGGCAAGTGCCATTGGCAGGCCGGGGCTGGAATCGTTTATGATTCCGATCCTGAAATGGAATGGAAGGAATGCAACAACAAGGCAAGGGTGCTTAAGGAAATTCTGCAATCGGAGGGCGGTGATGTTTTTACTCGTAGATAATTTTGATTCATTTACCTTCAATCTGGTGCAGGCATTTCAGCAGCTTGGGGCTGATCCTCTGGTGCTGCGCAATGACCGTGAGGAAATCCTTGAGCTTGCAGAGTCCGGCAAACTGGAACGGGTCTGCCTTTCTCCCGGCCCCAGTAATCCGGAAAACGCAGGGTTGTCCTTGGAATTCCTTTCTCGTCTGCCCAAGGAAATTCCGGTACTCGGCGTCTGCCTAGGTCACCAGACTTTAGGTCATTTTGCGGGGGCATCCGTAGTCCGCGCCGGACGGATCATGCACGGCAAGACTTCCGATGTTCACCACAAGAATGAAGGCATTTTCACTGGTCTGGATAATCCGTTTAATGTCTGCCGCTACCATTCTCTAGTGGTCAATGTGGATGAAGCACCGGATATGCTGGAGCTGACCGCATGGACTGATCAGGATGAAGTAATGGGCCTTCGCTATAAGGACCGCCCGTGGACAGGGTTGCAGTTCCATCCAGAATCAATTTTGACACCGGATGGACCGAAACTGCTGAAGAACTTCTTGGACGGAAATATCTAGCTCTATCATTATATATAGAAGGAAATAAAAATGTCACAGATTATAAGCGAATCCCTGACCGCTCTTTCTTCCGGTCAGGACCTGACCACAGAACAGGCTGATGCTGTTTTTGAGGAACTCTTTTCCGGTGAAATGACCAATGCTCAAGCGGGTGCGCTGCTCATGGGGCTGAGAACCAAGGGCGAAAAAGCTGTTGAAGTTGCTGCCGGTGTGCGTGCGGCCCTGCGTGAGGCCAAGCTGATCAAAGGCATCAACAGTCCGTGCATTGATACTTGCGGTACAGGAGGTGACGGCACCAACAGTTTCAACTGCTCTACTGCGGTTGCGATTTACCTTGCAGATATGGGCTATCTGGTTACCAAGCACGGCAATAGGGCGGTTTCATCTTCCTGCGGTTCTGCTGATGTGTTGGAAGATTTGGGAGTTTCACTGGGAACTACAGTGAATGAGGCGCGCGATGTGCTGCTGCGGGATAAATTTGTGTTCATGTTTGCCCCGAATTACCACCCGGCCTTCGGAAAAATCGCTCCCATTCGAAAAGAACTGGGAATCCCGACCTTGTTTAACCTTATGGGCCCCCTGTTAAACCCCGCACGTCCCACTCACCAGATTCTGGGCGTTGGCAGACCGGAAATTCTGCGTCTTATGGCTGAAGTGCTGGTGCTGACCAATGTGGAAAAGGCGTATGTTATTCATGGCGCGGGTAACTTTGATGAATTGACTCCGTTCGGTGTGAACGATGCGATTCTTGTGGAGAACGGTGAGCTTACCGAAGTTAAGATTGATCCGGCTGATTACGGTTTTGCAGCAGCCAAGCCTGAAGATGTTGCTGTTAAGGATCGTCCTGAAGCTTTGGCAACAATTCGTAAGGTTCTGGCGGGTACCGCACCGCAGGCCATGCTTGATATGGTGGCATTGAACCTTGGGGCGGCAATTTCCATTCTTGATGGTGTGTCTTTGGAAGAGGGCATGGAAAAAGCCAAGGCTAAAGTCGCTAAGGGCGTGGATAAGGAATACTAGGTCATGCTCGATAAATTCAGAAAAGCAAAACAGGCCGAGCTGGATATGCTGGCGAAGATGCAGTCCGAAGGAAGAAAGTTTACTCCATATGCGGGGGAACGTGCTTCTTTTGCCGATGCTATCCGCCGTGATGAATCCGGGCTGAAGGTCATTGCCGAATATAAGCGTGCTTCTCCGTCCAAGGGGGATATCAACCTTGGTCTGAGCGCAGCGGATGTTGCCAAGATGTATGCTGCCGGAGGTGCTTCGGCTATCTCTGTGCTTACCGAAGAGGAGTATTTCAAGGGTAATCTTAGTTACCTCGATGAAATTAAACCTAGCGGATTGCCGATGCTGCGCAAGGATTTCCTTACCGATCTGATGCAGATTGAGCAGACTTTGGCTACTCCGGCTTCGGCTCTTTTGGTCATCGTGCGTATGTTTGAGGATGACGGTTATCTTAAGGAAATGATCGAGCAAACTCATGCCGCGGGGCTTGATGCTGTGGTTGAGGCTTTTGATGATGTTGATCTCAAGCGGGCCAAGCAGGCCGGAGCGCGGATTATCCAGATCAATAACCGCGACCTTGATACCCTTGGTATCGACATGAATCGTTCCATTGAATTCATCAAGCTCAAGGAAGAGGGTGAAATCTGGATCTGCGCCAGCGGAATCAGTGAACCTGAAGATTGCGCACAGATGAATGAGTTGGGCTACGATACCGTGCTCATCGGCACCTCAATTATGTCCAGCCCGGACCCGCAGGCCAAGCTTGCCGCGTTGGTTGCCGGAGGCAGGTTATGAGCCTGTTAGTCAAAGTTTGCGGAATGACTTCCAAAGAAGACGCGACTATGTGTGAACAATTGGGCGTGGATTTTTTAGGATTCATTTTTCATCCTTCCAGCCCGCGTAACGTTGATGCCGCTTTTGCCCGTTCCGTTAAAACTGACGGAGCCAAAAAGGTAGGTGTCTTTGTTAAGCAGAGTGCAACGGAAGTGATCGAAACTTTGAAAAACGGTCAGCTCGATTTTGCGCAATTGCACGGAGGACAGAATGAGGAATTTTGTAAAGCCGTGGGCAAAGAACGGGTGATCAAAGTTCTCTGGCCTCAGAAGTACGATTCAGTAAAAGAGTTTCAAGCGGATATTGACCGTTTTGTTCCTCATTGCACTTACTTGCTTTTCGATGCCGGAAAATCCGGCGGCGGGCATGGCATTGCAATGGAATTTGAAGTGTTCAAAGATGTAACCATTCCGGTTCCATGGTTGCTGGCAGGAGGTCTTTCAGCAGAAAATCTGAGAGAAGCGTTGGATACAGCACAACCAAACGGAGTTGATCTTAATTCCGGAGTGGAATCCGAACCGGGCAAAAAAGAAAGAAATAAACTGGCTGCGGCTTTTGCAGCTATTGGTCAATAGAAATATAAAAGCAACCTTCGGCCGTTTCAGCCCAATGACAGTTTGTCCATTTAAAACGGCGAAGCCTTATTAAAAGTTTTTGGGATTCTTAAACCCTTTTTACAAAAAGGGTTTAAGGCCCCCGGCAGGGCCGCCGGAGGCAATCTCATATAAAAAAGGATAGGATCATGAAACGAGGATATTTTGGAGATTACGGCGGACAGTTTGTACCTGAACTGCTCATGCCGCCGCTGCTCGAGCTTGAAGAGGCCATGGAAAAGATCATGAAATCTGACGAATTCCAGCAGGAATTCACCCGCCTTCTTAAAGATTTTGTCGGTCGTCCCACCGCACTGACCCATTGCGCGAATATTTCCCGCGAACTGGGATTCAACCTCTGGCTCAAGCGTGAAGACCTTGCTCATACCGGAGCACATAAGGTTAACAACACCGTTGGGCAGGCTCTTTTAACCAAGATGATGGGCAAGCCCATGCTTCTGGCTGAAACAGGAGCCGGACAGCACGGTGTTGCAACCGCAACCGCAGCCGCACTTCTTGATCTTGACTGCGAAATTTACATGGGCGCTCTGGATGTGAAACGTCAGTCTCATAACGTGCGCCGTATGGAACTTCTGGGCGCGAAATGTGTGCCTGTGGAATCCGGCACCCAGACCCTGAAGGACGCTATCAACGCCGCGCTGCGTAAATGGATCGCTGATCAACAGACCACCCATTACTGCTTCGGTACTGCCGCCGGCCCGCATCCCTTCCCGCTGCTGGTTCGTGAATTTCAGGCAATTATCGGGCGTGAAGCCAAGGCCCAGTTCAAGGAAAAAACAGGTGAACTGCCTTACATGGTTGTAGCCTGCGTGGGCGGCGGTTCCAATGCCATCGGCATGTTCCACGAATTTGTGCAAGAAAAATCAGTTAAAATAGTAGGTGTTGAGGCTGCGGGTACCGGAGAACCGGGCTGCACCAACTCCGCACCCATCAACCTCGGAACTCCCGGAGTTCTGCATGGCATGAACACCTTGTTGCTCCAGACCGAGGAAGGGCAGATCCTGCCTTCACATTCCATTGCTCCCGGTCTTGATTACCCCGGTGTAGGTCCTGAACACGTGCATCTGCATGCAACCGGTCGTGCTCAGTACGGCACAGTCAATGACCATCAAGCCCTGAATGCATTCCAGATGCTTTGTCGCAAGGAAGGTATCCTGCCAGCGCTGGAAAGTTCCCATGCTGTTGCGTGGGTCTTGGAAAACAGGGATTCCATTCCCAAAGATGCTAACGTCATAGTCAACCTGTCCGGTCGCGGCGACAAGGACATGGGTATTCTTGAAGATTACCTCGCTGAGCATGGAGTATAGGGGAGCAATAAAAATGAGTATTACCAAACTTGCAGATAAAATTAATGAGGCTAAAGCAGAAGGCCGCCTCGGTCTGATTCCGTTCCTGCCCGGTGGATATCCCAACCGTGATCAGTTCTGGAAAGAAATTCTCGAGCTTGATGAGCACGGTGCGGATGTAATCGAAATCGGTATGCCTTTTTCCGATCCCGTGGCAGATGGTCCGGTGGTTGAGGCAGCTTCCCTGAAATGCCTTGAGGACGGCATCAACCTGAAGTGGATTCTGGCTGGACTTTCCGAACATCGCGCCAAGATCAGTGCCGGAGTGCTGCTCATGGGGTACTATAACCCGGTGCTGCAATATGGACTGGAGGAATTTGCCAAGGATGCCAGTGCAGCCGGGGTAAACGGTCTGATCATTGCCGACCTGCCTTATGAGGAAGGTGTGGAGTTCCGCGATTTACTTGCAAAGTATGACATCGCGCTGATTCCGCTGGTCGGCCTGAATACCGAGGCGGATCGCATGGCTCTCTATTCCAAGGGCGGTAACGGCTTCTGCTATTATGTTTCCGTTCTGGGAACTACCGGAGGCACCGCTACGTTGCCTGAAGAAATCAAGCAGGGCCTCGCCAAGGCGCAGGAGGTCTTTGATATTCCGGTGGCTCTCGGTTTCGGACTGAAAGAACCTTCCCAGCTCAAGGAGCTTGAAGGACTTGTCGATGCTGCTGTATTCGGTTCCGCGCTGATCAAGCACATTGATTCTGGGAAAAGCAGTGCAGAGTTTATGAAGGTCTGGAAATAAGATATAAAGAATCCCGGTAGACTTAATCTACCGGGATTCTTTTATGGAGAACATTTATGTCACAAGATGAATTTACTCGTAAGGCAAAGGAATGGGACAGCAATCCTGAACGCAAACGCATTGCGGACGAATTTGCTGCTGCGGTAGAGAAGGCAATTGATTTCAAGGCTGAAAGTGAAGTTCTCGATTTCGGATGCGGGACCGGACTGGTTGGTTTGCGGTTCGGCAAAAGAGTTAAGACTCTCTATGCGCTTGATACCTCTGCTGCAATGCTGGATATGCTTAATGCGAAAACTCAAAATGAAGATTTTGGCAATGTCCGGGTGATTCCTGTTGCTCTGCATGAAGCAGGACTCAGGGATAATTCGCTTGATGCAATATTCACTTCTATGGCTATGCACCATGTTGAGGACCTGCCGGAAGTGCTGGGGCTGATGGCTAAGCTGTTAAAGAAGGGCGGTAAGCTGGTAATAGGGGAACTCCTGCCAGAAGACGGCAGTTTCCACGGCGATAATGTTGTGCCTTACAATGGTTTTGAGCCGGATGAACTGGCAGCAATGGTCACAAATGCCGGGTTCTCTGCCGTGCAGCACCATAAACATGGCATCTATAACAAGCCGGATAAGGAAGGCGTTGTTCACCAGTACGGGACTTTTGTGCTGGTGGGGCAGAAGTAGAGGGGGCTTTACCCCTCCAAATACCCTCGCTCAATCATTCCGGCCTCATCTTTGAAGCAACCCATAGCGGTGAGCATGGGGGTGAATCCGAATTTTTTGTAAAAACCTTCTTTGCCCGGAACTGCATATAGGATGACATTGACTGCCCCCAGCTTTTCCATCATGGCGGTCATCATTTTTTTGCCGAGTCCGTGGGATTGGTATTCCGGCAGGATGCACAGGTCGTATATTGCGGCCTGAAATTCTCCATCGCTGATGGCGCGGGCAAAGCCTATGAATTCATTGCCGTCCTTGGCAAAGCAGACCAGCTCGCTGTTTGCTGCTGCTCGTGACAGTTTCTCTGGTTCGCGGGTGCCGAGAGGGGCTTTTTCAAATATTTCTGCCACCTTTATCCAATCAATGTTTTTCAGTTCGAAGCTCAAGGTGATGTTCATTGTGTTTTGCTCTTTAATTATCGTTTTGCTTAGCTTTCCTTTATAGGAATATTGATCACAATTCTGAATCCGTCTTCACTATTCTCAGCTTTAATTTCTCCATTATGGATGCGTAATATCCTCCGTGTCGCGGCAAGGCCCAGACCAGATCCGGGAATTTCCTGCCCCTTAAGGCGGTGGAAAGGATTGAATATTTCTTCCAGATCTTCTTCCGGGAGTGGTGCGTGGGTATTGGTTACTGAAATTCGCACCCCTGTATCATCTCCGGATAAATGTACTCCTACTTTTCCTCGGGAATCAGTGTATTTGAAGGCGTTACCGAGAATATTATCCATTACGATACCGATGCCGTTTCGGTTGCAATTGGAAAGTTTAACTTCAGCAAGTTCTGCTTGCACATTTAAATTGCTGCGTTCAGCAATGCACTGATATTGTTCAAGAAGATCGGATATAAGTTCCTTCAGGTTGACTGTCTCAGTCATGGCCGGAGTTTCGTGCATTTCCAGCTTGGAAAATTCAATTATCTTACCGATGAGTTCGTCCATGTGGGTAATTTCCGACTGCATGCCGTCTACGAATGTATCGCAACCGGAAGTGTTTCCTGTTTCAATACGTTCTTTGAGCATTTCCAAAGAAATGCGCATCCGGGCCAGCGGACTGCGCAGTTCGTGGGATACGTTGGCAGTCAGCTCCCGGCTGGACTTAACCATTTTGTCCAGTCCCTCGGCCATGTGGTTGAAGGCTTTGCCAAGCTCGGCAATTTCGTCTTTACCTTTGATTTCTACTCTTTGCTTCAGGTCTCCTCGGCCCATTTTAGCTGCTGAAGATGTAAGTTCTTTCAAAGGACGAATCACGCGTCTTGCTACCGGGATAAGGAAAATGGCAGCGATAATAGTCAAAATTATCTGCGCCCGTATGAACCAGCTTTCCTCATCGAATTTGGGAATGGAGTGGTAAAGGTGGTAAGTGAAGGGATAACCCATGGGTAGTTTACCAGTGTAGATTCCGTATACGCTTTTAATCCCTTCATTACGCTTTTTATATACGTATACGCCGTCCGCTGATTTTGCGGCATCACCGGTTGTATAATCGCTCATGTCCGGAATTGTCGCGGTGGATGAAGCTACTATTTCTCCATAGGGACCGGTGATCCAGATATCTGCTTTCAGTGATTTACTTAATGTTTCAAGCAGGGGCGTGAGAATCTTTTTTTCATATTCAGGTGAAGTATGAATTCCTCCCAGCTCCATTTCAGCTAGATTTTTTACGGTGAACAGCTGCCGTTCCATGTGAAGGATACGGGGACTTTTATCCCATGACATATGCAGCAGACCGAATATGACCAGTTCGGAAACTACCAGCACCAGCATGAAGGAAAGAAATATTTTAAGGTAAGTACGGCTTATTTTCATCATTCGCTCACGAACATGTATCCGGTGCCCCAGACTGTTTTGATGCGCGATTCATGGTCCGGGTAGGGCTTGAAAAGAGCGCGCAGCTTACTGATATGCACGTCAATGCTACGGTCAAAGGCGTTGAAATCCTTGCCCCAGACAGAGGTCATAAGGTCATCTCTGGTCATGGGTCGGCCCGGATTATCCATTAATGCCTTGAGCAGTTTGAATTCAGTGGAAGAGAGTTCAAGGGAATCTCCCTCAATTTCAAGTTTCTGGTGCGCCACATGAAGAACAACCCCGGCTACATTGATCTGTCCTGAATTTGGATTGTTGTTCTCCGGGCCTTTGGCCCTGCGTAGCACTGCCTTGATGCGGGCCAGCAGTTCTCGTGGATTGAACGGTTTGGAAATATAGTCGTCAGCACCAAGCTCAAGGCCGACAATGCGGTCGGTATCTTCACCCTTGGCGGTAAGCATTATTACCGGGACATTCGAGTGCGGACGCAGATCGCGAAGCACCTCAAGGCCATCCTTACCGGGCATCATGATATCGAGGATTACTATTGCAGGTGAAGAAGTCTTGACTTCTTCAATGATTCCCTCACCGGATGGAAGGGTGCTGACCTCATAACCGTAGCCTTCAAGGTACTGGGTCAGCAGTGCCCTGAGTTTGGCATCATCATCAACTATGAGTACGGGATATTGTTGTTCCATATTTTCAGGTTACCCGTGTCCACCCGTTGGTGGAAGGGGATGAGGGTGTATTTTTACATTTGTTTACAACTTTTAGCATCAAACTAATACTCTTATGGTCCTTTGCATGTATTAGAATGGAAAATGGAAAGCAATGGAGAAAATATATGTCCTCATTCAAGTTGAAATTAACCGCGATCTGTATGCTGGCCCTTTTCGGGCTTTCAGCGTGTTCGCCGTTCAGACCGGATCCTCGCCCCAATCTTACTTTGGGTGTCCCTCCGCAATACGAACTTTATTCCAGTGAACCGCGTGAACTGGGTAAATGGTGGGAGAGCTTTCATAACGAAGAGCTTAACCGTCTTGTGGAAGAAGGCATCAATGCCAACTTCGATGTACGGGTAGCGTGGGCAAAGCTTCGCCAACTGCGGGCTACAGCAGTTAAATCCAAGGCCGATCTTTATCCCAAGCTGGATGGCAAAGGCACTTACACCAATTCACGCTCCGGTAATGACGGCACCGAAGGTTCCAAGGGATCAACATCCACTGACTCCCATAAATTAGGTCTGGCCGCATCATATGAATTAGATCTTTGGGGCAAAATTGAAGCCGAGGCAGCTTCCGGTGAGCTTGATTATCTTTCCTCCCGCGAAGATGTGAATTCTGCGGCAATGACGGTTGCATCCGAGGTAGTTAAACGCTGGCTGGAAATCCAGTTGCAGCGCAAGAAAAAAGCAATCTACCAGAAACAGCTTGAAACCAACGAAACGTATCTTGAACTGATCGAACTCCGCTTCCGTAACTCCCTTTCCACAGCACTTGATGTATTTCAGCAGCGTGAAACCGTTGCCCGGACCAAGGCCCTGATCCCTCCGGTTGAATCTCAGGAACAGTTAAAGCTGCATGAGCTTGCCTATCTGCTGGGGCGTCCTGCCGGGGCTATTGATGTTGCTACTGCCGATTTTCCTGATCTGCCTAACCTTCCGGGGCTGGGAATTCCTCTTGATCTGCTCTCCATGCGCCCGGATGTGCGTGCGGCAGGTTTGGACCTGCAATCCGCAGACTGGTCCGTAAGTGCAGCAAGGGCCGATCGTTTGCCTTCCATGACTCTTTCTGCGGAGGCCATGCTTTCCAGTGCCCAGCTTGCAAACATATTTTCCGGCTGGCTGACCACTCTGACCTCATCCATAACCGGACCGATTTTTGACGGATATAAGCGCAAGGCTGAGGTTGAGCGCACACGGGCTGTAGTTGATGAGCGTATGCTTAATTATAAGGACACAGTCTTTACCGCATTCAAGGAAGTGCAGGATTCGCTGGTACAGGAAAAGTGGCAGCATGAATACATTTCAGCCCGTAAGAATCAGCTTGAAGCAGCAAAACTCAATCTCCAAGAAGCCGGTTCGCGCTATTTGCAGGGGCTGGAGGATTACCTGCCGGTACTTAGTGCCTTGGTCAGCGTTCATGACCTTGAAATTAACATTGCTCAGGATGAGGCTGATCTGCTCAGTTATCGCGTGGGTCTGTATCGTGCGCTGGGCGGGACTTGGACAAATGAACTTGAAGACGGGGCAGAGCTTAAACCTGAAGCTGATGACACAGCTGAAGTTGCTGCCGCTGATAAACCTGAAGAACAATCCGTTCCTGCGCAGGAGGGAATTTAGATATGGCTAAGAAAATTTTATACTACGTCAAACAGATTGGCCTTAAAGGAATTCTCCCTTTACTGATTGTGGTCGTGGCCGTGATCGGAGCCAAGGCTCTTCTCGCCACTAAACCCGTGGCTAAGAAAAAAGCCCCGGTGGTCTCCGCACCTCTGGTTAACGTCAGTGTTCTTGAAGTTAACGATTTCAAGGTTTCGACCCCGGTTATGGGAACTGTTGAAGCCGCTAGGGAAATCAATCTCGAACCGCAGGTCTCCGGTAAAGTTATATCTGTCAGTGATGCTTTTATTCCCGGTGGATATTTTGAGAAAGGTGCGGAAGTTCTGCGCATAGATCCTCTCGATTACGAACTGGCGGTCAAGCAGCAGGAAGCTGTAGTTACTGAGGCCGAATACAATCTTAAGCTTGAAAGCGGACAGCAGCGTGTAGCCGGACGTGAATGGAAACTGCTTAAGAAATCTTCCGGCGGAACCATGCAGGAAGCTGAGTTGGCTCTCCGTAAACCCCATCTGCAAAAGGCTCAGGCTGATCTGGCTTCTGCCAAAGCTAAGCTTAAGCAGGCTCGTATTGATCTTGCCCGTACCCGAGTAAAAGCTCCTTTCTCCTGTATGATTGTCAGCAAAAGTGCTGATCTTGGAGCGCATCTCAGCCTTAATGAAACCATTGCCTCTCTGGTGGGGACTGATGAATTCTGGGTAATTGTATCTGTTCCCGTGGATCGTCTGGGAAGCATTGATATCCCTTCGGCGGAAAACGGATTCAAGGGTTCAAAGGCCCGGGTTCGTATGGGCAGCGGCAAAAATGCCGTAGAGCGGGAAGGTGAGGTTCTTCGTCTTCTGCCTTCGCTCGAATCCAAGGGACGCATGGCCCGGATCATTGTTTCAGTGAAAGATCCTTTAAATTTGAAGGGCGGTGAAGTTCGTCCTCTGCTGTTGGGCAGCTACGTGAATGTACAGATTGATTCCGGCGTACTGGAAAAAGTAATTGCTATTCCGAGAGCTTCTTTTCGTGACAACAACACCATCTGGGTGATGAACGAAGACGGCCTTTTGGATATCAGAACAGTTGATCCGGTCTGGCGTGATCAGAATTACGTCTATCTCGATACTGGAGTGACCGGCGGTGAAAAGCTCGTTGTTACTGATATTTCCGCACCGCTCCAGAACATGAAGCTGCGTGAGAATGGTTCCGGTTCCATGAAAAAGAAGGTGAACAGCAATGGCTGAGCAAAATAAAAACAAAGGTCCTCTTGCATGGATGGCCGGGAATCCCGTGGCCTCTAACCTGCTGATGATTATTTTGCTGGTCGGTGGCTTGGTTATGGGCTTCAATATCAAGCAGGAGATTTTTCCCGAATTCACTATGGATACTGTTACCGTGCAGGTTTCTTATAGTGGAGCCAGCCCAGAAGAGGTGGAGCAAGGTATAGTTCTGGCTGTTGAAGAAGCCGTTATCGGCCTTGACGGGGTCAAGGAAGTTGCCAGTACCGCTGCGGAAGGCAGTGCTTCAATTGTTGCTGAAGCTATTGAAGGCTATGACCTGCAAAAGCTCAGTCAGGATATCAAAAGTGAAGTGGACCGGATAACCTCCTTCCCCGAAGAAGCTGAGGACCCGGTCATCAGCGTTGTTTCGCGTCAACGCGGTGTACTTTCGCTTATGGTTTACGGGGATACTGATGCTCTTTCCCTGCGTAAGGTTGCCGAACAGCTTCGTGAAGAACTGATCGGTGATCCGGGAATTACTCAGGTGGAGCTTGCTGAAGTCAGCGGGTTACAGATTACTATTGAAATTCCTCAGGAAAAGCTTCGGGCATACGGTTTGACCCTTTCTGATGTGGCGGATTCCCTTGCCAAGACGTCAGTGGAACTTCCCGGAGGCGGTATTAAGACCGAGGGCGGCGAAATCCTAGTCCGTTTCAAGGAACGCCGTGATTATGCCCGTGAATTTGCGCGGGTGCCCATTGTTACCGGAGATGACGGTACTCAGGTTTTGCTGGAAGATATTGCCGAGGTCAAAGAGGATTTTCAGAACGATGATATTATCACCACCTTTGACGGAAAGCCTGCGGTGCGTGTTGAGGTTTATCGCATAGGTGATCAGACCCCCATCGGTGTTTCTGATGCAGTGCATGCCCAGCTGGAAACATTCAATAGAAGCCTTCCTGACGGTGTGCACGTGGCTGTGCGTAACGACAGTTCTGATATTTATCGCCAGCGCATGGACCTGCTTCTGCGCAACGCTTACATGGGGCTTGGACTGGTCTTTATCTTTCTGGCTTTGTTTCTTGAACCGCGACTCGCTTTCTGGGTTTCCATGGGGATTCCCATTTCCTTTTTGGGCGGCATGCTCATTCTTTCCCCGGCAGGCGTGAGTATCAACATGGTTTCCATGTTCGCTTTCATCATATCACTTGGTATTGTTGTGGATGATGCCATTGTTGTAGGTGAAAATGTCTATACGATGCGGCAGCAGGGCATGAGTTGGATAGAAGCAGCCTGTGAAGGGGCCAAGCGTATTGCCATGCCGGTTACCTTCAGTGTTTTGACGAACATTGTCGCTTTCATGCCAATGTTTTTTGTACCCGGAGTGATGGGTAAGATATTCAAGGTCATTCCTATGGTTGTTTGCAGTGTCTTTTTCATCTCATTAGTGGAGTCCCTTTTTGTTCTCCCCGCCCACCTTGGGCATGGCAGTGAGCGTAAGCCGGGTAAGATTATGGGGTTTATTCTCCATTATCAGCAGAATATATCTCACGGTTTGCTTCGCTTCGTACATAAAGTTTACAGGCCGTTTTTGGATCGTGCGGTTACTCTGCGTTATCTTACCGTTGCTCTTGGTGCAGCATGTTTGATCATTTCATTCGCCTACATTAAAAGTGGCAGGTTGGGATTCACCATGTTCCCGAAGATTGAGTCCGATTATGCCTACCTCACAATTGACCTGCCCTACGGTACCGCCAAGGAAGTTACCCAGAAAGTATTGGATAAGGCAGTGCTTGCAGCGGAAAAGGTTGCTGAGGAAAATGGCGGGGAGCAATTGGTTGAAGGTGTTTATGCCAAGATCGGCGGCTCCGGCAGGCGCAAGACCAGCGGTAGTCATGTGCTCAAAGTGCAGGTCTTCCTGACTGATGCCGATACAAGGCCTATCGCAACTGATGAATTTGTACGTCAGTGGCGGAGAAATCTTGGCCCTATACCCGGAGCCGAGTCGGTCCTCTTTGAGTCTGACCGTGGAGGGCCCGGTTCAGGCAGTTCCCTTGAAATTGAGCTTAGCCATAGTGACATTGAAGTGCTTAAAAAGGCTTCATCGGACCTCGCTCAGGCGCTTAGCGTGTATCCCAAGGTTAAGGATATTGATTCCGGTTTTTCACCGGGTAAAAGGCAGCTCGACTTTGAACTTCTGCCCGCTGGACGCAGTCTGGGGCTTACCTCCCGCGATGTTGCCAACCAGATTCGCGCTTCCTATTACGGGGCCGAGGTCCTGCGCCAGCAGCGTGGTCGAAATGAAATCAAGGTTATGGTTCGTCTGCCTGAAAAGGAACGTGCTTCCAAATATGATTTTGAAGAATTGATGATCCGTACTCCCGACGGAACTGATGTTCCTTTGCGCGAGGTCGTGAAAATTAAGGACGGCAGGGCTTATACTTCTATTGACCGCCGTAATGGGCGCAGGGTCATTTCCGTAGAGGCTGATGTTAATCCGCGAAAGGAAACCTCTCAGATTCTGGCTGATGTTGTCGCCAATGTTATTCCACAATTGAAGGCTGATTATCCCGGATTGGGTTATTCTCTGGAGGGTAAACAGGCTGACATGCAGGAAAGTACTGAAAGCCTGATCTCCGGCCTGCTTATGGCCATGATGGTGATCTATGCTTTGCTGGCAATTCCTTTCCGCAGTTACTTTCAGCCGTTGATTGTTATGCTCTGTATTCCTTTCGGCATAGTCGGCGCAGTAATCGGTCATGCCTTGTTGGGGTACAGTCTTAGCCTGATGAGTCTGTTCGGTATCGTGGCTCTGAGTGGTGTTGTGGTCAACGATTCCTTGGTTTTCATTGACTACGTGAACATTCAACGGCGTAAAGGGCATTGTGCATATGATGCGGTGCTGGAGGCGGGGACTGCCCGTTTCAGGCCGATCTTGCTGACCACCCTGACCACTTTTGGCGGGTTGGCTCCCATGATTCTTGAAACATCGAGGCAGGCCAAGTTCCTGATTCCCATGGCTGTATCATTAGGATTCGGTATTCTTTTCGCCACCGGTATTACTCTACTGCTGGTTCCGGCATTTTACCTGATTTTTGAGGATATACGCCTGCTGCTGCGCAGGGTATTCCGTCTTTCAGATGAAAATTTGTACGCGGACGGGATAACTGAACACGTACCGGTCACCAAATGCGAGCACAAACCAGAAGATTACTGATAATAAAATCCCGTCCGGATGAAACTGGACGGGATTTTTTTTTGGAAAGTTTATGAATTGAGGATCTTTATCCGATCTTAATCGCGATAGGTCACTTTTTCCAGCGCGTAGATGATGTTCGGGTCGTATTGAGTCGATTCACTGTACAGAATTTTCAAGGCTGTTACTGTGGGCATGCTTTTCTTTCCGGGGCGTCCCATAGTCATTGCCACATATGAGTCCACTGCCCCGCATAGCTTTCCAAGCCATGACAGGTTTTCGTTGGTAACACCTCTGGGGTACCCGGAACCGTCCATTCTTTCGTGATGTTCCAGAATTGCGCGCAGGGAAGTCTTGCTCAGGTTGCTGGTCAAGCTCAGAACTTCCACTGATCCGATTGGGTGTTGGCGGATGCGTTTCTGTTCGTCCAGCGAAAGACAGAACTCTTTACCAAGTACGAATTCTGGCAGGCTGGACAGACCTATGTCACAGAGAAAAAGAGCGAAAAGCGCATCGATGAAAATTTGGACATCCGGTTTTACTTCGCGGGCATGCAGCAGGACTGCTGCTCCTATTACACCGTTGGAAAGGGCTTTGTTGACCAGTGAATGCTGAGGATCAAGCATGGGGATCATCAGCCAAAGCAAATCAGGTTTTTCGTGAAGCAGCTCTCCTACGCTGGTAAGTGTGGAGCGAAATTGTTTGAAGTGCAGTTTTATGGAATCAATGTAAATTTTTTCAGCACTCTTTTTCAGCCCTTCTAAAAGCAGGTTTGCCAGTTCATGCTCGGGAACGGAATGGGAAATATCGGAAATAACAGTAGGCAGATGGTGCATGAAAAATGGTTTGCACGTACCAATGTCCCGGAATTTAATAAAAATAAGACCCCGTTCGCAATCATCGGAAATGGATTGTTTGTCTGCGGAGACAATGGCTTTTCCGGGGATTGTAATGGGTGTAAATCTTCCATTGGATGGATTCATCCTATACAAACTGAAAGGAAGATTATTTTTGGGAAGTATTTTGAAGATGGCTTCGGTAATGGAACAAAAGCTTTCTTCAATTAACTTGGAGTCATTCATAGCATTCATAGCTGACCCACCTCAAAATGACAGCATTAATCACATCATTAACTTGATACATTTTTTTAAAACCCGACCTTCTGACACGTTTATCACTAAACGTGACAAAAGCGCAATATCTCAGCTTGTTAAGAACTTTATGCGTAAATTTAGTGAAGGTTGATAAAAAATATCATATAAATAGAATGCTTATAGTTGGAATACTTTGACCGATGGGTTTCTTTGCGGATAATTATAGGGACTACATATATTTTTCATTGCCGCATAGCTGCTTGCCATCATTGCCGTACTCGGACTATGTTTACCATTTGTGAGGCTGATAACAGGAAAAAACTGTTGGCAGCGTGTTTTCATGTTACATTTATTTTACATTTTAATTGCTTGAGAACTAATTGTTTTCCCTGACAAGTTTGGGGAGAAGTCGGGAGATAGTTTGGATAGTCTGTTCACTCCGTCATCAATCGCCGTTGTCGGCGCTTCATCTGTTTCCGGAAAAATCGGAAACACCATTCTGTCTAACCTGCAGAGTGCCGGGTATAGCGGTCAGCTTTATCCGGTAAACCCTCGAGGCGGCGATATTAACGGTATTTCCGCTTATAAAAAAATTTCTGATATCGGCACTCCTGTTGATTTAGCAGTTGTGGCTGTGCCTCGTGATCTGGTCCTTGGAATATTCAAGGAGTTACTTGAACTCGGAGTCAGTTCTGTTGTGGTAATCACTGCAGGATTCAAGGAAGTGGATCACGAAGGCTGGCTTCTTGAAGTTCAGCTTGCAAAGCTGGCTGAAGAGCATGGTGTCAATCTGCTTGGCCCCAACTGCCTTGGAGTTATCAACTCCAGAGGCGGGGTGAATGCATCTTTTGCCACCGGAAATCCGCTTCCCGGCAGTATGGGGTTTTTCTCGCAGTCCGGTGCGCTTTGCGTAGCTGTTCTTGATTGGGCTCTGGGGGAAAAGGTCGGTTTTTCCAAGTTTATCAGTCTCGGGAATAAAGCTGTTATCAATGAAGCTTCCATGATCGAATATCTCGGTAATGACCCTGAAACAAAGGTTATTCTTGGGTATGTAGAGAACATTGAAGACGGTCGCGAATTCATGGCGCAGGCGGCTAAAGTTTCCATGAAAAAGCCGATACTGATGATGAAGGCCGGTACTACTCCCGCAGGTGCGCGGGCCGCGTCTTCGCATACCGGTGCAATGGCAGGTTCGGATCAGGCTTGTGATGCAGCCTTTCGTCAGTCCGGTGTTATCCGTGTGGAAAAACTTGATGAACTTTTCAACCTTGCTAAGGCTTTTTCAGTTCAGGAATTGCCTTTAGGCCCGAACCTAGGCATTGTGACCAATGCTGGCGGGCCCGGTATTCTGGCTGCTGATGCCTGCGGTGAATCGGTCATGCGCATGCCCACTTTTTCTCCGGGCACTATCGGAGAATTGCAGCGCATGCTTCCGGGATACGCTTCTCTTTACAACCCTGTAGATCTTCTTGGCGATGCAGACGCTGAAAGTTATGGTCGGGCTGTGCGCATTGTGGGGCATGATCCTGCTGTAAACAGTCTGCTGGTGATAATCGCTCCCACTGTGAATCTTGATTTCACAGAGGTTGCCAAGGCTGTTGTTCAGGGAATGGGTGAAGTAAGTAAGCCTGTTTTCTGTTGTCTTATGGGACGCAAGAACAGTGCTGAGGCCCGTGAAATTTTTGCAGAAGCCGGAGTTCCGGTATATGACTTTCCCAAGCAGGCTGTCCGGGCAATGGACTGCATGCATAAATATGCTGTCTGGAAAGGGCGGCCCCCGCGTACATATTTCACCCCGGAACATGATGTGGATGCAGCCCGCGCGGTTGTAGACAATGCATTACGCTCCGGCCGTTCCGAACTGGTGGAATTTCAAGCCCGTGATATTGTTACCGCCTACGGATTGCCGACCCCTGAGTCAGATCTTGCTCGCTCCGGCGATGAAGCTGTGGCAATTGCCGAGCAGCTTGGCTATCCGGTGGTACTCAAGATCGCTTCCCCTGAAATCTCACACAAGTCCGATGTTGACGGTGTCCGTGTCGGCCTTAACTGCGCAGAGGAAGTCAGGGCTGCATTCTGGGATATAACTGCCCGGACCCAACGTTTGCGCCCGGATGTGTTCATTGCCGGTTGTCTTGTGCAGCAGATGGCTTCTCCCCAGTCCCGTGAGGTGATTGTGGGCTTTCGCCGCGACAAGCAATTCGGGCCTTTGCTCATGTTCGGACTGGGCGGTGTTTATGTTGAGATTTTGAAGGATATCTCGTTCCGTCTAGCTCCTCTCTCTGTAGAGGAAGCTGGAGAAATGGTCCGGGAAATCCGTTCCTATATGTTATTGAAAGGAGTCAAAGGGGGCGAGCCCGTTGACTTCGAGGCGATTACTGATGTTTTGATCAGGATGTCATGCCTTGCAGATGATTTTCCTGAAATTTACGAAGCAGAATTTAATCCTGTGCTTGTCAACTCGGACGAGGCTCTGGTTGCCGATGCCCGGATGACTGTTGTCGACATCTCCGCAGATGCGGGCAACCGGCCGGATGAGCGCGAATAAGGAGGCATAGATGGTAAGTATATATATAGGTTCCACTACCGGATATTCCGGCAAGAACCTTCTGGCCATGTCGCTGGGTCTTAAATTCCGCAACAGCGGATTTAATGTAGGTTACATGAAGCCTGTTGGGGCTGTTCCCCATATGGATGGTGATACCCCCGGCGATGCAGATGCGGCGTTTATCCAGCAGGTGCTCGGGCTGGAGCAGGACCCGGCAAAGGTTACTCCTGTTCTGGTTACCCGTGATTTTACCATCAAGGCTTTTTCTGAAGATATGGGCGATCTGATGCCTTCTATCGTGGAATCTTACGAAGAACTCAGCAGCGACAAGGATGTTATGATCCTTGGAGGCTCCGGCAGCTATCTCAGCTCCGGCACCTACTGCGGGGTAAGCGGACCTGATGTTTCCCGTGCCCTCGGCGCAAAGACCATTCTGGTGGACCGCTACAGCAGTGAGCTTCATTACGATTACGTGCTCCGTGTCCAGAAGGAATTGGGGGACGATTTCCTTGGAGTTGTTTTTAACGACGTTCCTGAACATTACATGGATGAACTGACCTCACTAATCGTTCCTTTTCTGGAAAAGAAAGGGGTGAAGGTGCTGGGCATCATTCCCCGTGACCCGCTCATGGGTGCCATCAAGGTAAGTGACCTTGCCGAAAGGCTTTTCGGGAAGATCATTTCTGCTCACACCAAGGCGGACCGTGTAGTTGAGAATTTCCTTATCGGTACCATGCAGGTTGAGAACTTTATCACCCATTTCAGGCGACATAAAAATTCTGCTGTTATTGTCGGTGGTGACAGGGCGGATGTTCAACTGGTAGCCCTTGAAGGTAACTGTCCATGTCTTATCCTGACCGGTAATCTCTATCCCAATGATATCATTCTGACACGTTCGGAAGTTCTTGAAATTCCTGTTATTGTTGTGCGTGACGACACTTATGCCGTAGCCAAGAAGATGGAAGCCATTCAAGAAAGCTACAAGCTTAGGGACATGATTAAGATCAATCATGGAGCAGGGCTGGTCAATTCCGAGTTAGATTATGACTACATATTTGATGAACTGGACCTATGATTACCTCTTGCTTTGGTAGGTAATATGTCCTACTGTTAAAGTAGACATAATCAAAACGTTGATTAAAAGTTTTCTCTTGATTTTAGCTTTTTTTGTAAAATAAATTCTTTTTTAAGTTATTTAAATAAAAGATTTTTTTGGACGAGCAGCATCCTCCTGATGAGGATGCTGCTCGTTTTATTTTGAAAAAAATTCATACCCAAACCCCTCAGATGCTATTGTCCTACTTTGTAAAATGTGCCAATTAACTTGCAGATATAAGGCTGGACGGGTCTCCGGCCTTAGGTGTGACGAGGTTTGTTTCGACCAAAGACGGGACTATTGTTGGTTAGAAAACTAGGGTGCGCTGCACCCTGAAAAACCGAGTTGATTCGGAATATTGGCGGATAGACCGGATCTTCGGAATGAGGAGGCGTGAGATGCCTGATGCGTCCACGTGGGATTGGAATCCCGGTAGGCGAGAGGTCCAGGACACTGGATCCTGGTCTGATAAATTTGAGTGGGTGGAAGAATTCCATGCCAGCCCCGATGGAGAGAAAGTCGGTGCTGTTGTTAATAAAGGCGAACTGGAATTCACTGCTTGCGTCAATGGTGAGATTTGGGAAGAAGCATACGACAGGATTTTCTATCCCAAATTTGCACCTGACGGAAGATTCACTGGTGTAGCCCAGCAGATGGGTGAGTGGACTCTGTCTGTTGACGGCAAGCATTGGCCGGAAAATTACGGCTACATCTGGAGAACCACCTTCGGCCCTGAAGGTACCATTATCTGCGCTGTGCAGCAGGATATGGAATACGGTATGGGCGTGGATGGAGTTCTCTGGGAAAACTTTTTTGAAAACGCTAACAACTTCACCGTAGGCAGAGATGGTAAATCCACTGCTGCAGTTGTTCAGGTTACTTCTATGGGACAGGCTGATATTGAGACCTTCCAGAAAGGTATCTACTCAGTTGCTGTGAACGGCACTGCCTGGGATAACGTTTTCATGAACTGTTACACTCCGGTGTTTGACGCCAAGTGTGAAAAAGTCGCCTGTCAGGTTAGAAAGACTCTCTATGATTACACCATCGCAGTAGATGGCAAGATCTGGCAGCGTGAATACCAATGTGTCTGGGCTCCCGCATTCAACCCCGCAACCGGTGCTCTCGTAGCTCCTGTGCGTCTGGGTGGTAAGTGGGGTATGGCTCAGGACGAAGAGCTTATCTGGAAAAATACCTTCGCCAACTGCTGGCACCAGCAGTTCAGCGCTGACGGTTCCAAGCTCTGGGCTATTGTTGCTCCTACCTTCGGCAGCTTTACCGTTGCTGTTGACGGACAGCCCTGGTCCATCACATCTCCTGTTGTTATCGATCTGGCTGTCAGCCCTGATGGTAACCGCGCAGCAGCACTCGGCAAGGACGGCTACGATTACACTGTATTGTGTGATGGCAAAGTCTGGCCCGGTGTTTATCAGATGGCTTGGAAACCTGTTTTCAGCCCCGATAGCAGCAAGGTTGCTGCCAAGGTTGAAAAGAATGGCCGCTACACCGTTGTTCTTGACGGCAAGCCCTATGCTCAGGATTTTGATCAGTGCTGGGAACCCATTTTCAGCCCTGACAGCTCCAAAGTCCTCATTCGTGCAATAGACGGCGGCAAATTTGTTCGCATCGTTGCCGAAGTAAGCGAATTCTAAAAAACCGGAGGAATTACACATGAACAGTGTTTATGCATTCGTGGTTGGCCCTCTGGCTTGGTTCGCCTGGGGCGTGTTTGTTCTCGGTTCCGCTTACAGATTGGTTTCCATGTACCAGCTCGCTAAGGCAAAAGACGGTTCGTCTTTGCATTACATGAGCTTCAAGTATGGTTTCCGCTCCATCATGGCATGGATGAATCCTACCGGAACCCTTGGTTGGCAGCGCAATCCCTGGACTGCGATGGTCACCTTTGTTTTTCACATCTGTCTTGTCATTGTTCCCATCTTCCTGCTGGGACATGTGGTTCTCTGGGACCAGTTCTTCGGCATCAGCTGGCCGACTCTCCCGGATACCGTCGCTGACATCATGTCTATTCTGGTTGTTGTCTGCTGCATTTACTTCGGTGCACGCCGTTTTCTGCAGAAAGACGTTGCCTACCTGACCACCGGTAAGGACTGGGTCGCACTTGCTGTGCCTGCACTCGTTTTCCTGACCGGTGTAATGGCCTACCATGAAATCGGCGATGCCAAGGTTATGCTCATTCTGCATATTCTTTGTGGTGAAATCATGCTCATCAGCATTCCCTTCACCCGTTTGAGTCACGCAGTGTTCGGCCTGTTCACCAGAGCTTACATGGGTTCCGAGTTCGGCGGTGTTCGTCGCTGCAAGGACTGGTAACCAATTCCCGCAAGGAGTACTGAAAAATGACATTCGACAGGAAAATCGAAGACGCTGGACTCGAGCGGGGTGTTTCCCGCCTGACTCCTGAACGTATCGAAAATACTCTCAAGCAGGTTATTGAAGGAGAAGCCGGCGCAAAACTTAAGCTTTATGCTGAGACTTGCATGCGCTGCGGTATGTGCTCCGAAGCCTGCCATTACTATATGTCCCATGAAGGTGACCCCAGCTATTCTCCCGCTGGTAAAGTTCACCAGACACTGGGTAAGATTCTGCGCAAGAACTACAAAGTTACTGCAGATGAAATCTACGAAATGGCACAGATTGCTTACACCGAGTGTAACCTCTGCCGCCGTTGCGTTCACTTCTGCCCGCTGGGAATCGATACCGGTTACATTATGAGCATGGTACGCCGCATGTGCCACAAGCTCGGCGTAACCCCCCAGTACATTCAGGATACCGCTCATTCTCATTCCGCTACCATGAACCAGATGTGGCTCAAAGATGATGAATGGCCGGATACCCTGCAGTGGCAGGAAGATGAAGCCCGTGATGAAATGCCCAATCTGCGTATTCCGCTGGATAAAGAAGGTGCGGAGATTTACTACTCCGTTATCGCACCGGAACCCAAGTTCCGTACCCAGCTCATCTATCAGGCTGCATACATCTTCAACGAAGCCGGAGTTGACTTCACCATGCCCACCGAACCGGGCTGGGATAACTCCGATATGTGCATGTTCACCGGTGACTTTGAAATGATGGGTCGTCTTAAAAAGCGCCATTTCGAATCCGCTCTCGACCTCAAGGTTAAGCGCATCGTAATGGGTGAGTGTGGTCACGCATTTCGCTCCATCTATGACCAGGGTAACCGCTGGGACGCATGGGAAATGTATCCTATTGAAGTTGTCCACTCCGTTGAGTTCTTCTGGGAGCTCTTCGAAGCAGGCAAAATCAAGCTGCGTGAGAAGTTCAAAGAACCCATCACTGTGCATGACCCCTGTAACATCATCCGTGGTCGCGGTCTGATGGAACAGTCCCGCAAGCTTGCACACGCACTGTGTGAAAACGTTGTTGAAATGACTCCGAACCTTGAGCACAACTACTGCTGTGCTGCTGGTGGTGGTGTTATCAACTGTGGTCCTCCGTTCAAGAACGTCCGTATGAAGGGTAACAAGATCAAGGCTGAGCAGCTTAAGGCTACCGGCGTGAACACCATTCTCGCTCCCTGCCATAACTGCCACGGTGGACTCGAAGACCTTAACCATTACTACGAACTGGGTATGGATATTAAGTTCTTCGGCGACCTGATCTATGAACTCATGGAAAAGCCGGAATAGGAGGAAGATTACAATGATTAAAAGAGTATTCTCTATTGCGGTCATTGCCGCCTGTGTCTTGCTCTACATGGTTCCCGCGTTCTGTCAGGAAGATATCACTTCCCTGCTGGACCCGGCTTTCCCGAAGCATCAGAGACCTGCTGCTGTGTTCGCACATGATGCACATAACGAAATGGCCGGTATTGAAGATTGTGCTGTCTGCCACCATGTCTGGGAAGATGGAAAGATCGTTGAAGACGAGTCTTCCGAAGACCAGAAGTGTTCTGACTGCCACGCTGTTAAAGCTGAAGCAGGTAAAACCGACCTGCGTAATGCTTACCATCAGCTTTGTTCAAACTGTCACGTTAAAGAAGATAAAGGTCCTATCTCCTGCGCTGGTTGTCACCCCAAAGGTGGCGCCGCTCCCGCAGCACATTAGGATTTATCCGCATATTAGTAAAAAGGCCGTCCCTTGGGGCGGCCTTTTTTTTGGGCTTTAAATTGATGCGCATTGTGTACTCAATCACTGGGGATGCATGCTAAAGAATGCCATTTACCTTGAAGAGTGGCTTATTGTATAAGATGTAGATTATGAAAAAATTATTCCTGATTTTACTCATTATGCTTTCAGCTTGTGTTCCCAAGACCCCTGAGAGGGCGATATTCCTCAAGCCGGTCGATCCCGTTGCTTTGCGTATGATTTTGGCTGAGATGCCGAAGGGGGCAGAGCTCCATTCCCACCTGTCAGGAATTCCTTACGCTGAAGACTATCTTCGATGGGCGGCGGACGATGGTGCATGCATAGTTGAATCCAGCGGACGTATTGTGAGCGGGCCATGTAAAAACGGGACTGTTGCGGCAAAGGACGCATATAAGCGTTCTGATGTTTGGGGTAGGGCGGTTAATTCACTGTCTGTAAGAGAAGGAGTACGCGACAACCGTATGTGGGGGCATGACCGTTTTTTCGCTACATTCAGTCGATTTGGAGCAGCCAAACGGGATAAAGGCAGGTTGCTGGCCCATGCAGTGCAGCAGGCTGAGCGAGATGGAGTCCAGTATATTGAGGTTATGATGTCTATTTATGGACCTCAATGGATCAGCCCTTGGGCTGCTGAAGTTGAATGGGATGGAAAGCCGGAAGAATGTTTTGCACGATTGAAGCAAGCAGGATTATTTAAAGATATGGATTCGGCTCGTAAGGAACTTGATCGAACGGAGAGTAGGCAGCATGAGCTGGTCGGCAGCGGTCCGGGAAGTGATGTGAAGGTCCGTTACATCAATCAGATTTTTAGGGGTGCAGAGCCTGCCGAAGTATTTGCACAGATGGCATGGTCTTTTGAACTTGTCCGCCGCGATTCGCGTGTTGTGGGACTTAATATGGTCGGCCCTGAGGATAATCCCGTTGCCATGCGTGATTACGTATTACATATGAATATGCTGGATTTCTTCCATTCAAAATACCCCGATGTACCGATCGCATTACATGCTGGAGAGTTGACTCCAACTCTGGCAACACCGAAAGGTATTTCAAATCACATTAAGCTTGC